>NZ_JAFIDN010000003.1:0-300000 GCF_017921895.1 Natronogracilivirga saccharolytica
AATGTCCATAACTATCCAAGTCTTTCGATTCTTTGTTTCACCTATTGGGTGAAGATACAAATTTAGCTAAACATATGAAAGACTTGATGTTACTGTAATTTTTCTAATTTAACTCACGGATTCTGGTTACTAATATCGGTCATCCCATCTTTGAATCAAACCACAACCTGCCTATAATAATCCCGATCATGAATTCGAATATCGGTCATCCCATCTTTGAATCAAACCACAACTGCTGAGATCGATCTGGAACTAGTCGGCATTGGTTCACTATCGACAATTTACCATGGTGAGCCTATGAAAGTTTGTTAGATGACTATATGCCGCCATAAATATTGAAATTGCAAAGATAATGGAGCCATTTACAAGCATCTGAGAACGGAATGAAAAAATACAGACCCCTGCAGTAATCCAAAAAGTACAGGAGCTCAACAAAACCAAAGATTCATTGACCATCGCTGACATAAACCCCAGTTATAGCTGGCTGGATTAGATTGACCAAAAAGCTTGACAACAAGCCACAAAAGAAACTTGGATATTAAACGTCTTTTGAAGTATTCTTCAATACGATAAATCATTACCCTATTCCACAGAAATCATAATCGGATACTTGAAATGTCAGTTGTATTATGAAAAAGTCATATGTTGATATTTGGATAAGATGGTTGCCCCTAGCAATATTACTTTTTTCAAGTTTCTACCTTATAATAGTTTTCTATCTATCTTGGCAGATAGACTTTAGGCAAGCTTATGTTAGGGGTGTATCTGAATGGACAAATCAGTTCCCAGTTTCGATTTTTTGGCTCCATATTAACAGAGAAGGTTTTTTAACTGAAAACTTACAATGGCTTTTCCTTTGGTTAACATTTTTCATTGGAATCATATGTTATTCACGTTTGCACAAAACATATCAAATTAATCTAAAATATGGGGTGTTGCTTTTCACAATCGGAGTATTTCTGATGATTTTGGAAGATATGTTCAATATTCGTCATATATTAGCTAATAAAATCATAGCTATTAATACTGAGGGCCATGCTTTATCAATAGAAGTCAGTAACAGTATTATAAGAACACTAGTTGAGGTATCCTTTTACTCAATAATTGGAGCCATAATGTTACTTGCATTTATAAAATTATTTTTTCTCTCACGTTTAAGTACAAAAACAAAGTACTATCTTTTTAGTGGTTATGGCTTTTATGCTATTGCAAGTATTGCATCAGCTACAAGGCATATTGGGGATTGGTACGTTGTTACTGGGAAATATATTCTTGATAAACTTTTAGTTAACAACGTAGCAGCCTATAATCCAGACAGTATTATGTTCTCAATTCATCCACTAAGTTATTATTTTATGGATCATCTTGTGGAGGAGTCATTTGAGCTTATGGGAAGCACGCTTTTGTTGGGAGCAATTATATATATTTTGATTACTGTTATAGATGGGCCCAGTTAGAAAAATTAAGTACTCAACTAGGATTTAATTTTTCAATTTGATCGCTCAGTCATCAAAAAAATCTATATAAAAATTACAATTTTTAATCTACAACTAAAATTAGAAATAAAAAAAAGCTACAAAGTTATTTTTAACAAAAAAATTATTATTGCATCATTCAAAATGATTTGCATATGCTCAAAAAACCGTAGGGCAAATAATATGAACGGCATTGGGAGGATGTGGGTGGTACTGGATTCGAACCAGTGACCCCCTGCTTGTAAGGCAGGTGCTCTGAACCAACTGAGCTAACCACCCGGTTATTACACAGAATTTTTAATATACGACGAAGTGCTGATATTTGCAATAAACACGGCTGAATTTTGTCGGATGCCGGTTGGCCGGGAAGATATCCACAAAAAAAGTTTTTCAAATTTTTCAAATTTTCTTGAAAAAAAGGTTGCAAATAACAGATTTGCCTTTATCTTAGACACAAGTATTATGGAGGAGAAGCTTTGGTTCCGGTGAAACTTATCCACAAAATTAATTTTTACTAATAAAGTTTGTAACAAAGTGGGGTTTAGTGTATCCTCTCTATACACAAGGGTGTTTCGGGTTTGTTACGGCAGTCGGTGCATGTGTCCGGCCGCCTGCCACCGAAATAAGTGATAATCATCCACAGACGGTTATTATTTCCATGCAGAACTTGAGACATACTTTTCAACAAACATCGCAATAATACGGAATAGGGGATTGTCTTCCAAGGACTTTCGCAACTATTCCGGAAACTGTAACAAAACAAACGGAGAACAAAATGGGTCAACAGCAACTTTTACTCGTAATATTGGTAACCATACTCGTAGGAATCGCGACCGTTGTCGCGCTGAACGTATTCGGCACCGCAGCCGAAGATGCCAACCGTGATGCCGTAAGGCAGGATATCCTGCAGGGTGCTTCGCAAGCTCAGGCGATACATGCTAGACCAACAGCACTAGATGGTGCTGGAAGAGATTTTACCCGTATCCAAGATGATGGCGCAGGTGAAGGTGATGATTTAATAACTAGGTTAGGAATGCCGGTAGTTTTCGAACATGAAAACTGTACTGATGCTACAGGTAACTATGGTAATGAGAATGGATGCTATGTGGTGGACGTGATTGATGCAAACTCACTTAGAATTACTGGTGATCCTTCCAGTGATCCTGATAATCAAATATTTGCAATTGTAAGTAGAGATGTTGATACAGGTTCATGGGAGATAGGCTGGGATGGATCTGATCCGTTCGCATCATCATAACTTAGCTGTTTAGTTTTATATTTTTGGTATAGATGTCTTGTTGTGAGGCATCTATACCTTTTTTTTAGTATTGCCGACTAAAAAAAATCATAAAATGCAATAACTCTACTTTTGATAAATGGCACAGCAACAATTATTGTTGTTAATACTGGTTTTACTGATTACCTCGTTTACAATAGTTGTAGCAGTTAACATATTTGGAGAGCGAGTTGCTCAGTCAAACCGCGATGCGGTCCGACAAGATTTGCTGTCAGGTGCCACTTCGGCTCAGGTTGTTTATACCAGGCCTGCAAACATAGGTGGAGCAGGTGAGGATTTTACCAGGGTTGAGGATGATTTGCTCCCGCGGTTGCTTGCACCGATAACCGAAATCGAGCCGGGTGTCTGGGGCAATGAAAACGGAATTTATGAAATAGTAGATGTCGAGGAATCCTCATTTTCAATACGCGGCATACCGTCGGGCAGCGACCCGGCATTGGTTTTAACAGTGCGTTTCCTCGAGGATAATCACGAATGGATTGTATCCATTGCGGATCAGGACGAGGAATCGTGACTCTTGCAGCGTATCCGGAGTACCCTATATTAAATCAATAAAAACCAACCATGCCCGAATTTCGATTTCAAGGCATTAACCCTCAGGGCAAGCTCGTAAAGAGCGAATTCAAGGCCCCCAGCAAAAAGGTGGCGAAGGCCCGTGTGGACAAGCTGGTGAAGTCCCGGAACCTCAAGAAGAAGTCCCTGGACCAGAAGGATATGTATATCTACCGGGTCCGGAAGAACGGCAAGGGGTCCATCGAGGGGGAGCAGGAGGCATTCAGCAAGGAGGAGCTGGAGCGTGCCCTGGTCAAAATGGGCTACAAGGTGGACAGTGTCAAGCGAAAGTGGCTTGACCTGAAAGGCGGCGTGCCCAACAAGGAGGTGGTTACCTTCATCCGGCTCTCGGCCGACCTGCTGCGCCAGAAGCTGCCGTTTGATCAGATCCTCAACCTGCTGCATGAGGATACGCACAATAAGCGCATGCGCGAGGTGATCCGGGAGATCCAGAAGGATTTGCGGGACGGCAAGGAGGGAACCGAGGTGTATGACAAGCACCGCAAAATCTTCGGTCAGTTCGCCTGTTACATGCTCAGCGTGGCATCCACAAGCGGTAACATGGCCCAGGTGTTCGACTCCACCGCCAAATTCATGGAGCGCGACGCTGATTTCAAGAAAAACATGCGCCGTGCCCTGATGATGCCGGTCATTGCTTTTATTGCGGTTGTCGGGGTTGTCCTGTTCTATGTGGCCTACATTTTCCCGGAAATGGCCGAAATGTTTCTGGAATTTGATATTGTACTTCCTCCCATGACCGCCGCGACGCTGGACTTCAGCAATTGGATTCAGCGCCACTGGATCCTGATAACCCTGGCGCATGTAATGCCCGTTGTCGGATTTATTATGTTCATAAGAACTCCTCAGGGCAAGCTGTGGTTTGATAAACATGTGATTAAAATTCCCGTGATGGGAGATTTGCTCCACAAAACCAGCATTGAGATTTTCTCGAGAGTATTTTACACGCTCTACAGCGGCGCCGGACAGAATATCGAGGTGATCCGCGTGGCATCCGAAGCCTGCCGCAATACATATATCGAAAAGCAGGTCAAGGAGGTGGCCATCAGGAAGATGGTGGAAGACGGCGCCGGACTGATTGAATCCATGGAGGCCACCATGGTCTTCCCGCAAACCGCGCTGAGCCGGTTCCGGCTGGGTGCCGAATCGGGTGCGCTGAAGGAAAACTCCAAACAGCTGGCCGAGTATTATGAAATCCAGACCACCTACAAAATGGACAATGTTATCGATTTGGTTAATCTGGGTATCAACATGCTGATCATGATCGCCCTGGTCTACATCACGGTGGTCTCATCCGAAGCAGCACTTATTTCACCGGGCTGATCTACGGCACGGTGACGCGGCCGGGCACCGCCAAGGCACAATCAACACATTCGCAGTATTTCCATGAGCACCAACGTCAGAAATTCCATCGGAAGACGCATCGGCGACCTGCTGGTCAAAAAGGGGGTCATCGACAACGATCAGCTTGAGCGTGCTCTGGAAATCCAGGCTTCCGAGCCCGAATCGGTGCGCCGCCGGCTCGGGAACGTGATCATCGAAGAGCTCGGCGCCGACCGCCATGATGTCATGAGCAACATGAGCGAGCTCTACGCTTTCCGCGAGGTGCTGCCCAGCGGCGAGGTGGACCAGAACCTGGTCGATAATACAAGGGCCATAATTGAAGAGCTCCCGGACGGCATGGAGGATCAGCTTTTCCACCGCAACACCATCCCCTATGAAAGGCGCGGCAACCGCCTCGTGCTGGCCTCTGCCGATCCGACCGATCCCGGCATTTCGGATATCGCCTCCAGGCTCCCCTTCAAGCAGTACGAACTGGTGTACTGCCGGCTCGAGACCATCCAGAAGATCACCGAACAGGTCTATAAGCAGAAGAACGAGTTTCTGGATCTGCTGGATGAGTACGACTACGAAGAGCCGGACCTGACCGGCGAGGAGGAAGGAGTCGACGAGGAGCAGCTCGATGCCGAGATCAACCAGAGCATGCTCAACTCCCTGGTCGAGGGCATGCTGGTCGAGGCCGTCCGCAAGGATGTCAGTGATATCCACGTCATCCCCGGCGCCGGCAACAAAACCGACATTTTCTTCCGCCTGGACGGCAAGCTGCAGCTCTGGCACACCCAGCCGAACCTCAAACCCGAGGCACTGTCGGCCGTGGTGAAGGACAAAAGCCGGAATGTAGACCGCTTCGAGCGCGACTCCGCCCAGGACGGCTTCATCCAGCGGCGCATCGACGGCACCAACATCCGCTACCGGGTCTCCATCCTGCCGATCGTCGGAGAGGAGTTCGACCGCAAGCTGGAGTCCATCGTTATCCGGGTGCTGGACGACCGCAAGGTGATCACCGACCTCAACAAACTCGGTCTGCAGAATCAGGCCTTCGATGATTTCAACAAGGCGATCCGCAAGCCTTCCGGAATTGTGATCATTACCGGTCCGACCGGAAGCGGCAAGTCGACCACGCTGGTGGCCGCGCTCTATTCCGTAGTCGATCCGTCGGTCAACGTGCTGACGGTTGAGGAGCCGGTCGAGTATCTGATCAGGGGGGTGCGTCAGCTCAAGATCTCCCACAACATGACCTTCGACAATGCCATGCGGGGGATACTTCGGCATGACCCCGACATCGTACTGGTCGGTGAGATCCGGGACCTGCTGACCGCCGAGATCGCCATCAAGCTGGCCAACACCGGTCACCTTACGTTCTCGACCCTGCACACCAACGATGCGCCCAGCGCCGTGGCCAGGCTGTTCAAGATGGGGGTGGAGCCGTTCCTGATTGCCAATGCCATCAACCTGGTCATGGCCCAGCGGCTGGTCCGAAAACTGTGCGAAATCTGCAAGCGGGAGATGGAGGATGTCAATCCTGAACTGCCTCGCAGCCTTGGCTTTACGGATGAGGAGATCGAAGAGACCACCTTCTACGAGCCGGCGGGCTGCGACAAGTGCAACCGCGGCTTCAAGGGCCGTATCGCCATCCACGAAGCTCTTTATTTTGACAAGCAGATCAAGAACATTGTTTTCGAATCCGGAGATGAGATTGATGAGGATCAGATCCGTCAGCAGGCGATCAAAAACGGCATGCTGACCCTGCGGGCATCCGGCCGCGAGAGGATCAAGGCCGGGATTACGACCCTTGACGAGATTGTGGCAACGACCCTGGAGGACTGACACATGAATGATTACACCGATCTGTTCTACACGCTGTTTGCCGTTGTGATCTTCGCCGTGTTTCTGCTGGTCGCAAACAATGTGATTGTCCGGAACGAGGTGTCCAAAGTGGATCTGGAGTATGAAAAAACGGCCATTTCGATGGCGCAGTCAATTGTAGAAGAGGCACGGAAAATGACGTTTGACCAGGCGCTGCTGGACGGGGTCGATCAGGATGATCTGCCGGCCGGCTTTCGTGAAACGCTGGGCGCTCCGGCCGGGATGCAGCGCCGTGATTTTACGGTATTCGATCATTTTCACGGTTACGCCGACACCCTGTCAACACAGATCGGTGATTATGCGGTGGAGGCCGAGGTGGTATATGTGGACGGTGAGCACCCTCATGACGAGGTTAGTGAGCCGACATATCATAAAAAATTAACGGTCGTTGTGCGCAGTCTGGAAAGCAGGAAAGGTGCAACCAAAACATATATAAAGTCGCATTTTTGACGATTTTCCCGGTTTTGGGATGAGACGGGGAGGATATTAGAATATTATAATGGATGGTGATTATGGATTCAAAAATGAATAATCTGATTCATCATGAAAAAGTGCAGGATATTCTTCAGAATGTTCCGGCGCTTTTCAGGAAATTTTCTCCTGATGACCTGAGGGGTTTTTTTATCACAGGTGAGCTGGAAACATTTCAGTCCGGAGAAATTGTCACGAGGGAAGCCTCGGAGCAGGTTCACAATGGCTGGCTGATAGCCGATGGCGTACTGTCTGTTTGGACAGACAATATAAAAGTTGCCAGTCTGGGTCCGGGTGATTTTATCGGCGAAGAGTTTTTGTTCAGCAAAGGTGTCAGGGCGGCCACGGTCAAGGCCGAGTCGGATGTCGCTCTGATCCGTTTCGACCGGGAGTCGGTGATTGATTTTTTTCGCACCCGGCCGGAGCGTATATTCAAGATATTTATCATGAACCTGCTGGAAATACAGCAGCGTAAGATCAAATCCATGAATAACAAAGTCGCCAGGCTGCAGCGCAAGCTGGCGGAGAACAACATTGACTAAACCGTTATGAATCCCGGGTATATTATAAGCACGATTATCGCCGGCCTGGTGCTGCTGTCGCTTATTGCGCTTAATGCCCGGATTATGCAGAGCGGCGGTGAGCAGACGCTCTACAACATGACCAAGATCCAGACCGATCTGGCATCCGACCTGATTGCCCATGATTTTCGCTCGATGGGTTATGGGATCCAGGATTCGTTCGCTGTCACGGCCGCCGACACGAATCGCATCCGGTTCCTGACGCACTTTGAAGGCGACGAAAATCCGACTGAAATTGAGTGGTATTTCGACCAAAGCGAAGACTCACCGTATGAAAACCCTGATATTCGTCCGCTCAGACGTCTTGTCAACGGCGATGAAGAGGTGGTAATCCAGGGGGTCACCCGTTTTCATCTGGAATTTTATGACTCACAGCGGCAGCCTGTAGATCCGCAGGCGGGACCGATGAGTGATATTCGCCAGATCAGAGTGGAATTGTTTACCGAGAGCCGGGAGCGGTTTTCCAACAACCGGTTTGAACGATCCACCTGGACCGGAGAACTCACACCGTTTAATTTGAACTGAACGCTAATCCGCATGAGGTAACCACATGGGACGAGCATTACTGATTATTTGCCTGGGATCATTTATCATCCTGGGAATCGTACAGCACGCCGTAAACAACCGCAGCGTATCGGTCAGCGGAGGTAATGTCGAAACCTTTTACGCCAATCACGGGCAGAATATGGCCGGGAGCGCGCTGGAGATGGCCATCAACCGCATGAATTTTGACAATAGCTGGGAGAGCCACAGTCAGCCATGGATTTACTCGCTTGATGAGGATATGGATGCGCATGTGCGGATTGATGAACATGATGATTTCCCTGGTGAGGTGCCGGAGGGGTACTACCGCGTCCGCTCCGAAGTGCAGGTGGGCGACAAAACGCTGGAAGCGTTCGCCTTTTTGTTAAAAAACTCAATTGAGCTTCCGGAGATCGAGTCGGCGCTGGGCGTATACGGGTCGGGGTCTACGATCAATTTCAGTGGAGCGGGTGGTGATAAAAAAATGGTCTCGGGGTTTGATACAAATCCGGACGGTTCTGATGGACCGGCTGAAGCTCTTCCGGGAATCAGCTCTCCGGATGATGAGGATGACCTGATAAATATCAGCGGAGGCAGCATACCCTATGAAGGAGATCCAGATTATCTTAAACGGGATGATCTGGACTCGGAAGAACTTGAACGAATAGTGGAGGAATACCGCGGCATGGGCAGGCGGTATGAGTCAGAATCCGATTTCGGAACACCCGAAAATCCCGCTGTAACCATCATTGGGGAAAAAGATGGGGGTAATAATCAGGATGTAAAAATTTCGGGCAGCAGTGCTCATTACGGCGGCATTATTATTGTTGAAGCCGGCAGCAGCTTTACTATGTCGGGAGATTCTGTATTTGAAGGCCTGATTATTGTGCACGGCACTTTTGAGGCGGCCGCGGGAACCCCTTATGTTTATGGCGGGGTAATACTTGGCGACAATGCAAAAGTTGAGATTGACCAGCCGGATTTTGACCTGCAAGGTAATCCCACCGTTCACTACAGCAGTCAGTCCCTTCAGAATCTTCAGGACAATATTACCGGCGGAGGCAGTTCCGGCAACATGGTGGTAGACAGAATTTTTTATTGATGTAACATTGGTTTATGAATCTTGATCCTCAGTCCCAGAAGCATCTGGACGAATTTCGCGAGAGAATCACCCGGTTCCCGGGTCATCTTCACGGTACCGAACGGCAGAAATGGCTTGTGGACCTGATTAACAGGTCATCACTGGAGGTACGAAACGCACTGAGAGAGGCGGTTGAGCATCACCTGATGATGATGAGTTCCCTGGAGGCGTCCGATATCGACATGGGAGGAAGCGGCTGCCATGGCCGCATCTGGTACCGTATTCACGGGAAAAAATCCGTCTACCCGGATTCGCCCGTATTCAATCTCATTGAAACCGATGCCATGCTGCTGAATCTGGTTTCCAAGGATCAGATCGACCAGCTTTTTGAAAAGCGGAATCTCGATTTCTCCCATGTTATTCCCAATGACGACGGACCGGATCACCGGTTCCGGGCAGATATCTACTTCGACCTGGATCATCTGGCGCTGAACATGCGGCGCATTGAAACGGAGATCCGGCCGTTCAAAGGGCTGCAGCTGCATCCGGAAATTGCCAAAGTGCTGAGCCTGAAATATCTCAAATTCGGACTGACACTGGTGACCGGTATCACCGGATCGGGAAAATCATCCACGCTGGATACCATCATCAATGCCAACAACCGAAGCGTGGACGGGCATATCGCCATCATCGCCTCTCCGGTGGAGCTTGTACATGAACCCGTCCGCTGTATTGTCCGGCACCGTGAAGTGGGGCGGGATGTCCCGTCATTCAGGGACGGTGTGGTGCAGAGCATGCGTCAGGATCCCAATATCATTGTCATCGGCGAGCTTCGCGATGACGAAACCATACTTGCCGCTCTGGAAGTGTCCGATTCCGGTCACAAGACCTTTTCAACGCTGCATACGGCATCGGCCAGCGAAAGTATTGACCGGATCATCGGGGAAGTGCCGGTCCGCGAGCAGGACCGGGTGCGCAACCGTCTGGCCGATGTGATCACCTGCGTCATCAGTCAGAAGCTGGTCCCCACGCTGGACGGCAAGCGGGTGCTGGCCAAGGAGGTGATGCTGGCGACCAATTCGGTCAAGGCCGCCATCCGCAACAACAATGTCGGCGAAATTTATCAGATGCTGGCAGAGGGCGGCCAGTACGGCATGCACACTCTGGAACAGGATCTCAAAAGACTGGTTGAAGAATACAGGATTTCTGCTGATGAAGCAGTAAATTACGCCAATAATAAAAAGCGGATGAAAGAACTGCTGAGGTAACAGACTCAAAAGGAGCCACCATTGAAGAAAAAGGCATATTTAGGGTTAGCCCAGGACAGGAATAAAATTTACGCTGCCCACCTTACCAAGGTGAAAGGTATACTGCAGCTGGTCGATATAGAGGTCCTTGAGCTTCCGGAGTCCATCGAGCACCGCCCAAAGCCCAGACCGGGCGGACCGCCGCCGGAGCCGGAAGACGATACCGTTTTTAATCTCGATGATGATGACCTCAGCGATTTCGAATCCATCAGCATGGATGACGATGATATCCCGGATGAATCCGATTCCGGCAAAACCAAGGTTGGCTATGACGAGTCGGAAGATGAGGAGACCAACGAGCAGATCCTGAGCAACTATCTGAATTCGCTTGGCGACAGAAAACTCATCACCGGAATCAATATTCCACAGGGAAGGACCATCTTCCAGCCGCTTCAGGGAGTCAACCTGAAGAAAATGAAAAAGAAGGAGCAGGATGAGTTCATCAATGAGAAACTGGCTCCTATCTACAATGAAGAGATTGAGGCCGACAAGTACACCTGGGAGGTGGATGATGATGGTGACGGCTGGCTTGTTTCCCATGACAACGGCACCGATCTGATCAACCTGATTGACCTGGCCGAAATTACGTACGACGGCAAGGTCCGGATCCACGAGATGCTCTCCGACGAGGTGATCTGGACCGGGCTTGTGCAGAGCCATTACCGTCTTGGCGAGGAAGAAATTACCGGACTGCTTAGTATCGGGGAACGCACTACCAGACTGGTGTTTCTCAAGGGGCACCGCATTTTTCATGTCCTGCCGGTCATCAACGAAGGAGGAAGATCCCGAAATGTAAAGCAGACCGTATTCAGCAAGCTGCTTTTCGAGATTGACAAGGGTACGCTGCCTGCACTGGATTGCCTGCTGATCATGCACAGCAGCTCAACGGCCGCCGAACAGATACGCGATTTCTTCAGGGACCAGTTTATCGATGTGGAAGTGGATCTGTTCCGGCCGGATCCTGAAAAGCTGCAGCTGCCCGAAGAGATCCAGAAAAACCCGGAAGTTATCCGGCCCTATCTGACGGCCATCGGCGCGGCACAGGCAGCCGCCCGCATTGATACGGCGGAATGGCCCTCTCTGTCCCTGCTGCCGGAATTTGTGATTGAACGGTACAAAATTTTCAAGCTTCAGTGGCACGGGGCCGCATTGCTGGTCTGCATCGCCCTGGCGCCCCTGCTGGTCAATCACTGGTATCAGGATTATGTATCTGAGCGGCAGCAGCTTGAACGGGAACTCAGTCAGATAGAAACTGAAATTACCGAACTGCGTCCGGTAGCTGCCGATGTGGAACACATGACCGAAGAGCAGGCGGTGCTGCGGGAAAAAAACGCCAGGGTCATCGAACTGTCCGAAAACACGCTGCTCTGGTCCCGGATCCTCGGTCAGATCAACGAGGGTATGGCCGAAATCCCCAACACCTGGCTGACCACCTTCCGGGTCGACGGCGATGAGCTTTCCGTGGAGGGGCATACCCTTTACCGGCAGCGCGTGCCACTGGTTACACGTGTATTTGATGATGCACGCATTGAACGGGTCGAAGAGTCGGAGGTCCGGGATGCCACCATACACAATTTTTCACTCAAAGTGCATGATTACCTCGCAGATCCTGATCGCTTTACACCGGAAATACCCGAACCGGATGAAGACTATATCCGGGAAGTTGAACTGAGGTAACCGGATTCCAAATTATTAGTCACTGATTTTGCATATGAGTTACGGCATACGAAATACCATTATACTTGTTATCACGCTGGTGCTGATGCTGGGCGGCAGCTGGCTGTTCCTGCGATTTACCTATGCCTCGGATATCGAAGAGCTTGAGGAGGAAATATCCCGGAAGGATCAGGAGCGCAGCGAGTATGCCGAAGTAGCCGCCATGTACAATGAGACCGTGGTTGAGCATGCCCGGCAGCTGTACATCCGTGACAACCATCCCAAAGAGCTGTTCGATGACCACCGCCTGGGACGGATTTACGAGTATATCGATCAGCTCAGCCGCGGCATTTCCTTCATCCGGTATAACTATTCCCTCAGGGACTCCACGGTACACGACGATTACGGGACGATGCATTTTGTGCTGAACGGGGAGGCGGAATACCGCAATCTCAACAATCTGATCCACCGGATTGAGCACAGCAGCGCCATTATACACATCCGCTCCATTCAGCTCAGCAATTTCACAGATCTGGACAAGCTCAGTAAAGTAGATTTTCAGATGGAGCTGGAGGCATATTACAACCGGGAAGACCGGCTTGCCCGGCCGGTCCGGATGTCTCGGGCTGACCATCTTGGCAATATCACGCACAATCCGTTCTATTCGCTTGTACACCCGGTGCCTCCCAACGAGGAGAACCGGCTCGATGTGGATCAAAGCCGGCTCATTGGCATGACTTCGCGGTTCATCATGGTCCGTGACCAGGATGGCGAGATGCAGCGGCTGACACCCGGAGACCGCGTGTACCTGGGCCGGTTGCAGCGCATCGATACGGAGACACAGGAGGCGGTATTTGAACTGGTGCGCGGCGGTTTGTATGACCGTGTTGTGATGACGCTGAATTAGGAAATTTCAATTTGATAACGGGAGCTAAACACATGAAGCTTACAGCACTGAATTTATTACTTGCCTTGTTTATTGTGTCGGCTGGAGTTGCGGCGGCACAGGACCGGCTGCCGGTTCGGGAGTACACCAATCCTGATGAGCTGGTGGTGCTTGATGAAAGCATGGATTTTGAAGAGGCCCTGTCGCTGTTCGAAGAGTTTTCAGAGGAATTTACCGGCAGGATCATCATTGACCGATCCGGATTCAGCGGGGAAATCGGTGTTGAGGTTCCGCAAATGCACTGGTTTGATGCGCTGGAGCGGGTGGCCGGGTACAACAATCTTGCTGTGCTGGAGCATGAGCGGTATATCGAGATAGAAGAGATGCCGGATGAAGAGCAGGAGCGTGTTCAGGAGCCCGCCCGCAAGCTGGAAGACGAAACCATCAATTTCAACACCAGGGAGATCGAGATCAAGGCCACGTTTTTTGAGGTGAACCGTTCTGCCATCCGGGAGCTTGGAGTTGACTGGTCTGCTGTGAGCAACGGAAGGGTGCAGGTTGATCATCAGGCCGCTGACCGTATCGGCGATCCGGCTATAGGCATACAGATCAGCGGGGACGATGTGGGCGGCACCGGCGTGGATATTTCGGCCCTTTTCAACGCGCTTGAGTCGATGAATGAGGGCGAGGTTATCTCTTCACCCACAATCAAGGTCATGGAAGGCGAAAGCGGGCGCATCCAGGTGGGACAGGATTTCTCCCTGCGCCAGCGTGATTTTGCCGGAAACATTGTGGAGCGGTTTTTCAGCACCGGAACCATCCTGGAGGTGGTTCCCAATATTTTATATCACGAGGGAACCCCCTACATCTACATGACTGTCCGGGCCGAGCGCAGCACCGTGGCACCCGGCGAGACCAGTACGATTGTGAACAAGCAGGAGGCAGAAACCGAGGTGCTGATGCTCAGCGGTGAAACCACGGTCATAGCCGGACTTTATGAAACCGAAGAAAATGTCACCCGAAGGGGCGTTCCCTTGCTCAAAGACCTGCCCGGATGGTTTTTCGGGCTGCGCTATCTTTTCGGTTACAACTCTACCGAACACATCGTGCAGGAGCTGGTGGTGGTGCTGGAAACTTCCCTTGTTCCCACCCTTGAGCAGCGCCTTGAAGGCGTATTTGAGAGCGCACCGAACCTGATAAGAGATATGCGCAATGAATTCCAGGAGTTTCAGCTTGAAGATCTGGAGCGCTGAGGTTAGCGCAGTGTTTTTTCCGGCAAGACTGTGACAGCCATCAGTTACAAGTGTTAGATTTTGCTTAAAATCTTGAAACAATGGTTTCTTATTTATCTGGTCGGATGAAATCTGGGGGCCGGTACACACCAATGGCCGTTTCAACATTGCAGGCGATCCGACATTTCATGGACGTGTAACAAGCCCTGAAATGTGGCGCGGGCATGGAGGTCATACTAATGATCCCCATTTTTTGAGCGGGTCCGACTTCAATGCACCTGAACGCAGTCCGCCTTCTCAGCTGGACCTTGAAATACTGAGGGATGCCGCTTCGTCGGGAGGTGTCGAATTTGACGAAGAGGTTGAGGTTGAGTTTCTTGAAGGCGAAAAAATCCGGGTTATGGAAGTTGACAGCGGAATGGAATATGAACTCAGTCTGGAAGGTTCAAATGGTGTGATAAGCTCTACAGAAAAGATTTCTCTAAGGGGCAGTGTGGACGGCAGCTATACCGTCCATTCGACAAATGACATTTTCATCAATGGTGACGTGGTGTACAATGATAATCCGCATGACAATCCGGATTCGGAAGACCTGCTGGGCATTGTAAGTGAGCAAAATGTCCGGATAGAGCGAAACGCCCATCAATATGATGGAAACAGCGATATTCATGTGCATGCATCGATTATGGCATTGGGAAATTCCTTCGGTGCCGAGGATTATAACACGGGTTCCCCGAGAGGAGAGCTTCATCTTCTCGGAGGAATTATCCAGGAGCGAAGGGCAGCGGTTGGCACCTTCAGCGGCAGTGGCATATCGTCCGGTTTCAGCAAACAGTACCGCTATGATGACAGGCTGCAGTATCTGATCCCCCCAAGCTTTCCCCGGGAAAGCGTCTTTTCTGTTGAGCACTGGATTACCAATGTGTATCCGCATCAGGAGGATGGAGACGACAGTGAAGAAGAGCCTGCTATCTGACATTAACCAGTTCTTTTAACAACCGACATCGCAAGTCACAAATCTGCAAGTGCATGTATTACTACAGTTATATTCTGATTCCTTTTTTTCTGCTTTCAAGTGCCCTTTTTCTGACGGTATCTGCGCAAACAGAGATCACTTTCCAGGTGAACATGCAGAATCATATAGATGAGGGGGTTTTCGATCCGGAAAATCATGCCGTGGAACTCACAGGGGACCTCGGCCCATTGCGCATAAGCGGCAGCAAGGCTCTGCTGCCATCCGAATCGGATTCAACCATCTATAAAAAAGAAGTTGCCTTTCCCGCTCATAGTGTCGGCCGCGAGCTGCAGTACCGGTTTCAACTGAACCTGAACGGCCGGGTGGAAAAAGAGGATAATCCGCGGCTACTTCGGATTCCGGATGAAGATGAGGAGCTGGATGCCCTCTTTTTTAACAGTTATGCCTGGTAGCACTTTGTTGCTGAAGTATTTTCCGGCAGATTTTTTTAGCCGCAATGCCATTCATAAAGCACGCCGGCTCTTAATAAATTAAATAATTTTAATAATATTATTCGTTTAGGGGTCTTGCCGGGCGTTTTTTCCTCGCTTCCGTACAAGAAAATTAATTGTTTGCATTAGTATTAATTTTTTTTAATATTCAATCAGAAGTTATCATCTACACCCAAAAACTGGAGTATCCGGCGCTATTATTAACCGGCCGGATCAATCGGCACTCGACAGACAAGGCGGCTTATGGGGAAATACGCAATGATATTGGTATCTGCGCTCGTTTTTTCGATGACGGTGTACGCCAACAGCCTCATCAATACAAATCTGGCCGCAAATACCCGCACCGTAGAAAGCTACAGCCATAACCAGGCTCAGAATATTGCACAAAGTGCCATCATGGCTGCAATCAGACAGTTGCAGCAGGATGAAAGCAGTCCGCTGCTTCCGGCAAGTGATCAGAGTATTTCGTTTCCATCCGAAACCGGGTTTGAGCCATGGGACGCACTTCACGGAGACTACCGGCTTCACTTCCGGAATCAGTCGGATACTCTGCTGGTCATCGAATCAACCGGCCGGTTTGAAGAGAAATCATACAAGGTATCTGCCGGTCTCACTTTCGGGCAATCCGGCTGGAATCCGGTATTCAACCAGGCAGTTCACGGCGAGCACTCCATCGACTTGACGGGCAGCTCAAGTATTAAAGGAAGTGCATCGATCAACAGCACCGAACCTGTGTCGGTTACACTTGACTGGGCAACGGTCATTGAAAATGCACTGTCCATAGGTCCGGGAGGAGACCCGGCTGTTGTTGTAGACAAGCGCCATGAAGGCAACATCGGAGAAGGCATTTTTAATTTGCCCCGGGAGCAGACCTATCCCATGCCTGACTTCCCCTCCTATCCCCCGAAAATGTTCTTCGGCAGTTCGGTTTACCTGCAGGGAAATGATACAAAAACGCTTATGTATAATGATTTTGACGGTTATTACATTCCGGAAATCAGGGTGCGGAGCAATACCAGTCTGACCATAGATTTAGGAGATGAGGACAGGGTGCTCCATGTGGGAAACTTTGACATACAGAACGGCCATGTGCACCTCGAAGGAGATGGGAGCCTGGAGGTGTATGTGGAAAACAAGCTCAATCTCGGCGCCAGCAGTACGGTGAACAGCGACGGGGATGTCGGGCGGTTTTTTCTCTATTATGGCGGCAATGATGCCGTGAATTTTCGCGGAGATACCAACTTTAACGGTGGGTTGTTTGCCAAATCGGCAAATGTGGAGCTCGGCGGATCCAATTCACTGACGGGATCGCTGATCACCGGCGGCACCAGTGTGGATATCCGCGGGGCGGCATCGGCAGAATCACGGGTGGTTTATGCGCCGAATGCACATGTGGAACTGAGGGGATCGGCAAGCATCCATGGCGCCGTGATATCGGATTCGTTCAGGGCCGTGGGCAACTCGCATGTTTACTACGAAGAGGATCTTGACTCCGAACTGCCAGATCTGGACACAGGCGGGGAAGGATCGGTGGAACTGGCTTACTGGGAATGAGAAACTAATCATATGTAAGGGATAGCATATGTCCACAAGTCAGACACTGTTAAGCGTTGGAGCGGTAATCCTGCTTTCTATTGTTTCGCTGAGCATCGGCAGGATGTACGTGCAGTCGGTTCACAACTCTGTTGATCATCAGCATACGAACGATGCACTGAATCTTGGCAGGGACCTGAGCGAAGAAATTCAGTCCTACGCTTTCAAGTACGATGAACTCGAAGCTGATTTTGGCGATTTAAGCGATGTGACCAATCCGGCCCGCAGAAGAACGTTCCCGTCCGAAGCAGGTGAACTGTTTTATGTAACCTATGAGCTTGAGGCTGACGAGGAGCTGGTACACGGACAGGGCGGACATATCGTGACCATACGGATTTTCATGGAGCAGAAAAGTCAATACACAAAGAAAGCCGAATATGTGACAGCCGTATTGCCGATGTGACAGTCACCAGTAACGTCCACTCATAATTATTACGATCATGGCATTTCAACCGGATCTGGTCGTTCCACCAATTATTATTGCAATGCTTATTCTGATGGTGCTGGGAATAAACTCTCTGATTCTGGAATCGTCGGTAGATAACCGCCTGGCCAATGACATGCAGACCAGGGCCGCCCTGGCGGTGGACCTGGTTCAGGAGGAAGTCCGGGGTCTTGAGCAGCTTCTGGAGGAGCCCGACAGCACCCTCCGGTTTTTCACTTTTACCGGAGACTCTGTTGTGATCTCGCAAAGGGATAAAAACCTCAAGATCATCCGGAAGGATCGTATTTCAGAGGTTCCGGACACGGTATATTATGACCTGGACTTGAAGAAAGTCCGCTTTGCCTCCTATCCGGATACGGTGATGTACGATTATGCCGATTTCATCAAGGTGAATGCCCGAACGCAAAGCAATCCGGACCATCATGCCCGTTTCAACAACACGGAGCAGCTGATGAGCGCCGTGGCTGAGAAAAAGCTTTTTTTACGGCACAAGGCGGCAAGGTCGCATAAAGAATCGAACTGAGCAGGTTCGTCCGGGCTCAAATGTCCAGCCGGTAATGCTGAAGTGACGGAAGTTTCTTCCGGATGGACTGAAGATAGGATATATCAATTTCAGCAAGAGCCATACCGGTCTCCGTTCCAAGATGGTCAAGAATATTTCCCCACGGATCGATGATCATAGTGTGTCCGTGCGTTTTCCGTTTTTCCCCGTGGAAGCCGGTCTGCGCCGGTGCGATGACATAGCAGGTGTTTTCAATGGCACGGGCGCGCAGCAGCACCTCCCAGTGTGCCTCGCCGGTCGGGCGTGTGAAAGCCGAGGGGACGCACAGCACCTCGGCGCCCCGTGAAGCAAGCCGGCGGTAGAGCTCGGGAAAGCGGACATCATAGCAGATTGAAAGTCCGAAACGGATCCCGCACGAACCGTCATGGACCACAGCATTGGTCCGGCCGGATTCCACCGTGTCCGACTCCATGTAGCTCTCTTCATCCGACAAACGGATATCAAACATATGGATTTTGTCATACGAGGAAGTGTGACCGGTCCCGGGATCGAAAAACACAGCCCGGTTGTACACTTTTCCCGATCCGGCCCTGACCGGAAAGCCTCCTGCCAGAATGCTGATGCCGTATTTTTTTGACAGTGCGGGGATCTGTTGCATAACTGCTTCAGCAATGGTTTCAGCCTGACGGTGCTTCTCTTTTTCATCACCAAGGAAAGCGAAATTTTCCGGCAGCGCAACAAAAGAGGCGCCCCTGGCTGCCGCATCACCCACAAAACGTCCGGCATCGGCCATATTGGCTTCCAGATCGGGCTGACTGTTCATCTGAATGGCTGCTGCAAGAATATGGCCCATGTTGATACTCCTGAGTTACGGATCGGTGTACTGCAAAATTAAAAGTATAACGGAGATGCGGCCTGTCTTCTGACATCCCGCCGTTTTAAAAACGGCTGCTGATTTAACAATACAAATTCGGAATAAATGCTCACAGATGCGTACCTTGATAACGGTTATCTGCCTGAGGTGGTTGCAACCGTCAGCATATTCAGCATTTATTGACAGCAAAAGAAGACATAAAACAGCTATGGGAGAGGATCCGGAAGGATCCCCGGACTGAGAAAGCTCAGTACATCCTGCAAAGGCTGATCGTTCTGGCCATAGTCGGGCTGATAATCTATCAGCTGGCGGACATCGGCTGGAGAGAGGTACTCCGGTCTCTGCCTTCCCATCCGCTTTTTTATCTGCTGTTTGTTTTCCTGTATCTCAACCTTCCTGTGGCTGAAATTTTTATTTACGGGCAGGTATGGAATTTCAGGAAACCGGACGGATTCCGGGCCTTCCTGAAGAAGCACGTCTATAACAACGAAGTGATGGGTTACTCCGGAGAATTCTATCTTTTTCTCTGGGGCCGCAAGCGTGTTGAGGGTCCGGACAAAAAGATCTTCAAGAACATCAGGGATAACACCATCATATCATCGGTAACCTCCAATATGGTGGCGGTGCTGCTGCTTGCCGCGCTGGTATATACCGGCACCATAGACATATCGGCCATAACGGAAGACCTCAATCTGCTCTATGTGTTTCCGGGGGTGTTTCTGGCCGTGGTTGCAGCCGTAGTGCTGTACCAGCTGCGCCGTTACATATTCGATCTTCCGCGGCGCAAGGCGCTGGTCGTATTCGGTATCTACCTGACCCGTTTTTTGCTGCACCACGGAGCCATGATGCTGATGTGGGCCGTGGCGCTGCCGGGAACCTCCATTGCCGTGTGGCTGACCTTCATCGCCATATTTATTGTAGTCAACCGGATACCCTTTGTGCCCAGCAAAGACCTGGTGTTCATGTGGGCGGGAATCGAATACGCCCGGGTTCTGGATGAAACCATGCTGGCATCCGTAGCAGGGATGCTTCTGGTGTACAGCGCGCTGAAAAAGATAACCGGACTTGTGCTCTATTTGTACCTGTCGGCTTCTCAGGATGAGTCTGAAAGTGAAACGGTTCCGCAGAATTCCGGTTAAGTTTTCCGGCTTCTGACCGATAACACCGATAACGAGGGTGCAGGTAATCTGTTGAACCCGAATAAGAAGCGAATTTCGTGGCCGGGTGCGGAACCAGTCGTGCATTACTTCTTTAATGCCTCCCCACCCGTCCGGTATGCGGAATCAGGGACATAACCGGAATCACACAAATATTAGAGTATTATGACTGATGAGCTGAGCAACTCGAATTCATGGAGCATTGGGAAAAAGCTGACGGTATCATTTTTGACCGTAGCTTGTGTTACGTTGCTGCTTGGAGGGGCGGCGTTTTATCAGATGAGTGTAATCCGGGGGTACTCCGATGATCTGATAAACAACAATCTTTCAGAGTGGAGCGTGGCCTCATCGATTCAGGAGAATGCAAGGGAAGTTGTGTATTTCATGATTACGTTTTCGGCAACACGGGATATGGACTGGTGGGATCGTGCCGTTGAGCCTTTTGAGGAGGCGGTTGCCTACGTGGATGAGGGATTCGAGTTGGCTGAAGAGCGGGATGCCGAAGCATTCAGAAATGATCTCACCGAGCTGCGGAATGCTTTTGATGATTATGAGCACTCCATCGACCGGTCGGGGGAAGTAGTACAGACTTTTCTGGAGCGACAGGAGGATATGGAGAATGCCTTTGACCAGTTCCATCACAATATAGCGCAGTATATGGACATGCGCCGGGAGGCGATATTGGAGCTGACGGAAGAGGCTTCGGATGAAAATGCGGCTGCCGTACGATCTCATCAGGATGAGCTTGTTCAGGCCGATATGCTGCTGGAAGAGGCCAGGAACGATTTTGACCGGATATGGGAAGCGGAAGCCGCTGATGAATTTGATGTCATTGAACGGCTTGTTTCTGATTTCAGGGACAAGGAGGATCAGGTTTCGCGGATAGTTGCTGATACACCGGCGTCGGAGATGCAGATTCAGCTTGAGGCTGCGCGCGGTGATCTTGGTGATATTGCAGGGGGACTGGAGGAGATGGTCGTTGCCCGTCAGGTCGAGCACGATGTGGCCATGGAGCGGCTGGATGCGTACACACGGGTGCTGGATCTGGTGGATGAGCTGGATGAGTCCTATCGCATGGCGGCATTGGCCAACGGGGAAAATACACAGGCGGTAATAGACCGGTCGCTGTGGATTCTGGGAATCCTTGCCCTTGCAGGGGTTTTGATTTCCCTTGTGCTCGGGGTAATTGTCAGCAGGTCCGTATCCGGTAAATTGTCAAGAGTTATCGAACGGCTCAGGGGCGGTACAGAGCAGGTAAGTTCCGCTTCGGACCAGCTATCGGAAACCAGTCAGCAGCTTTCACAGAATACCAGTTCCCAGGCGGCCGGATTGCAGCAGACCACATCCTCCCTGGAAGATTTTTCCTCACAAATAGCACAGACTGCCGACAGCTCCGGAAAAGCGGAAGAGACTGTCAGGCAGGTGAATGTATTGATGGATAACGGAATTGAAGCTATGACCAGGATGACAGAGGCGATGGACAGCATCCGCGATTCTTCAGAACAGACGTCGAAAATTGTAAAAACGATTGACGACATTGCATTTCAAACCAACCTCCTGGCCTTGAATGCCGCTGTAGAGGCTGCGCGGGCCGGTGAAGCCGGCAAGGGGTTTGCCGTTGTGGCCGAAGAGGTCCGCAGCCTGGCGCAGCGCAGTGCCGAAGCGGCAAGGAGCACATCCGAACTCATCAATGAGTCGCGAAGCAAAACCGAAGGAGGTGCGGAAGTCGCAAAAGAGGTGAGCGGCAACCTTGAGCGTGTCAGAGATCAGGCCAAAGAAGCCGGAGCGCTTATTACCAATATTTCCAATGCCGCAAATGAGCAGACGCGGGGAATGGAGCAAATCAACGACGCTATTCAAAACATTGACCGCTCGGTACAGGAAAATGCGTCCAGTGCGGAAGAGTCGGCAAGCTCAGCAGAAGAGCTGTCGTCCCAGTCCAGAGAGCTGTATGGTTCGGTTGAAGATCTGGTCAGTATAGTTGGCGGAAAATCCTTCCGCCATGACCGGAGGATTGACACTGTTTCAGAGAGCCGGGATCCGGAGTATCAGGGAAGGGGTCATTACACGGAGTATTCCGGCAACGGGACAGGGAGAAAGAAAATCGGGCAGAATATTTAAGTTTTTTTAATAAATCGCGATAACAATTCACAAGGGGTGACCTCAGGAGCAGTTTCCAATCCGGTCTGCAAATCGGAATATGCCCGGAGTCTATTCCTTTGCGGCACAAAATTTGTATTGATTTTGCATATACACAGCACCGGTGCATTCCGGAAGCAACGGAATGTGGTGCTGTAATTTTAACTGCAAACATCACAATGTCTTCCGGAAGCAAAAAATTATTTGGAGTTAGTTTATGAGCAAAATAAAAGCATTGGTAGTGGATGATTCCAAAATCATGCGAAGTGCGGTGAAGCGCACGCTTGATCAGCTGATGATGGCGGATTTTGAATATATCGAAGCCATTGACGGGCAGGATGCCCTTGAAAAATTTTCCGATGAGATTCAGATCATATTTCTTGACTGGAATATGCCCAAGATGTCCGGTGTGGAATTTTCCCAGGCTGTGAGAAGCAAGGGCAACACCAGTCACATCCCTATCATCATGATCACGGCGGAAAAATCGATGGGCAAGGTCGATACCGCGCTGAATGACGGCGGAGCCAATGACTATGTCACCAAGCCGTTTACAGCTGACCAGGTGCACAAGGTGCTGAGCAAATACATCGACAAGGATGGGAACCTGATTACCGGCACCGATGATGACGGACAAAAGAAAAGTTTCTTCAAGGACATGCTTAATCTGAAATAATTATGAGTGAACTATTACCTGTGAGTCTGGATGACGTCCGGAAAATACCTGATGAGATCATTACCTCCGTCCGGAACAGTGTTGAAGCAACCTTTGAATCCATTATGGGCAGCCGGCCCGATTTTGTTGATGGCGTGGAGAAGGAAGAGCCCATGAACGGAATTATCGGCAATATTTCCGTTTTCAATGCCAATCATACCCTGACGCTCATGGTGGCCATTCCCAGAGAGACTGCAGTCAGTCTTTCAGAGGTGTTTTGCGGTATGGAGCTGCCCTTCGAGAGTGATGATATGGGGGATCTGGTGGGTGAAATATCCAATATTCTTGCCGGGGAGGTTGCAGCCAATGCCGAACAGGTAGGCTTTGTGGGACAAAGCTCGCTGCCGACAGTCACCAGGGGAAGTGATCTCAAGTTGTTCATGCCAAACAAGCCTCCGACCTCACAGCTTCGCTTTAATGGCAGCGGAGGTGAATTTTGGGTCAATCTCGCATTGTGCGAATCCAAACGTCGAAAGTAAGAGGGAATTATGGGTGATGCCAACGATAAGTGTGTCCGGTCGCTTGAAGAAATTATGAGAACTCTGGCCGATGTCTGGCCCGGAGACCGTGATAATATCATGCAGGCGGGTGCCCGGCTCGAGGGGACAATAGAAGAATTCGAGGGCAAATCAACATTGCTGAATGAGCTTATCGGACTGGCATGGAAGGCCCTGATTCACCTCTATGAAAAGGACGACTTTTTTTTCAGTATCAGGGTTGCAACGCTGCAGGCCGTGAATACCATCCGCGAATTTGCGGTTCATGACGGAGACATCGCTGTAGAAGTATTTGAAAAAGCCAGTTCAGATCTTCAGAAAGCACTGGCCGGAGAAGCCGAGTCAGCCATTTCTGAAGGAGAGGCAGCCGCACCTGCTGAAAGCGAAATGAGTGCGGATCCGGCACCCCAAAATGAAAAAAAGCAATCGCCGGCTGATCCAGCGGGTGAAGAGGCGCTTGGTGACGATGAAGATCATGGTGAACCGGACACGCAGACCGGAGCAGAGATACCGGAGGTGACATTAAGTGATCTCGCTTCGGTGATCATGCAGCTCCCGGATGATACTCTTTCAGCGGCACATATTGAACAGATTGCCAATCTGGTGTCGTTTTTGAAAGAGCACTGCCGGCCGCCGATATGCGCGGTACTCAGCGATATCCAAGAAACCATTGCCGGGCTTGAGGGCAGGGAGCCGGAAGATCCGGCAGGTTTTCTGTCGGATCTGTCGGCTAAAGTTGATAAAGCCGTTCAGTTGGATATGAACGATGAGCTGGGGCAGGAGGAACAGTCACCCGGGGCTGACGGAAAGGAAACAGCTGATCAGCAAGCAGAATCCGGCCGGATAACCGATATCAGCCAGCAGTCCGTGGATGATCCGCAACCGGAAATAAATGAACAGGCCGAAGGCGGCCAACAGACCGGTGACAGCTACTCCCGGGACTTCACTGTGCCCGACGATCTCGACGTGACGTTGCTTACCGATTTTATTACCGAGTGCAACGAACAGATCGAGGAGGCCGAAAGTGCGCTGCTGGACCTCGAAACATCACCGGACGACGATGAGCTGATCCACAAAGTTTTCCGGTCATTCCATACCATCAAGGGGACATCCGCTTTTATGGGACTCACACCCGTTTCGGAGTTTGCTCATGCCGTGGAGACGCTGCTTGATATGGTCAGGGATGATCATATCCCCTACGATTCCGCCTGTGCCGATATCACTCTCAATGCCATTGATATCGTCAAGTCATTCCTCGAAAAATCAGAACAGTTGAGCGGGGGTGATGTGCTTTCCATGCCGGAAGAGTATCCGCCCATGATGCGCACGCTCATTCAGATTGCCGAGTTCGGCAAGAAACCCGAACAGGCACTTGCAGAGGAAACCGGGTCCGGTGCAAGGAAGCAGGCTGGTCCGGCTTCATCAGAAAGCAATAGTGAGCCGAAAAAAGAGCAGACGGCTGGTGATGCCGAAGATTCCGGTTTGGATGTGTCCGGAGAAGCAGCGGGTGATCCTGTGCAGTCTGACAGAAGTGCACCGGAGAAATCAGCAAATGCACCAACCGGTAGTCCGGATACCCCTGCTGAAAATGACCGGAACGGTGCGCCGTCCGGAAACCGGGAAGCAGACGGGCCGGGAGCCAATGGCAGTCCGAAAAGCAGCAAAGCGCGGGCAGAGTCGGATGTTACAGTCCGGGTAAATGTTGAGCGGCTGGACAGGGTGATCGATATGGTTGGTGAGCTGGTGATTGCCCATTCGGTGGTGGCCCAGGATTCCAACATTGCCGCGGATCCGGACTTGTCCCGCAAGGTTACGCACAGCACCAAAATTTTGCGCGAACTGCAGGACACCAGTCTGACCCTCAGGATGGTTCCGCTGAAGGCCACATTCCAGAAGATGAACCGGCTGGTCCGTGATCTGTCGAAAAAGTCCGGCAAAACCGTGTCCTACGCAACCGAGGGAGAGGATACCGAAATCGACCGCAATATGGTCGATATCATAAATGAGCCGCTGGTTCACCTTCTGAGAAACGCCCTGGACCATGGCATCGAGGATGCGGAAACCCGTCAGAAGAAAGGCAAATCCGGCATAGCAAAAATCTGGCTGCGTGCTTTCCAGGCCGGCGGAAAGGTTATCATTGAAATCGAGGATGACGGCAAGGGGCTTGATAAAGATAAAATCCTCTCCAAGGCCGTTTCAAAGGGGCTGGTTGAGCCCAATAAAAAACTGACGGACAGCGAAATATACAAGCTCATATTTTTGCCTGGATTTTCTACGGCGGAAAAAGTCAGTGATTTGTCCGGAAGGGGAGTGGGGATGGATGTCGTCCGCAAGTCCATCGACCGGCTTCAGGGTAAAGTGGATGTGTCCTCACGTCCCGGCGAAGGCACAAAAATCTCACTGGAACTGCCGTTCACGCTGGCCATAACGGACGGAATGCTGGTCCGCATCGGTAGTCAGCAGTTTATCGTCCCGACCATCAACATCGACATGACATTCCGGGCAGAACAGGATGACTTGTTTACGGTTCTGGGTGATTCCGAGCATGTGCGTTTCCGCGGGGATTCCATTCCGGTAATCCGGCTTCACAGGATGTTCGGGATCACGGATGCGGTTGAGGATGTGAGGGAGGCGACTTTAATGGTTATAAACAACAACAAAAAGAAATACGCACTGCTGGTGGATGAGGTGGTCGGACAGCAGCAGCTGGTCGGCAAATCGATCGATATGCCGGTCAAGATGCGGAATATTTCAGGTGGTGCCATTCTGGGGGACGGCCGCGTGGGGCTGATCCTGGATACGGTGGCACTGCTGAACTGAACGAGCAAAGCAAAGGTGAATGCTATGGATGAACAAAACAACGTGCAAAACGAAGAAATGGAGAAAACGGTAGAAGGCGGGAAGTTTCTGACGTTTTATCTCGGCGAAGAGGAGTATGCCATAGAAATCCTGAAAGTGCAGGAGATTATCGGGCTGATGTCGATTACACCGGTGCCGAACATGCCTGCCTACATCAGAGGTGTCCTCAATCTGCGCGGGAAAATAATTCCTGTCATGGACTTGCGGTCGCGTTTCGGCCTTCCCGCGGTTGATGACACGACAGAAACCTGTATTGTGGTTATTCAGGATGGTCAGTACCGGATGGGCACGGTGGTGGACAAGGTTTCCGAGGTAGCCAACATTGACGGTGGTGATATCGAGGATGTTCCTTCCTTCGGCAATAACAAAAGCAGTGAATATCTGGCTGGAATCGGCAAGCAGGAGGATTCGGTCAAATTGATTCTGGATGTTACAAGGGTTCTTTTTGATGTTCCTGAAGAGCTGAAGGGGAAAAAGGAGAAGGAAACGGCTGCTGCCGAGGCTTGACGGCAGGAGTTTGATGCTTTCCGGATATGTAAAATCTGTCCGGACGGAGTTGGTACAGTTTGCCGGAGGTGCTGTTTCGATGGCAAAAAATCTGACAGAATGTTCTGAGTATTGATAGAGGGTTTAAAGTCAAAATAGATGTATTAGTCATTCAATTAATGTTAAAGAGGGGGCAATTATGAAAGGTAATAACAAGAGTTCCGTTGAGCAGGGAAAGAAAGGAAGGTCATGGACCATTGGCAAAAAGCTTATTGTGTCATTTCTGGGTGTGGCACTGATTACATTCATTGTAGGCCTTCTGGGTTATGGCGGTGCCGTGCTTAGTGATAATTATATGGAAGAAATAGGGGAGGTGCGGTTGCCCAGTGTGGCCAGTTTGCTTCAAATGGAGGCAGAAGCCGAAAATATTCGCGGAACCATGCGAACGCTTAACATCCCCGGACTTCCACGGGATCTGCGCCGGCAGCAGTATGTGCATATAGAGGAAGCCAATCAGCGTTATCAGGAAGCCTGGGATATATTTGAGCCCTTGCCGCAGACAGAAGAGGAGGCAAGGCTGTGGAACCAGTTTGTCCCGGTAGATGAAGAATGGAGCGGGTACACGGATGAGGCCCTTGACCTGGCCCGGCAGTTTGATGACATCGGAATTGCAAACCCGCAGGAGCTGGAGCGGGAACTGGAGCGGTTTATGAAAGACCATTACATGGTGGTTCAGGAGGTGCTGCACATGCTTCATGTAGATCAGCAAACGTTTGCTGGCGGTGATGATCATACCGCATGCAACGCCGGAGAGTGGCTGCCCGATTACCGTACCGACAACCCTGAACTTGCTGCGCTTATCCGCAATTTTGAGGAGCCTCACAGGGCGTTCCACGAAGCTGTCGGACAAATGAAAGAATTGGTGGAAGCCGGCGAGACCGAACAGGCTGCAGAGCTATACGAGGAAGCATTTATTGCAAACATGGAAGCGGTTTTCGGACAGTTCGATGATATGCTTGCTATGGCAGATGAAGCAACAATGGCACTTGAAACTTCACAGGATCTGCTTTTCGGCTCTCTGCAGGAAACACAGGATGAAGCCCTGGATTTGTTGTATGCCCTTGTCAGCGAAAACATGGAAATTGCAGCCGGGGAAGTTGAGAGAGCGACAACCAGCTCTGCCGTGGTTCGTGCTTCAACACTTTTCGGTCTGGCCATCGGTGTCATCCTGGCCATTGGTCTTGGTATTCTGATCAGCCGCTCTATTAATAATTCGCTAAGACGCATTATCGATGGACTGAACAGCGGTTCGGAGCAGGTAAATGCCTCTTCAACCCAGCTTTCAAGCTCGAGTCAGCAGCTGTCAGAAAGCTCCAGTGAGCAGGCAGCCGGATTGCAGCAGACAACGTCATCGCTTGAGGAGATGTCTTCGCAGACAAAGCAGACAGCTGAAAATGCATCCCAGGCCGAACAGGCCATGCGGGAAACAGAGCCCAAAGTCCAGCAGGGTATGGAAGCCATGGAGCGAATGTCCAAAGCCATGGGCGAGATTCAGGAGTCTTCACAGGAGACATCAAAAATCATCAAAACCATTGATGATATCGCATTTCAGACCAATTTGCTGGCACTTAATGCTGCCGTTGAGGCTGCCAGGGCCGGTGAAGCCGGAAAAGGATTCGCTGTAGTGGCCGAGGAGGTCAGGAACCTGGCACAGCGAAGCGCCGAAGCGGCAAGTAATACGTCCGAACTCATTGAGAAATCGCAGACAAGCTCTCAGAACGGAGCATCTGTTGTCAAGGAGGTTTCTGAAAACCTGGAAAGCATTAAAGACAGTGTTACCAACGTGAGTACACTGGTTGTTGAGATCTCGGCTGCCGGCAAGGAGCAGGCCAATGGCATATCCGAACTGAACTCGGTAATGTCGGAGATGGACAAGGCGGTTCAGGGCAATGCCTCTTCTTCAGAGGAGACGGCGAGTGCCGCTGAGGAGCTGTCGTCGCAGGCAACAGAGCTGCGCAATATGGTAGGTGATCTTGTGGGACTGGTCGGAGGCACGCACGAACAGAGCTACTCGGGAAACAGAGCGGACATTCGTTCTCAGGCTGACTGGCAGGGCGGCTCGGCAGCAGGTAAAGGAACGGGTTCTTTTGCCGGTAAACTGAAAAAACCTTCGGCAGCTCAAAAAGCTGAAAGAAGTGAGAGTGGTAATGGAAAGACATCATCCGGCAGTAAAGACCCCAAAAGGCTGATTCCACTGGAAGATGACGATCTCAGTGATTTCTGAAATCAATAACACTCCGTATCCCGGTTTCTTTGTCTCCGGAAGTCCGGGGTATGGAGTGGCTTTATTCAGGGTTAATTCCCTGTCTGCCCGGATTCTGACGGTTTGTTGCCGGCATTTTTTTACACAGTAATATCATAACAACTATTATGGTGAATGGATGAAGTTCTTCAATAATCATGCGGAAGATTTGACCAGGCTGGAGCTGCCAAGTTCTGATTTCAACAAGGTACGCAAGCTGCTGCATGATTATTGCGGAATTTATATCCAGGAAGGCAAGGAGGCGCTGGTCAAGGCCCGCATGCTCAAACGGATCCGGCATCTCAAGCTGCGCGGATTCAAGGAGTATCTGGATTTCATGGACAGCGACGAGTCGGGAGCCGAGTTTCTTGCTCTTGTGGATGTCCTCACCACCAACAAAACCAGTTTTTTCCGGGAAAGTCAGCACTTTGAATTTCTGCGGGAGGAGGTGCTGCCAAATACCCGGCAAAGGGATCTGAAGTGGTGGTCGGCGGGATGCTCATCGGGGGAAGAACCTGTCTCCTGTGCCATCACCTGGCTGGAAGAGCAGCCCGATTACGGGAGTGGGTCACTGAAAATCCTGGCAACGGACATCGCACAATCCATGCTGCAGATCGGTAAGAGCGGTATTTATGCAGCGGAAAAACTGCACGGCATTCCGGGTTTTGTCGTAAACAAGTACTTTTCAAAGCTCCCGGAAACCCCGCCGTCATACCGCCTTGATCCGGCAGTCAGAAAAATGATCAGCTACGCCCGGCTGAATCTCAAAGAGTCCTGGCCGATGAAGGGCCCTTTTCATGTAATAATGTGCAGAAATGTCATGATTTATTTTAATCGTCAGACGCAGGAAGAGCTGGTATCACGGTTTCATCGTCTGCTCGAGCCGGGCGGATATCTGTTCCTTGGCCACTCCGAGAGCATGCAGGGCAACAGCTCGCGGTTCAGGAACATCAGGCCGGCGGTATATCAAAAAATCAGGTGATGCATACATGAAGACGATTGTTGGTGTCAGTGATGTAAAAATTTCCAATATAGCCGGTGAGGAGCTGGTGACCTATGCGCTCGGGAGCTGCCTTGGAGTAGCCGTTTACGATCCTGTGGCCATGGTGGGCGGTTTGCTCCATGTGATGCTGCCGCTGTCGAAGGCGGATCCGGACAAGGCCCGGCAAAAGCCGGCAATGTATGTGGATACCGGGTTTTCACAGCTACTGAACGGTTGTTATGATTTTGGTGCCAGTAAGAAAAACATGCATGTGGTGGTGGCCGGAGGTGCTTCCATGAAACAGGCGGGGAACGGCGACTACTTCAAAATCGGGAAACGCAATTTCACTGTTTTGCGCAAACTCTTATGGAAAAACGGATTCATAATTGCCGCCCAGGATGTGGGGGGATACAATTCCAGAACAATGTCGCTCCGGATATCCGACGGACTGGTCACCATCAACAAAAAACCGTTTTATCACCATCAGAATACATACTCCAGTACATCCGGTTTTTAATGACACTGACAGGCACCCGGATTATGACCCTTTTTAGTTCACTATCAATAATTTATTCACAACCCATAACCAACCGTTCATACAAATGGCATTGCGCGCTTTAATCGTTGATGACTGTTCGGTAACCCGGTTCATGATCGCCAAAACCCTTCGTTTGGGTGATATTGAATTCGACAAGATATACTATGCCATGGATGGCCGCGAAGGGCTGGCCGTTATGGATAATCATCCGATCGATTTGCTGCTCATGGACATCAACATGCCGGTCATGGACGGACGGGAAATGCTGGAAATCGTACGTCAGCGGCCATACGGCAAAAACCTCCCGGTCCTCATCATTTCGTCGGAAAGCAACACCCGGCAGATTGAACATTTTCAGGAAATTGCAGCCGGGTTCATTCACAAACCTTTTACAGTGGAACAACTCAGAAACACGGTCCGAAACACAATTTTGCAGAACTATGAAGAATAGCCTGAACGAAAAAATTTACAGCACGGCAGCAGAAACGTTTGAAATGATGTGCTACATGTTTCCGCTTGAAGAGTTTGAAGTTGAAGAAACCGAAAAAATGGAGGAGTCCGGGTCTGTTGTATCCGTGGTGAATTTTGACGGAGCATCACACGGCGGAATGATCCTGCGCGCATCTCGGGACCTGGTTGATGCCATTGCAGATAATATGCTCGGAAGTGATGATGCCACCGAAGAGCAGAAGCACGGTGCGCTCTGTGAAATCGCCAATATTATCTGCGGGAATGTCGTGCCTGCTTTTTCCGACGGCGAAGAGATCAGCTATATCCGGCCGCCAAGGATAGCCGCACCAGGCGAGCAGCCCCACAGTCTGTTTGACTCGATGAATCACAGCGAAACGGTACGGATTCATCTGGATGAAGGCAGTGCGGAAATATCAGTTTATTACTCCTGAACAGGTACTTATTCAGCATATGGAGATGACATGATCAAGGTTCTGGTTGTAGATGATTCGGCGCTGGTGAGAAAAATTCTCACCGAAGAGCTTAACCGCCAAAAAGATATTGAGGTGGTGGGGACGGCAATTGACCCGTACGCTGCCCGTGACAAGATCATTGAGCTCAAACCGGATGTTCTGACTCTGGACCTGGAAATGCCCAGAATGGACGGTCTCTCTTTTCTGGAAAAACTGATGAAACACTATCCGATGCCGGTGGTGGTTGTGAGTTCTCTGACTCCGAAGAACAGTGAAAATGCGCTGATGGCGCTGCGCCTTGGGGCCGTGGATGTCATCTGCAAGCCCGGCTCAGCCTATTCAACCCAGAATATCTCCGTCCAGATTGTCAAAGCCATCCGGACCGCATCTGTTGCACGCTTTGACAGAACCGCAGTTACGGAGCAGGAGGCCGGAAACGGCAGAGCAGCGGCAGGTGAAGCACCGGTCCGTGAAGCGGGACTCATCCATACAACCAGCAAACTGATTGCCATGGGGGCTTCAACAGGCGGGACCCGGGCCATCGAATTGGTGCTCAAATCACTTCCGCCTGATACCCCCGGCATTGCCATGGTACAGCACATGCCGCCGGTGTTTACAACCACTTTTGCGGAGCGGCTTAATCAGATAAGTCCGCTTGAAGTCCGGGAAGCCCGCGACCGTGACAGAATCTCTCCCGGTGTGGCCCTGCTAGCCCCGGGCAATTACCATATGCAGGTGGAAAAAAGCGGGGCAAGTTATTATGTGCGGATCAAACAGGGTCCGCCGGTACATCATCAGCGTCCCAGTGTTGATGTACTGTTTCACTCCGTTGCCAGTGCGGCCGGTGTCAATGCCACCGGCGTGCTGATGACCGGTATGGGGTCGGATGGAGCCAAAGGCATGCTGGCAATGAAACAAGCCGGGGCGCACAATATCGTTCAAAACGAAGCTACCTCTGTGGTTTTCGGAATGCCCAGAGAAGCTATCAAAATCGGGGCAGCTTCAGAAATTTCGGCACTGGCCGATATTCCCGGTAGAATCGTTGCCAATGTAAAAAAGACTAAAACAGCCCAGAGTCAGGGATAGAAAACTATTTTTAAACAAATCGTACGAAAATGAGTCTGAATATATTAGTTGTAGATGACAGTGCGGTGATGAGGAAAATGATCATCAAAACGCTTAACATGAGCGGCATTCCCCTGGGTAATATCATGGAGGCTTCTGATGGCAAAGAGGGTTTGCAGAAGCTCGAGGAGAACTGGATTGATCTGCTGATGATTGACATAAATATGCCGGTTATGGATGGCATGGAGATGCTCAATCACGTGAGAAGCAACCCGAGGACCAAAGATACACCGGTGCTGATCGTCTCAACGGAAAGCAACGAACAGCGAATCGCCAATTTCTATAAACTCGGTGCCTCTTTCGTCCACAAACCGTTTACCCCGGAAGAGCTGCGGCAGGAGATCAGCCGCATGACGGATATTCCCGCCTGAGATTGTCCTGTGAGCTGACACACGGGAGCTGTTTCTAGCTCATGCCGCGCGGAGGCAGGAGAAGGGTGAATGTTACCCCTTTCTTCCCGGAATTGCTTGTCTGAATTATCGTAATACCCAGTTGCCGGCAAATAAGATAAGCTATGGTCAGCCCGATGCCCATGTTTTGCGGCTTGTTTGTGATGAAGGGTGAAAAAATCCGCTCATTCAGATATTCGGGAACCGGGTCACCATAGTTGGTGACATGAACCTTTAGGGGAGATTCCAAAATGATCTGAACGGGCTTTCTTTTTCCAGCTGTGTGTTCAAGAGCATTTGTAATCAGCAGCTGGAAGAGTTTTTCGATTTTTTGGCGGCTGCTCGAGATCGCCTGCCCGCGGCTATGCTGGCGTATTTCTATGCGCTTTTGTGTTTTCTTGTCCAGGCTTTTGATGTAATCCATGGCAACGGATCCGACGTTGATGCTGCTGACATCGTGCCGGGTTTCGGCCGTGTGCAGGGTTTCGAGTTCATCAAGCATATCGTTCAGCTGATCCATGCCGGAACTGAGCTTGGTAACACGATGCCGGATCTGCTTTGCCATTGGGTCGTCCATGAGCATATCGAGATAGCCCTGCATTCCGGTCATCGGTGACCGCAGCCGGTGCAGCACCAGGCCCACCATATCGCGTGCCGTATGGATTTCCTTCATGGAGGGAAGTCCCGGACAAGGTGAAAGCATGATCATCTCCAGGCTGAGATCCTCCCATGCAAACGTCTGTTTTTCGCAGACAAGCCACTCTTCATCGAAATAGACCATGTTGCAGGCTTCGGAGATCTGCTCTTCATAGCAGAGAATGTTCGAAACCGGAACATTTTCAAGGCTTCTTTCAGGATAAAGAGCAGAAACGGTATCATTTGCCAGCAGAATGGTCCCGTCACTTTTGTTTGTGAGGAATACAGGATTCGGCTGCATGTTGATGAGCAGCTTTAGTCCCTGCATGGATTTTTTTTCCTGCGGGGGGGAGCAGACGGATGCTGTCCGGCCGGATTCCATGCAGGCGCCTCCTGTTTCTGCAGATATGCTGTGATGTATTCTCAAAAAATCGATATCAGAAATCATTCATACAGGACAATAGTAGTGACAAAGAGACGATGGCTGTTCAAATAGTTTCCGGATGCAAGATGCATGCCTTACTGCTTATCAGCCATTATTTGAAAAACTTAAACGGTGATGAAAGACGCGGGGAAAAAATTGCCAGCGCCGTGGCGCTTTTGTCTCAGGCCGGAAACCGGAACCGTCCGATATAAAAAAAGAACACCGGATCATGGAATGGCACGGCAGTTGCTGTAATACAGGGTGGATATAATGAATCCACAGATTCAGTAAAACAGCAACAGCACATTTTGATGTACAAATGAAATGCACATGACCGGGCTGGCGCCCGGACACACAGGCGCATGATTAATCACGGCCATGGAATTACATCTGACCATATAAATCAGAAATTTTAAACAGATGAAATACCCATGGCGGCTTACCGTCACACAGGAGCATGATTATAGCCAACATGGGTACTACATTTGACGTCAGAATCACAAATTATAAACACATGAAACTCATCGACAATCAGCATTCCATACTGTTGGGCAAAACAATGGATGCGCTCACGCTGCGGCAGAAAATGACCTCATCCAATATTGCCAATATGGATACTCCGGGCTATAAGAAACTGAATGTCAGTTTTGAGGATGAACTGCAGCGTGCCCAGGACAAAGGGGGCGTCCGGGCGATGAATACCGTCAATCCGACTATTGAAGAAACAGATGAGAAGCCGGTGCTGGAAGACGAGCTGCTCGAAATGACCGACACGCAGATCCGCGTCAATGTGATGACCCGATCGCTGCGTCACCATTTTGACATGCTCAGAACCGGAATCACCGGTATTAACCGATAACAATAACCTCCTTCCAATACAGCCATGTTACCAGATCGACTTTTTTCATCATTTCAGACAGCGGCCGGGGGCTTGTCGGTTCAGCGGGAAAAAATTGGTGCGGCAACGAACAATATTGCCAACGCCGGAACATCCGCCCCCAATGGATCCGCGGATGTTTACCGTCCGCAATCCGTGCAGACGGGAACAGGGGACAGGCAGGATTTTCAAAGAATGCTGCTTGACAGTATATCCACACTGCGCCAGACACGTCCGGGCCATCATGCGGTATCCGGTGGAAGCGTCAGTCAGGGCAATCCGGGTTCTTCCTCTTCTGATTTTGGTCCGACCGCCCAAATGGTGGAGTCTGACAATTTCCGGCATGAATTTGACCCGAACCATCCCGACGCTGATGAAAACGGGATGGTCAGATACCCCGATGTTGACCTGATTCGTGAAATGACGCAGCTGGTGAGTGCCAATCGTCTGTATGAAGCGAATCTGAGTGCCATCGAGGCAGAAAAGCAGATAATCAAACGATCACTTGAAATATAGAACAGAGCATTATGAATGTCTCATCTCTTATAAACTCCTTTCAGGCACAGGACACCTCGCGCACTACGAGCCTCAGACAGGCAGCGGCGACTGCCGGTCCAGCAAAACTGACGGACGAAGAGTCACGGATGATCCACAGGGAATTTTCCGGAACTGAGGAAATTACATTTTACAACGGAAGCGGCGAGTCAAAGCAGCAGATGGTTGCCGGCAGAGGCCAGCATCTGGATACGATAATTTAAATCTTAAACTCAGGATAACGTCATTATGAGTACGCCATTAGAGCTCAGAGGCTTGCAGCAGCCGTTCCAGGCTGAGCCGGGTCAGGAGCGTCAGCAGTTGAAAACGCCGGAGTCGGCGGACAGTTTTTCCGACATGCTTTCAAGGGCAGTCAATTCGGTAGACGAAACCATGAAAACATCGGAGCAGAGCATCCAGGATTTTGCCGCTGGAAAGACTGAAAATGTTCATGAGGTGATGATCAACATGCAGCGCGCTCAGCTCAGTTTTCAGATGATGGTGGAGATGCGGAACAAAGCCATCGAGACCTATCAGGAAATCAGCAGAATGCAAATATAGGGTAACCGTAAATGGGACGTTTAACTGAATCTTTCCGATCCTTTTTCGAGCCGCTCAGTCCGGCGCAGAAGTCCATTTTTGCACTTCTTGTTGTGGGCCTTCTCACTTTTGTCGGCATGATGTTCTACATGACGCTCAGGCCGGATTATGCGCTGCTGTTCGGATCGCTGCCGTCGGAATCTGCCAATGAAATAGTCGAAGAACTGGAAGAGCGAAATGTTTCCTACCGTATTGAGGACGGCGGGCGTTCCATTTTTGTGCGCAGGGAGAATGTGGACGAACTGCGGATGAAACTGGCTTCGGTCAGCATGGCACATTCTGATTTCAAGGGATATGAGCTGTTTGATGAAAATGCCCTGGGAATGACCGATTTCATGCAGCGTGTCAATAAAAAACGGGCGCTTGAGGGTGAGCTTTCACGTTCCATCAGCAGTCTGGAACAGATTGAGCATGCCCGGGTCCATCTCGTCCTGCCAGAGCGGACACCATTCCAGAGAACCACGGTCGATGCCTCGGCATCTATTGTGGTGAACCTCAAGAGCGGACAGTCGCTCAGTGAACAGCAGGTGCAGGGCATGAGTTCGCTTGTTGCCGGAAGCGTGGAGGGGCTCGATATTGAAGCCATAACCGTGCTGGATCAGAACGGCAACCGCCTGACGGAAGAAATGCACATGGGCACGGCGCTGGCATCCGGCTCCAAACAGATGCAGCTCCGGCAGAAAACCGAATCCTACCTGACCGAAAGGGGGCAGACCATGCTGGACCGGGTTCTGGGGCCGGGCAACAGCATCCTCAGAGTGGCTGCCGAACACGACTTTGAGAAGCTTTCCAGAGAGTCCGACATCATCGATCCGGACAGCAGGGTGATCATATCCGAAGAGAGAAGGTCCGAGACCAACAGCGACGAAGGATTTCAGACTTTGCCCATTGATGAATTCACGCCTCTGGAGCTTCGCGGTGAAACGGTGATGACGTCATCCCGGAACAACGAAAATGTGATTCAAACCCGGAACTACGAAGTCAACACCATACGTGAGCTATTTGAAAAACCACAGGGTGATATCAACAGGCTGAGCGCTTCGGTCCTGCTGAATTACAAGCAGACGGTCCAGGAGGATGAAAACGGGGAGCAGATGGTTGTTGCCGAACCCTATACGGATGAGGAGATTGATGAACTCCGCGGTGTTGTTGAAGCGGCGCTTGGTATCAACGGTGACCGCGGCGACGTCATCACCATTACGCAGCGTGAATTTTACGATCCGATGGCGGATCCGTATCAGCATGTCATGGAGCAGCCGTTTCCCTGGAATCAGGTGTTACGATGGGTGTTGATTGCAGCTGCACTGGCAGCCGTGGCCGCATTGCTATACAACATGTCGCAGCGGTTCCGTGAAGAGAAGCATCCGGTTCTGTTCGGCGAGTTTTCCGGAGGGCAGGATGTGGATGTTGCCGGTGATGGCCAGGAACAAGATGAAGAGGGAATTATGTCTGAAGAAGAAGAGGACTTCTACAACCGCAAGCTGTCGTCAACTGCACGTAAACAGCTTGATGACAAATCATTTGTAACCGAGGAAATCCGGGACTTTATCGAAATGCAGCCGGATGACGCAGCCAATGTGGTTCGGGCAATGATGGCAACAGAGAAATAACAGATCGTTTATACCATGGCAAAAACATTAACGGATTCCGGAGTAGTTCTGGACGATGTAAAAAAAATGAACGGCATTCAGAAGGCCGCGGTGCTGGTGATATCTGTCGGGATGGACACGGCATCCAAGCTGCTCAAGTCACTGCGCGACGAGGAGGTGGAGGACCTGTCCCTTGAAATCGCCAGAATCAAAAACGTAAAACCCGAGGTGATCGAGGCTGTCAACAGGGAGTTTTACGATATGATGATGGCCAAGCAGTACATACTTGAAGGCGGACTGGACTACGCCAAGAACATTCTTTCAACGGCAAGGGGCACAGATGAGGCCAATGACATGTTCCGGAGGCTGGAGGCCGAAACCGGATCCAGCGCATTCGGCGTCTTCCAGGCCAATGAGACCACACAGATTGCCAGCTTCATCCAGAATGAACACCCGCAGGTTGCGGCGCTTATCCTCTCCCAGCTGAAAAAAGAGCGCTCGGCGGAAATCCTTTCCCATCTCAGTGATGAACTGCAGGGGGAAATTTCTTTTCGTCTTGCCTCGATGGACAAGATTTCATCCGAGGTCATTGATGAGATTGAAGAGGTGATCAAGGAGCAGATGGGCGGTGTGGATGCCGTCGGCGACCGTGTCAAAGGCGGTACGTCCGTAGTTGCAAACATCCTCAACGAAGCCAATATCTCGGTTGAGCGCAACGTGATCAAGGATATCGAGGAAAGAGATCCTGTCCTGGCCGAAGAGATCAAGAAGCAGATGTTCCTGTTTGAGGATATCGCTCACTTTGACGACCGTACCGTTCAGGTCATCATTAACGAAATGGACAAATCGGATCTGGTTCTCGGACTCAAGGGCGTCAGTGACGAGCTCAGCAACAAGTTCCTCAAGAACATGTCAACACGCGCTGTGGACATGCTCAAGGAAGACATGGAGGCGCTGGGACCGGTGCATGTGAAGGATGTCGAGGATGCACAGCAGCGGATTATCAAGAAAATCAAGCAGCTTGAAGAAGACGGGCAGATAACCACCCGCAAGATGGATGAAAACGAAATTGTGGAGTAATGCCCTTATGTCCCGAAGAATTATAGACAAGAGCAAATTTTCCTGGAAGGAGGAAGATCGATTCAAGCTGGATTACAAGATGGTCTTCGAGGACAGAAAACCCCTCGAAGAGCCGGAGGTTCCGGACGTGGATCAGATTCTTGAGGCGAAACTCAATGAATGGAACAAGCAGCTTGAAAAAGCGCGTAAGGTAGCTTTTGAACAGGGCTACAAGCAGGGCCGGTCCGACGGGATGAGCCAGGCCCGCGAGGAACTTGATCAGCGCCTCGGCAGCCTGGGCAGCCAGTTTCAATCCGCATTTGAAGCGTGGAAATCCAATGTGGATTTGCTCAAACCCGGGATTCTGCAGCTGGTGTTTGATATCACCGAAGCCATACTGGAGATGCCGGTAACCAACGGTACCATGCGCAACAAGCTGGAGGCGGAGCTTTCGGAGCTGATTCAGGAAGTCGACAAGAAATCCAGGCCGGTACTGTGGGTTTCCGCTGATGACTACGAACTGGCGGAGTCGCTGATCACAGAATACGGTGAAAACACAGGTGTCATTCTGCGTGTCGGTAAAAACTGCAAGCCGGGGGAATATCAGCTGGACACAAACCGGGAGAAGATTGTCCGCGACTTCAGGCAAATGCTTTACGATTTCAAGGATTCCCTGATCCTGCCAAAATCCTGACAGAGTAATACAATGAGCACCAGCACCATATCCCAGCAGTCACTTTCCGGACATTTCGGGCAGATCCGTGATAAGATCCCGCTCATACCATCCGGGCCGAAGCGATACGGCAAGGTGTCAACGGTTATCGGGACCATCGTCGAATGCACCGGATTGCAGGCATGTGTCGGAGAGATTTATGCGATCCATACCCAGACGGGAAAGACCATTCTGTCGGAAGTGGTGGGTATACGCGAGAAAGAAACGCTGCTCATGCCCTATGACCGCATTGAAGGATTGAAGTCGGGCTGTCTGGTGGAACTGAGCAGCCGGCCGATGACCCTGGCCATCGGTGACGATATGCTGGGACGTGTTGTGGATGCTGACGGGCTGCCGATCGATCACAAGGGCGCCATTCTCAACGGCGAACACCAGCCGGTGTATAACGATCCGCCCGGACCGCTGGAGCGGACACGGATTGATGAACCCATGTTTACCGGTGTGCGGGCGATTGATGCGATCAACACGCTGGGAATGGGGCAGCGTATGGGGATTTTTGCGGGCTCTGGCGTCGGGAAAAGTGTCCTGATGGGGATGATAGCACGCCATTCAGCGGCGGATGTGAATGTCATCGGGCTGATAGGCGAGCGGGGGCGCGAGGTGAGCGAATTTATTACCGATGCCCTTGGTGAGGAAGGTCTGAAGCGGTCGGTGGTTGTTGCGGTTACTTCGGATAATGCTGCGATGAGCCGGGTCAAAGGTGCTTCAACCGCAACCGCCATAGCGGAATATTTTCGCGATAAAGGAAAAAATGTCCTCCTCATGCTGGATTCGGTCACCAGGGTTGCGATGGCACAGCGGGAAATCGGGCTGGCATCCGGAGAGCCTCCGACGACCAAGGGATACCCTCCCAGCGTGTTTGCCTTGCTTCCAAAGGTGCTGGAGCGGGCCGGAAAAACGGATAAAGGCAGCATCACCGGACTCTATACGGTGCTGGTTGACAACGATGATATGAATGAGCCGGTAGCCGATGCCGTGCGCTCCATTCTCGACGGCCATATCGTTCTTTCACGGAGACTTGCGCATAAAAATCATTATCCGGCGATAGACGTGCTGGAGAGCGTGTCCCGGGTGATGCCGCAAATTATTTCGCCGGAAGACCGGAGTGTGGCAATGAAGGCGAGAGAGATTCTGGCCACCTACAGGGAGGCCGAAGATCTCATAAACATTGGTGCATATGTAAAGGGGTCAAATCCGAAAATTGACGAAGCGATCAAAAAAAATCCGGGTTTGGAATCATTTTTGAAACAGAACATGGATGAGGCGGACTTCAACAAGGATTTATGGGGTTCGCTGAAGAAGCTCACAAGCTGAAAACAGACCGGCAACACAATTTTTCATGATTTGCATCTGAGTAAAACCAGACAACACAAAATAAAACCAGGCACATGTCCTTTAAATTTTCATTGGAACCGGTACTGAAAGTCCGGGAGCACAGAGAAAAAGTGCAGAGGCAGAAACTTGCCGAGGAGATGAAGCGCAAGCAGCGGATCAGCGAGCAGAAGGAGGCAGTGCAGGCAGACCTCGAGCAGTTTCTGGGACAAAAAGACAAGCACAAAGTCTATGATGTCCAAAAGCTCAGAAACAGCTATGCCCATCTTGAGCACTCTCATAATGTAATGGGAAAGCTGGAACGCGATATGCAAAAAGCCGAGGATGCCATCCACAAGGAGCGCAACAAGCTTGTAACGGCGCACCGCGAAACCCATATCATGGAAAAAGCAAAAGACCGGGAGTTCTCCGCCTGGAAAGAGGATCTGGAAAGAAACGAGCAGAAAGCCATGGATGAAATTGCAACCCAATATTATAACCGATGATAAAATAAGGTCGCGACATTTCACTTCGTGACCTTCGGCTCAAGCGACGTCATAAATCCAAACAATTAAACAGATGAAATACCAATGACAGAGCATAAGCTCTGACACACAGACAAATGATTAAAACTGTCATGGTATTACATCTGTCATTATAAATCGATTTTTTTAAAACAGATGAAAGCATTAAAAATATTAGGAATTGTTGTTGGTACCTTTGTCGGGACATCAGTCCTGATGTTTTTTTTGTATCCGCACATTCATCCTGATCGTGCAGGGGACGTTGAGAAGCTGGATGAGGACCCTCTTATGGCCGGTTCGGTCTGGGAAGGCGATGTGATGAGTCCGGAGGAGTGTGAGAGCCTGCAGTCCGAACTGGAAAGCCTGCACTCCGAGAATGCCGAACTGATGAGCCGCATCGATTCACTGGATAATGAAAATGAAAAGCTGAAGGCAGAATTGGCGGATCTGGAGTCGGCGGAGCCGCAGCCAGCCGATGAGGCCGGCATTCCGGCAGCCAACGGCACTACCATAACCATGGATGACGAAGATTTTGCAGAACGGGTTAAAAGTCTTCTGAACCTGGACGAGGAAGAGCTGGCACCGATCGTACAGAATATGGAAGATTCGCAGCTTGTACGGCTTTACCGGAGTGCCGGAAGCATTCAAAGGGAGAAACTGCTTCGCTCACTTGCCCCGGACCGGGCTGCAAAACTAATGAATGAGGTGATGTCATGAGTCAATTTCCATTAGTGCATTCGAAAAACCCGGTTTCATCGTCTCCCCGTTCAGGTACAGGGATGCCGCCGGGAAGCAGCACCGTGAAAGGGGCACCGGACAATCGTGATGCATCCTGGTCTTCGGTATGGGATGATTACAACAAAAAAGAAAAGAGTGATGACCGTAAGACCGGCAAGGCGGGCGGCCGCGATTACCCGGGAAGCAATCTGACGGATGAAAAAAAGGACAGTCAACAGTCAGCGTCTTCCGGTAAAAACGGTTTGACCGGAGAGTCAGGAAAGACAGGAAACCTTGCAGATATGCTTGCAGCCTCCGGAGTTACCGGATCCGGTTCAGGTGCGGCAGCGCAATCCGGTAAAGCAATACACGGGACGGATGACTCCGGTATCCGGAATCTCAAAGCAGGAATCGAAGGACAACTAAGCAGTAAAGATGAGCTTGATGGGCCGGAAAAAGGCCTGCAGTCAACAGACGGTGCCCGGGCCGGGCTGGGTGTCAATGCTTCACTGGCTTCAGGGATGTTTCGTGGTGAGGCCGAGAAGGGGGAGTTACCCAATGCACAGGATGCAGCAGCGCTGAAGGCCGCTTCAGGTCATGATGCAAAAGCATCCAATGTCGCAGCAAGTCTGGATACACCAGCTGATTCTGAAAAGAAAAAAGCTGATAACAATACCGCCGGCAACGCTGCCGGAAACGCAGGCACTGCAAATGCGCTCACTGCAGCAGCCGGCTCAGGCAAAAACGCTGATGCGGACAAGCAGGCAACCGGACAAATCGACGGCAGCCGCACAAATGGCGGGAGCACCGGTGATTCCGAACGGATACAAAACGGCTCCGGATCACATGGCTCAGCAAATACGGCGGGTCATGCCGGGAATCCGGTGCAGACAATGAACAGCAGTGCGGATTCTCAAAAAAGTCAGGACGGACAACCCCGCACCGGCATTTCCGGCGGTATGAACCTTACGGGCAATCAGGAGATGCCGGCCGGCGGATCAATGAAAGCGGGTACTGACGGAAAAGAAGGTCAGTCTGCAGAGGGGATAACCCGAAACGGAAATTCCGGTAATCAGGCAGCAGATAACACCAGCCGTGACGGATGGAGCTTCAATTCGCTCACCAGGGCATTGGCCATGAAGCTGCAGGCAGCACAAAAAGGCGAAGGGTCCGGTGATCAGGGGTTGCAGGTTGATGACGCGAAAAAGAAGGCGGCAAAACTGTCAGATCAGTCCGGGGGGAATGTCCGCAACGATGAGTTGCTTACAGGAAAAGCAAAAGAAACCACGGAAACAGCTTCATCCGGAAAGGACAAGGCATCTTCATGGGAGCAGAAATTCCGGGCCCTGTTTAACGGCAACGAGGGCAGCCGGAGTCTGCACCACAAAAACCGCCATGCTGATCACATCAATGCACTGAGTCAGCGGAACGGACAGTCCGGCGCGGCACGCCTGCCGTTTCAGGTTGAAGGGGGTACATCTGCCCCGGGTTCTGGTGCAACCGGTACCATCGCTCTGACAGAACCCGTTCACAGTATCAAGCCGGAAAGTGCCGGAGCCTATGGAATAACCGATTCACAGAACAGTTCTGACCAGGACTGGAAAGAGTTCCTGAAAGAGTTTGAGCTTGAAAAAGATCAGGAAGAAGAGCGCAGGGAAGTGAGCGCTTCGCTGTCACGTCTCGGACAGTCTCATCTGGCAAATGCGGATCTTCGCAGGGAAGTCATGCCTGGTATCACCAGAATGGTGCAGCACTCCCGCGAGTCGGCGAAAAGCAGGGAAGGCAGCTGGCAGAACCACCGTTTTCAGCTTGATGATGGAAAAAGTCTGCGGGTTTCGGCAAGGGAAGTGGATGGTGTGCTGCAGCTGAGAATGGGGTCTTCCAATTCGGAACTCAGCCGCATGCTGCAGCAGCATTTCCAGGAGATCAGGGAGCATCTTGAAAAAGAGTGTGACATCAGCATAGAGCTGCACCTCGATGGCGGCGGCGCAGATGGCTTTGCACGGTTTTTCGGTGATCCGGATCAATCTGCCCAGTCCGGGCAGCTCAGGTTTGATGAAGAAGACAAAGCAGAACCGGTGGCCGTAAACAAGGTTGCACCTCAGGCCGTGCGGGATTTTGGATACAATCAAATGGAATGGACGATATAAACAGTAAATGCTATGGAACTGCATAACATAAACTCTCAGACCTCCTCGGCTTTCAAACAGGGGGAAACGGCAAAAAGAAACGAAATGGGGCAGCAGCAGTTCTTGCAGCTGCTGGTAGCACAGATGCGGCACCAGGATCCGGTGAACCCGCTGGAGGGAGCTGAATTCGCGGCACAGCTGGCCCAGTTCAACTCCGTAGAACAGCTGATCAATGTCAATGACGGACTCAAGAAGCTCCAGGAGAGTCAGGATATGATGAGCACCGGACTGACCAACTCCATGGCGGCCTCACTGACCGGCAAAAACGTCAAAGCCATTACCGAAAGTGTGCCCTATACACATGGCGACACTACGGATATCCAATACAAGCTGAGCCATTCCGCATCAGAAGTTGATATTGTGATAATGAATCACGAGGGCAGGGAAGTGCGCAGGGAAACACTGCAGAACGTGTCCGCCGGTGAAAACAACTGGGTCTGGGACGGCGAGAACAACAACGGAAACCGGGTTCAGGATGGCGAATACTTCGTAAAAATCGAACCTAAAACCGATGAAGACACCGATATTCAGGCCATCACCTACATAGAAGGTCTGGCGACCAAAGTCCGGTATACCAGCGAAGGTGTGAAGCTTAATGTAAATGGCATTGACGTTCCCATCGGCGACGTCGAGGAAGTGGGCATATTGCTGTAACACTCATTTTAAATTTTAACAAACAACAACAACGGGCCGCACAGTGCAGGCCCGGCAGTTTCAATGGCTGCAAAATCAAAAACGGAGATACATTATGGCATTAATCAGAGCATTGAATTCAGGAGTCAGTGGTTTGAGATCATTTCAGACCAAAATGGACGTCATTGGTAACAATATTGCCAATGTGGAAACCAATGGTTTCAAGTCTTCACGGGCAAGTTTCGCCGAGCTCATGAATCAGAACATGGGACGCGCGGATGCCGGAGGTGAGTCATCGCCCCAGATGAACAACCAGGTGGGACTGGGTGTCCGTGTTGCCTCCATCGACCGGGATTTCACTCAGGGGGTTATGCAGAACACCGGCCGCGGCACCGATCTTGCTCTTGAAGGCAGCGGTTACTTCCTGGTTCAGGATCAGGCCGAAACCTATATGACACGTGCCGGAAACTTTGTATTCAACAAAGACGGACACCTGGTAGATCAGGGCGGACGCCATGTTCAGGGCTATAACTCCAGAGACGGTGAGATCAATCCGGGCGGAACAACCGAAAACATTTTTGTTGATTTCGATCAGGTGCTGGAACCCAATCAGACCGAAGAGGTTCTGCTGACCGGTAACCTTTCCGGTGAGGCAGGGCAGGAGCGCGTTTTAAATACGACTATTTATGACAACCTCGGAAATGCCCATTCGGTCCTGATGACCCTGGAAAAGCAGGATGAGTTCAACTGGGATTACGAGATCACTTTCCCCGACGGCGGTGACGCTGCTGGCGGCGCAACCGGAACCATCACATTCGACAGTGACGGCAATCTTACATCCGGATCTGAGATTGAGATTGAAGGATTCCAGGATCCCTCCAGTGGTGCCAATGCACAGGATTTCACCATCAGGTTTGGTGATGAGGAGACCGGAATCGGATTCACGCAGTATGCCGGTTCCAACACGGCCAAGGTACTCTCCCAGGACGGCAACGCCCAGGGACAGCTGCTTGATGTTGATATCGACGGAGAAGGACGCCTGCAGGGTATTTATGACAACGGCGAAAACAGGACGCTGGCTCAGGTCGCTCTTGCTGAAGTGCAGAATGACAACGGCCTGGAGATGGTTGGCGGAGGCCTGTTCCGCGCTTCATCAGCTGCAGGTGAAGTTTTTATTAACTCTGCAGACAATATGTCCGATACTACTATTAACTCCGGCTCTCTGGAAGGATCCAATGTGGATCTGGCCAAGGAGTTTACGGAGATGATCACCTCGCAGCGGGCTTACCAGTCCAGTGCAAGGGTTATTTCAACGGCAGATGAAATGCTGATGGAGGCTGTAAACCTGAAGCGGTAATGCTGCCGGAGTGAATTTCTGAAAAAAACATAACAGTCTGCCCTTCAGTTTCGGGGCAGACTGCCGATAACTCAGATATGTTAGATCGCTCGGCACTCATAGGATTTTTAGCTGGTTTCGGCCTTATCGCCGTCGCCATCGTCTCTCAGGGAGAGTTGATTGCGTTTGCCAGCACCTCCTCCTTCTTTATCGTATTTGGAGGTGTCATAGCTGCAACCATGGTCAATTACAGCTGGGACAACATCAGCGACAGCTTTAAGACCATATCCAGCATGATGAAAGCCCGGACTGTGGATTTGCGGACCGATGTGGAGCTGATGAACATGTTTGCCCGGAGGGCACGCAGAGGCGGACTAATTTCTCTTGACAAAGAAGTTGAATATATCGAAGACAACTTCCTGAAAAACGGCTTGCAGCTTGCCGTTGACGGTATTTCCAAGGGAAACCTGAATGCCATTCTTGATGATCAGATCAAAAGCAACGAACGGCGTGCGGAGATTTCCATAAACGTGCTCTATTCGATGGCTTCGTATGCTCCGGCTTTCGGAATGATCGGTACGGTTATCGGTATGATCCTGATGCTTCAGAATATTTCGGATCCGGAAAGTCTCGGCCGCGGTCTTTCGGTCGCTCTTTTGACCACGCTGTACGGCACCATCTCAGCGAACATGTTCTTCAATCCGCTCGCCGGAAAGCTTGAGTATCTGAGTGAACTTGACAACAACAGAAAGAGAATGTTCCATGTTGCCATCATGTCCATTGTTGAAGGGGAAAACCCGCGCATTATGGACAAAAAGATGCTCAACTACGTGGATCCCAAAGACCGCGCCACATATCTCCAGTTCCATGATGAAGTCCGGGTGACAAAGGAAAAAGAAGAGAAGCTCTATAAATACTGGCCTGAACAACAGAACAACTCATGGGACGATCTAAGAAGAACTCTGGAAACTGGCTGATGACCTACAGTGACATGGTCACGTTGCTGCTGGTCTTTTTCGTCGTTTTATATATGCTCACGCCAGGGGTCGACATGGACACCCTTCAGGAGTTTCTTCGCCGTTTTCAGGGGGGGACCGGAGTGCTGGATCAGCAGCAAACCGTGATCGACCGACGGTCGATGGACAGGGAAGAAGAGCTGAAGCAGGAGCGGATGGAGCGATGGCAGGCACTTGTAGATTTTATTGAAGACCGCCAGCTGGAAGATCATTTTGAAATTGACCTGATCCCCGAAGGTATCAGGATTACATTGAGCGAGTCGGTAACCTTCAACAGCGGATCATCACAGCTGCTGCCGGATGCGAGAAACATCCTGACAGAAATTGGAGAGCTTTTTTCCGACGATATCTACGAAACCGAAGTGCAGGGCCATACGGATAATGTACCTTTGAGGGAAAGTGCGTATTATAGGACGAACTGGGATCTGGGGGCGGCCCGTGCTGTTTCCGTAGTCCGTTTTATCAAGGATATTTCGGGCCTGGATCCGGATCGTTTCAAGGCAAGCAGCTACGGCGAATACCGTCCGATTGCTTCGAACGATACAGATAGCGGCAGAAGGACGAACCGCCGGGTGGAAATTTATGTCAGATATGACGACGAATACATTGACCTGACTGATCAGCTGCCAATCTGGGAGCGAAGTAGTGCAGTCGACAGAGAGTAACCCATACATACAATCATGCCTGCTGTCAGCAAGGATAACAAAAAAACAGATTCGCAAAATGCGACAGGTAAGCGGAGATCAAAATTTCTGCTTCCGGGAAAATATTTCCTTTTCGCATTGCTGTTTGCGGCGCAGGCCGGACTGGCATATTACCTTGTGGATGAATATTACGATGTGATCTATGAGCACACGCTCGGAAATATTTCGGAAGAAAAGGTCACCTACAAATTCGACGAGATCATTGCCAACCCCACTAATACCAACGCACAGCGCTTCCTCGTCGTCGAAATCGGCCTTGAATTGTCCTCAGGCAGGGATATTGAACGTATTCAGAGATACGAAATGGAGATAAAGGATCGTATCAACGAGGTGCTTTCATCCAAGCAGGTAAACGAACTTATCAGATATGACGGGCGGCAGGAACTCCGGCGCGAACTTGCCGGAGAAATAAATCGGGTTATCGGTTCACATTCGGTACGCAATTTGTATTTCACCAAGTATGTAATGCAATGATGTGTGTTAACCGATGTGAATATTTATGGATTCCAACCATCCGAGAACAGCTCCGCGGCGGAAAAAATACGTAGAGCCTTACGATTTCAAGCATCCCAAGCTCTTCAGCAAGGAGATCATGCGAACCCTGCGTACGCTTCACGAAGTGTTCGCGCGCAACCTGAGCCGGGTTTTCAGTTCCGCCCTCCGCACCAAGGTGGATGTCAAACTGATGCAGATCGACCAGCTTGCTACCAGCGAGTTTGTCAGGCATATTGAAACCCCCAGCGCCATCTATGTGCTCAATGTGGAAGAGCTTGGTGGCGACATGGTTATGGTAATGAAACCCGGATTCTGCATTCATCTCGTGGAAAAGCAGAGCGGCGGCAGGGGACAGGGACTCGATGAGCACCGGATGCTGACCACCATAGAAGAGAAGATCATGTCCCGGATCATGAAAAATGTGAACCGGGAGATTATTGCGGCCTGGGAACCGATCATGAGCTTCAGGATCAGTTCATTTTCCTACGAAAGCAAACCGGAGAATGTGCATATGATATCTGCAGATCCTTCCATTGTTGCGGTGTTCCGCGTAGACCTGGGAGAGCAGAGTGTCGAGCTGAAAATATCATACCCGTACAGCCTGCTAAAGGAGTCGCTGAATGAGTCGGTTTTGCAGTCCGGAAGCCATTCGCGGCAGGCCAAGCTTTCCGAAGAGCAGCTGAAAGGATACGAACAGACCTTGAGCATGGCCAATATCCGGGTGCAGCCCCTTCTGGGCACAACAACTCTCACGATCGGCGAGCTTATGGACCTGGAGGAAGGTGATGCCATCGCTCTTAATCAGAAAACCGACCAGCCCCTGGAGGTCAGAATCCACGGTGTAAAGAAAATGATGGCGTATCCCGGTACCCGGGGCAACAAAAAAGCGGTAAAAATTTATCAAATACTGGAAGAAATTAACGAACAGGAATTATTATGAAACTGGAAAACATAAAATCCGAACTGGAACAGCACCTCCCGGATGTCGAGAAGTTTTTGACATCGGTTCTTCAGGAAGAGTCCAAAATTTCGATAGTTTCATCTGAAAATGTTGACCGGGACTCATTCCGGAAAGATCTCGGAAAAGAAGATATCTTTGTCTTCACAAGAGATGAGCAACTGAAAACGGATATCCTTCTTATTCTGGATCAGGAGTGGTTTGGACTGCTCTCCAGTATCATGATGGGTGTAGAGGAAAAGAAAAACAATGAGATTACCCGCGATCTGCTGAAAAAGTTTTCCGGCGAGCTCATTACCATGCTTCAGAAAAAGCTGAAAGTCAAAGAGATCGCCCTGAAGGTCAATGAAATCGAGGTACTGACAGCCAGACAGGTTGAAAAGCGGTTTAATCATACCGAATACTTTCACACCAAAATGGACGTGAGCGGCCTTGCAGACAATGACGTCCGGGCAGAAGTGATGATTGGTTATCCGGAACAAACGGAAAGCGCGCAGAAAGAAGAGGCATCCGGAAAAACGGAGGCCGGACAGACTGCGGAATCATCCGGCGATGCAAAGAAAACCCCGTTCAAATCCGGTCAGGAGACTGGCAAGGCTGCTGACCAGCAGAAAAAAGCAGGCGGGAAGGACTTCACCGAAATGGACCCGGACAAAATGGGTGACCGGGAGCAGCCCGGAAGAGAAGTGGACGAGTCGGAAGTCATTTCAGGACGCCGGGTGGAATTTGACGATTTTGACAATGGCGGGTCTTCCGGAAACGGCCATTCACACAGCATGGCATTGCTCAAGGACGTGGAGATGGAAGTATCTGTCCAGCTCGGACAGATAGAGATGCCGCTGGGCAAGGTGCTTCAGCTTTCAAAAGGATCTATTATTGAGCTGGACAAACTTGCGGGTGAACCGGTGGACATCCTTGTAAACGGTTCAAAAATTGCACACGGAGAGGTTATTGTCATTGATGAACACTTCGGTGTCAGGATATCCAATCTTATCACCACCCGGGAAAGAATTGCCGGCCTGTAATAATGGATATCAAACAGTACATACCATCCGGTGATCCCAAAAAAGTACTCGGGACGGTTGTCTCTGTTTCCGTAGTGCTGCTGGTAGTCTGGCTGTTCATGGTCTCCCGCATGGAGTACCGGTCGGAATCCGGCACAAATAACTACTCTCAGGAACATCAGGACAGCGTTACGGCCATTATGGCGGAAAACAATCCGGGTCAGAGCCCGGGAGACCGCGAGTCGTCCCGCATTTTCATGAATGCCCTGACAACCTTTGTTGTCCTGATCGTACTGCTCGGGCTTGTCTGGTGGTGGTCACGCAAAAAAACGGGATTCAGCTTGTCAGGGAAGTATTTTCGCGACATAGGCCAGCACACCGTGGCGCCCGGAAGCCAGCTGAAAATCCTTGAAGTGAACGACGAAATCTGGATCCTTGGAATCAGCTCAGGAGCTGTCCGGCTTCTGCACCGGTATTCAAAAGAAGAGTGGAAAGAATCCAGCCCGTCCGAACCGAAGTCCGGTGACCGGAGTTTTTACAACATGTTCAGCGGTAAGTCATGATTTTTTCCGTATTAGCACAGGCACTGCCCCAGATGGATCTTACGATAGGCGGCGAGGCCGAGGATTTTTCGCTTGCCATACAGGCCCTGATACTGATAACAGTACTGTCATTTGGTCCTGCTTTCATTACGATGATGACCAGTTTCACCCGCATCATTGTCGTATTTTTCTTTCTCAGGATGGGCCTGGGTACGCAGCAGTCCCCACCCAATCAGGTGTTGATCGGCCTTGCGCTGTTCCTGACTATTTTCATCATGATGCCGACGTTCAATGCGGTAAATGAGCAGGCGATACAGCCCTACGTCAATGAGGAAATGACCCAGGCGGAAGCATTGACAGAAGCGGCGGTCCCGCTCAAGGAATTCATGGTGCGTCAGACCCGTGAGCAGGACCTGCTCTTTTTCATGGACATGATGGATCTGGAACCGGCCGGCAGCGTCGCAGATATTCCGTTGTACGTGGTGGTGCCATCCTATGTCATCAGCGAACTGCGCATCGCATTTCAGATTGGGTTCATGATCTATCTGCCCTTTATGGTCATTGATCTTGTTGTGGCCTCCATTCTGCTATCGATGGGAATCATATTCCTTCCCCCGGTGCTGGTATCGCTGCCGTTCAAGATTCTCGTATTTGTTCTGACCGACGGCTGGTATCTGCTGGTCCAGTCCATGGTACGCAGCTTCAATTAGTTCAGAAATATCCCGGATTACATTTAAATCAGGTTGTCATGAACACAGAAACAGGTATCTACTGGGTGCAGGAAGCACTGACTACGGCAGTGGTGCTTGCCGGGCCCGTACTGCTCGGTGCCCTTTTGATCGGATTGTCGATTGCCATATTTCAGGCGGCCACTTCCATCCAGGAGATGACCCTGAGCTACGTTCCCAAAATGGTTGTGGTGGTCATCATTCTTTTTTTTCTGTTCGGATTCATGCTTCAGTATGCCGTCGGATTCACAGAGCGGATATTTGATTTCATCCCCAATATCGCACAGTAAAGTTTCTGCTGACCCGGCAGGCAGTGCATGAAAGAAACCAATGAAGCCCGGACCTGCTGATGGACCTGTTTACAATTGAATATATCACAGCGGCTTTTCTGATCTTTGTCAGGGTCAGCAGCATGATGATGACCGCCCCTTTCTTCAGTACGGCGGTCTTCCCCGTGCAGGTCAAAATATTTTTTGCACTGGTCACCAGTGTGCTGCTCTATCCCGTTATCCCCGCACAAAATGTCATGCTCGACGTGGATACCACTTTTGTGGAGCTGTTGTTCATCATCATACAGGAAATACTGATTGGTGTGGCACTCGGCCTGGTCGGGCAGCTGATTTTTGCCGCACTGGAGCTGAGCGGAAGTCTTATAAGCATTCAGGCTGCCCTTCGTTTTGCAAATGTTGTGGATACCATGAGCCAGCAGCAGACGGCGGTGGTCAGCAACATATTCAGCATGCTGGCGATCATTTATTTTCTGGTTATCGAGGGGGACAAGGTCTACATCATGGCACTGGCCCGGAGTTTTGAAACGGTCCCGGTAAGCACAGCGCAGCTCACGGAGGCATCGCCGATATTTATCCAGATGGCGACACGCCTTTTCATAAACGGCGTTCAGATCGCATCACCGTTTTTGATAGTTTTCTTCATGCTCAATCTCTCATTTGCGATCTTTGCACGCATAATGCCGCAGGCAAACATCTTCTTCATTGCCCTGCCGGTCAAGGTGGGTGTGGGACTGATCATGCTCGTGCTGATCGTCCCCTATCTTCCGGTAGCCTTTGATATGCTGTTCCAGAGCATGTTCGACTATCTCTCAAGAGTACTGGACCTGATTGCACCGTAAGAAATACTGTGCTTACACTTTCAGATCAAGCTGATCTCCGACTCCATCTTCAGATGATGGCGGCCGGGGCTGTTTTTTTTCCACAGGAGGTCGTGAAATGCCGGTTCTGGGTTTTCTGAAGCAGGGTTTTCCTTTCAGCGGGAAAGGCGGGCGCTCCTCGTCCTCCTTCTGGCGTTTCTTTTTCAGAAGCTGAGATTCCCGTTTCTTACGATGTATCTCCGGTATTTTTGCCAGTTCCGCAATGCGTGAGATGGAGGTCATGGTCGGTATCCGGTTTAGCGCGTAAGCTCCGGTTTAAGATCGCTTTTCAGTTCGATAAGCAATTTGCCTACAATCTGTGAAATACGCGCCTCCGAAAGCCCCAGTAAAACAGCGATTTCACTCAGGGTCATATCCTCAAAATAGTAGAGGGTCAGGATAAGTCGTTCGCGTTCGGGCAATTTTCCGATTTTGTCACGCAGTTTGATGATCATGGCATCCTGAAGCATGCCGCTGTCAGGCTGCTCACTGTCAGGATCGGGCATTGTGTCGTACATGGACCCGTCCTCACTGTCAAAACGCGAATCAAGTGACAATGCATTGCGCTGCTGCACGCTGCTGAGCATCATGCGGTAATCTTCCAGCGAAATGTCCAGCTCGGCAGCGACCTCCTCGTCTTCCGGAACCCGGCCCAGTTTCTGGGACATCTGATCGATAATGTCCTGTGCCCGTCCGTAGTTTGTTCGCTGAATACGCGGCAGCTGGTCCACCTTCCGGAGATAGTCAATGACATTGCCCCGGATACGGTAGTAGGCATAAGTATTGAACTGGATTTTTTTACTGCAGTCGTAACTGTCCAGCGCCTGGATCAAACCTGTGATGGCGGCGCTTTCAAGGTCTTCATCCTGCGTGAGCGGATGGTCCGGTTTCCTGATTTTTCCGATGATACTCCGCAACAGGGGCATGGATTTGCTGATAATCGCATTTCTGAGCCCTTCGGCAGGTTCCTGGCAATAGGAATCAACAAGTTCCTGTAAAGAAAGATCACCCATATCTTATACCTTTTTTCGGGTTTTGACCTCGCTGTTCTTCCCGCCGCTTTCATTTTCGGCAGCAGCAGCTGAGGAAGAAGGTTCGTTTTGGCCGGTTTCCCTGATGATGTTGATAAAAAAGATGCTTACATAGATGGCCGCAAACAGCATCAGAAAGACAAGTACACTGCGGTACAAAGCCTGATCAATCTGCTGGCCGCCCATCAGCAGCAATGCAAAGAGGAGCAATGATATGGCAGTAATCAACCGTAATAACATGGCGTTTCCTCAAATTATTCGTGACTCAATGATCCGGATCCCTGTGGTGCCAGCTGTTCGGGAATGCCGTTCATGATATTGTGGGAAATAAATTCAAGCTCTTTCAGAATCTCTGAACGTGGCACTGCCCTGGTAAGCGGAATCTGCTTTTGAACCGATTTTCGCACCTCTTCGCTGGCCGGAATGAATCCGAGATAACTGACCTGCTGTTTCATGAAATACTGCAGGATGGTATTGAAGCGGTTGTGAATACCCTCGGCCGACTCTTCGTTTTCAGCAAAATTCACCACACTTGCGAACGGATATGTCGGATCAATGCTCAATACATATTTGCAAAAGCGATATACATCCGAAATGGCCGTTGGTTCATTAACAAGAATGATCATCCCCATATTGGCACGATCCAGTGCCCAGAGGCTAAGCTCTCCGGAACCGGCCGGTGTGTCGATGAAAATGAAATCAAACTGCTCCGACATTGCCGCCAGGACCTGATCCATCGCATCAAGAAGCAGCTCAAGATTTTGCTCCATATTTCCCGGCCTGTCGGATCCGGTCACCAGTGTCAGCCCGTCACAGTCATGCGGCAGATCCTCAAGTCCGCACTCTCCCTGAATCCATTGCATTACGGTGGCATCCACCTGCTCATTCAGCAGCGTAGCACAGTTGGATAATCCCAGGTCGGCATCAATGATGGCAACCGAATATCCCATGTTTTTCAGCGTGTCGGCAATATTTACCGTAGCCATACTTTTTCCGACGCCGCCTTTTCCGCTGACCGTTGTCAGTATGTAGGGCTGATGTATATGTTTGTGATTGCTCATAGCATTAGGTTAATCAGGTATCTTGCAAAACTTGTTGTGTAAACCATGCCGGACTGAATTCTGAGAGGCCGCCCGGTATGGCTGCCCCTCTGCTCATGAACCGGGACCCGCAGCCCATTTCCTGCATGAACGGGATGACCGGTCCCCATTGCGAAACTTCATCCAGATGGGTCAGTGCCACATAATCAGGCTGAAGCGGATGGTGTATGTTGCCGGATTCACGGAAATAGTACCTATTCAGCGCTGCGTTGATCACATAGTGAACTTCAAGCGGTGTCACTGCGGCAAGCAGCTGCCTGATTTTCCAGTACTCGCGGAACGAGCGCTCCTGCTCAACAGGGATGGATGGTGAATCAAACAGCACATGATCAAACTCCTTCCACTCTTCCAGGTATCCGTTCACATCGGCATTGCTGCCGATTTTGTAGAATGTGATGTTCTGATCTTTGCAGAAAGGCTCCAGAATGGTGTAGTAGGGCTGATCCTGCCGGTTTTGCGGCATGATGGAAACCACAGCCACCTTTTTGTCAGACATGAATTCCGGATGCTGTACCAGTTTCATGATCAGGGAAGTCTTGCCCGATCCGGATGGTCCGGCAAACAGCACAAAAGGCGCAAGCGGATCATTGCTGCTCCCCTTCAGGGCATTGCGGATAATGGATGATAAGCCTGCCATGAATTGCTCCGTTTCCTGATCCGGGTCGATACCGGTCTCGATTATCTCCCTGAACCATCGTGCGATTACCGTTGGCTTGATTCCGGTCTGAACAAGCTGCTGAAATGCCGGATGGGAGGCATAGTCGAGATTGGAAGAAATCAGCGCCGAATCAAGCAGTGATTCCAGTTTGTCAAATCGTTTGTGAAGCGCGGTGATCTCCCGCTGATTGTTTGCAGCTGTCGGTTGTCCGGCAGCCGGGGAACCCGATGCTCCGCCCCCTGCAGCGCCGGATGCCTGGAAACGTCCGGACAGTTTCGGCTCATCATAGTCAAAAATGGTTGACTTGAGCTTGCCGGACTGGCCGTTGGTTGCCGCTGATGATGTTTTGGCCTCTTCACCTGAATCGGCCTGCTGCGTCTGTCCGGCTTCTGCAGCCGTTTCACTGTTCTGAATGGAATTGAAAAAGCGGCCTTTCATGGCACCCGGCTTGAAACGGGTTTTTCCGGACCGGGAAGATGAATCCTGATTCTGTTCTTCCCGCGTTGCATATTCGCGCAGTGTCTTGAGATTGCTGCTCACCGGCTTGCTGTTTTCTGCTGATTTATTTCTTTCTGCTGATTTATTGACCTCTGCTGACTTGCTGCTCCGGAAGGATGTTTTCTTTTCGGAAGCACCGGCTTGCTGCAAGGATTCGCCGGCAGAATCACTTTCCGGCATATTCCTTCGCTGAGCGGATGATGTAAGCGCATCGCGCCGTTTGTAGAACACATTTCTGAAAGGAGTTTCCTCTGATGCGGTATTCTTTTCCTCCGGCTGTTTCTTTTTTGCTGCGGCAATGGCTTCATCCACCAGTACAGTGACACCGGCGTCGTTTTTTTCATCAGCATGAAAGGACTCAAGGATGACAATATCGTCGCCGTACATCTGACGTGCGCTTTTCTTTGCCACCTCTATCGTTTTCCCAAAAAATTTCTTAAGCATCATGCGGGATTCGGTTCTTGCAGTTCATTTTGTTTGAGGCTGATCCGGTCAAATGTCTTTATTTGTACATCGGGACTGACATCATTGTAGGACAGTACACTTACTTCAGGCAAAATTGGTACCAAAAAATCGTAAATCGTCGGACGAAGTACCGGGGAGGTGAGTACGACCGGATCAAGTCCCTGACGGATCATCTTTTCAAGAATTCCGGATGCCGTTGTGTAGAGCTCTTCAACTGTCTTCGGAGTGAAGCCAAGCGTGTTGGAGTTGAGCAGTCCCTGCTGCGCCTGGCCGATTAGATGCGATTCCAGCTGAGATGCCAGCACAACAACCTGTATTTCATTGTCACCCGATTTGAATTGTCCCGTGATGGTTTCAGACAGCGAAGCTCTGCAATACTCCGTAAGCACATCGGTATTCTTGGTTTGGCTGCTGTGGTCCGCCAGTGTTTCGAGAATGGTGTTCAGATCCCTGACAGGTACCCGTTCACGCAGCAGCCGCTTGATCACCTTTTGCACATCGCCGATTTTCAGCACGTCCGGAATCAGCTCTTCCACAAGCGCCGGGGCGTACTCCTTGAGGTTGTCAACCAGGCGCTGGCTCATCTGCCGGTCCACAAGCTTGTAGGCATTCTTTTTCAGAAGCTCCATGAGATGAGTGGTAATAACGGCGCCGGCCTCGATCACAGAAAGACCATATTTTTCCGCCTGTGACTTGTTTTTTCCGCTGATCCAGATGGCATCCATGCCGAAAGTGGGGTCCTTCGTCTTGATTCCCTGCAGGTCGGGCTTGAAGTCGGCGGGAAGCAGCGCCAGATGGTAGCCGGGCAGCAACTCCCCTTCGCCCTGAATGATGCCGCGCATTTTGATGGTGTAGTGGTTGGCATCCAGCTGTACATTATCGCGGATGCGTATGGGCGGGATGATAATCCCCAGCTCGGCGGCCAGCTGTTTTCTGAGTGATGACATCCGCTCCAGCAAATCCCCCCCCTGCTCGGCCTCCACCATGGGGATAAGGCTGTAGCCGATTTCCAGCTCCAGCGTATCCAGAAGCAGGTAGTCTTCAACGCGGTCTTCCTTGTTGTTCTTCTGAACCTTGTTGCCGTTTCGCTGGGCTTCGGCTTTCTCTTCTTCCTGACGGTTATGCTTTTTGTAGGCAATGAACAGCAGGATGCCGCCGAGAACCCAGAACGGGAGCAAGGGCAGACCGGGAAGGATACCGATAAACAGAACAAACGCGGCTCCGATAGACACCGTTTTCGGGTTTCCAAGAAGCTGGGAGGTGATTTCATCACTCAGATTGCCTTCGGAAGCGGCGCGAGAAACGATGATACCCGCAGCTGTCGATACCAGCAGGGCGGGAATCTGGGACACAAGTCCGTCACCGATGGTCAGCAGCGTATACACCTGTGCGGCCTCGCCCAGCGACATGCCCTGCTGCAGTGTTCCGACAATGAGTCCGCCTATAATATTGATAAAGGTGATCAGCAGCGCGGCAATGACATCCCCCCGGACAAACTTGCTCGCACCGTCCATCGCGCCGTAAAAATCAGCTTCGTTGGCGATATCCTCCCTGCGCTTTTTGGCTTCCTGATCGGTAATGAGTCCGGCATTGAGGTCGGCATCGATGGCCATCTGCTTGCCCGGCATGGCATCCAGGGTAAAGCGAGCGGCCACCTCGGCAATCCGGGTGGCACCCTTGGTAATAACCACAAAATTGATGATGATCAGCACCGAAAAGATGATGATCCCGATGACGAAATTGCCCTGAACCATGAATCCGCCGAAGGACTGAATCAGCTCACCGGCGTAGGCATCGTTCAGGATCAGGCGCGTAGTCGCCACGTTCAGCGAGAGCCGGAAAAGCGTCAGGATCAGCAGCATGCCCGGGAAAACGGCGAATTCCAGCGGTTTGAGCGTATAAAAGGCAACCAGCAGCACAACCAGCGACAGCGAGACACTCATGGCCAGGAACAGGTCCACCACGCCGGCAGGCACGGGAAGGATCATGATCATCAGAATGATGATGATGCTGGATGAGATCAGCACATCAGTTCTGAGGAACATCTTCTTCAGCTGGTCGCCAGTGATGTTTAGTCCGGCCATTTAATTCAGTTGTGCGATTTGTTTTTGAGTTTGTATACGTACGCCAGAATTTCGGCTACGGCCCGGTAAAGGTCGGCGGGTATGTATTCATCTTCCTCCGCCGAGGCAAAAAGTGCCTGGGCAACCGGTTTGTTTTCTACAATTGGTATGCCATAATGTTCGGCAAGTTCGCGAATCCGCAAAGCTTTTTTCCTCTGACCCTTGGCCATGACGATCGGCGCCTCATTTTCTTCGGGGTCATACTGCAATGCGATGGCATAATGGGTAGGGTTGGTTACCACGACATCCGACTGGAGTACCGAGTGATCCATGCGGCGCTTGTTGCGCATGGACATGGCCGCCTTCCGGCGCTGACTTTTGATATGCGGGTCTCCCTCCATCTGCTTGTGCTCATCCTTGACCTCCTGCTTGGTCATACGCAGATCCTTGTGATGCTGAAACCGCTGATAAATGGCATCTACGATGGAAAGAATGAACAGTGCGGCCAGTATGCGGGTGACGAACATCAGAAGGTAGGAACCCGATTCATCAAGCGTGTATCCGAGCGGCATAACGGAGAACTGAAGAAAATGGTCGACGTCGTTGCGGACGGTGAAATAGATCACAACAGTCACGATAAAGAGTTTGGCGAATCCCTTGACCAGTTCCATGAACCCCTTCATCGAAAAGATGCGCTTGAATCCGCTGGCGGGACTGATTTTGCTGGCTTTTGGCTTGATCGCCTTGGTGGAGAACACGCCGCCCGTCTGAGCAAGGTTTACAAGAAGCGCCGTGATGAGCAGGATCAGCATCAGCGGCATGATCATTTCCATTCCAAACCACAGGGCGTTTTCAAGGTGGCTGATGGCCTGCTGCTCGTTGTCCACCGGGGCGGCGGCATTCATGAAAAATGTTTCGAACATCGTTTCCAGACGGCTGTACATAAATCCGCCGGAATATAGAAGCATAACGATCGCTATGAACATCAGAACAACAGAGGAGACCTCTTTGCTGATGCTGACATTGCCTTCTTCCCGCGCCTTTTCGAGTTTGCGGGCCGTTGGTTCCTCGGTTTTTTCCTGATCGTTTTTCTTCTGTGACATATATATGATAAGGACAAAAACGATACCAGTTTTGCAGAGGGGCGGATGAGCGGAAAATGATGCACCGGAGGCCATGCAGTCGTGCCGCTGCGGTCAAATCCGGCATAAAAAGTTCCTTTCAGCGGAAAACATTTCCTTGAAACGAAGTGCCGGACCTGGCGGAAGCATGGAAATTTTTTCTCCGGCAGTGATGATCCGGGCTGGCCGCACGCATCCTGGCCGAAATCATGGCTGCGCAGCGAAAAGGGCTAAAACAGGCTCTGTTTGAAGCCAAAGCCGGTAAAATTGGGCTTTTGTGTTTCTGTTTAATGATCCGAGCCCATCGTGGCATACATTTTGAAGACATTCCGGTGAGTACAAGAATTATTACCAACGCAAATCATTATGATCGACCGTTTTCAGTCTCATATGCAGGCCATGCAGATGTTCTCCAAAGCACAGGATATCACGGCGAACAATCTGGCCAATATAAATACACCCGGTTTTAAAGGGGATACGCAGTTTCAAAGAATTCTGACCGAGCAGGTGGACGGGCAGCAGGTGAAGCACACCGTCCCGATGCAAAGCGTCAACCTCTCCCAGGGTGAACTTGAACCCACGGGAAACACCTTCGACTTTGGTATCAACGGGGAGGGTTTTTTCATGATCGAGAAGGACGGACAGGCGAATCTTTCCAGAGACGGCCGTTTTCATCTTGATCCGGACGGGTATCTGAAAGACAGCCGCGGCGGACATGTGATGGGCCACGCCGGAAGGATACATATTCCCGAGTATTTCCATGCCATGGACCATGACAACGGCAATGCACAGCTGGAGGTGGCCAAAGACGGCACGATACGGTTGAATGATGAGGTGTATGACCAGATACGTGTTGTGCGCGTCGATGATCCGTCAGCTCTGGAGCGGCGCGGAAACGCCTATTTCTCGGCACCGGGAGCCATGCTTCAACCACAGGATGAAAACAGCGAGGTCGTTCAGGGGTATTTTGAAAAGGGCAATGTGCAGGCTCTGGAAGAAATGACCGGACTGATGAAGAATATGCAGATGTTTGAAGCTCAGCAGCGGGCCATGCGCACCACGGACGAGCTTTTATCCCAGGCAACCAACACGCTGGGAAGATTTTAACATACAATAAAGAGGAAAATTTATGTTTCGAGCACTGAGCACCGGCGCACTTGGTATGAGCGCCCAGCAGAAATCGGTGGACAATATTGCCAACAACCTGGCCAATGTTAATACGACCGGCTACAAGCGGACATCCATCGCGTTCCAGGATATGTTTTATGAGAAAGTGGCCTCTTCAAAGCACGGGGCCGCGGCGAGCAGGCCGGCCAATGACGGGCCTTCCCTGGAAATCGGACATGGCTCCCAGCCTGTTGCGACGCTGAGAAACTTCATGCAGGGTCCGGTCGAGGAGACCGGGGCCGCCCTGGATGTTGCGATCAACGGCACCGGATTCTTCCAGGTCGAAATGCCTGACGGAAGCATCGCATACACCCGTGACGGTAACTTCAGCCGCGACTCCTCCGGTTTGATGGTGAATAATTCCGGTCTTCCGCTTGCCGATATGATCGAGATACCGATGGAAGCAGTCGGAATCGAGATTTCACAGGAAGGCGTTGTCACAGCTCAGATGGCAGGTGATGCCGGACAAATAGACCTGGGTCAGATCGAAATGGCCAAGTTCATCAATCCCGGCGGACTGACGGCGATGGGTGACAACCTGTTTTCCGAGACCGAAGCATCCGGAATGCCGTTCTACGGCAACCCGGGTGAGGAAGGATTCGGCGTGCTCAGGCAGGGTTATCTGGAGCAGTCCAACGTGGATATCGTCAATGAAATGGTGAAGCTGATCGAGGCGCAGCGCGCTTATGAAACCAATTCCAAAGTTGTGCAGACAGCTGAGGATATGATGCAGGTCACCAACGGCATTAAACGCTGATAAGCAGAATCACCGTCTGATACGTATTCTGAAACAATGAAAATTCATCCTTTTCTATTACCCCGGCTACTGATTGCATCCGTGCTGCTCTGTTGCAGCGTGGGTGCAGTTCAGTGCGTTGCCGCTGCTAAGGGTGAGAACGGTGCGGTGGACCGGATTCTTGAAGCCGCACAAACGGCGCTGGAAGAGCGGCATGATCCGGACCGCTACCGGTTTGCTACGGATCCCAGGTGGATACCGCGGTCCCTGGCTTCCGAACCCGCTTCATCTGTCCGGGAAGTGTCTCTGGAGGGCAGTGTCGGGCGATACACCTCTTTTTCTGTTGAATATTCAAGCGGCGGCAGAAATCGCACGGCTGATATTCAACTCAAGGTCACTATGGAGAAAAAGCTGCCGGTAACCTCGGAAAGGGTGACCTCGGGTACGGTGATTTCTGATGATCACCTGGAATACCGCTGGGTGGAAATCGGCCGCTGGCGGGGACAACTGGTTTCCGAAGCTGACGAGCTTCCGGGCAAGACACTCAGACGGACACTGGCCATGGGCGAGCCGGTGCGTCGCGCGGATATTACCACCGAGTATCTTGTAGAAGCCGGGGAAAGTGTCACGCTGGTATTTATTAACAGCGGAACACGTATTGACCTGTCCGCCACGGCAAGGCAGAGCGGAGCACTGAATGAAGATATCCGTCTCTACAGCGAGGAGACACGGAGAACCTATCTCGGCACCGTTTCCGGAAACGGAGAGGTAATCTGGAAGCGGACACTGTAGGCACATGAATACATACTGACTGTCAAAAACACCACAATATGTCCAGGCAAATTATTTCGATAACGTTGTTTTTTACTGCTGTCAGCCTCATTGCCGCTGCGGCAATGCCGGCATCAGCGCAGAACTCTCTTTACCGCGATGTAAAAGCGCAGGAGGTCGGCGATATCATCACAGTGATTCTTCAGGAGAATATTTCCGGCAGTTCGTCCTCGGATTCAAGAAGGAACTCAAGCACCGGCGGTGAGGCTTCGGGATCCACATCAAGCAACTTCCTCCCATTTGAACCCTATTTCGGCAGCAGTGCATCCGTCAATTACGACGCCGATGAGCGGAATCTTGCCAATCAGCAGCAGCTTCTGGAAGGCTATCTCAGCGTCCAGATCCGGGAAGTTACCGAACGCGGTGACCTGATTGTGAGCGGCAGCAGGCTTACAGAGATCAACGGAGAGCTCCACGAGATTACACTTGATGGTGTTGTGCGGTCCAATGACGTGGACAGCCGCAACCGGGTGCCCTCTTATCGCGTGGCCAATGCAGAAATCAATTACCAGAAAAAGCAGGGCATCAGTCAGTCATCCAGACGGCCCGGTTTTGCGAGAAGGCTGGTGTTTTACGGTATCGGCGCTGCTATGGGAGCAGCCATACTGGTCCGCGAGCTTCAGTGACGGTACTTCATGATCCGCAATGATTTAAAAACGTACTTCAATCCAAATTTTATAACAACGCCATGACCGCGTTCAGAAACATATTGATTTTTGTGATGGCCGGGTTGTTCCTGGTTCCGATCAACGGTGAGTTGTCGGCCCAGACCCGCCTGAGCGACCTGGTGGAGGTAGAGCAGGCGCGCCGTAAAGAACTGATCGGATACGGACTGGTAACGGGACTCGACCGTACCGGAGACCGCACGCTCAGCAGCCGAGGATCGGTTTTCACCGTCCAGTCCATCGCAAACATGCTTGAAAATTTCGGCATTACCATAGACGGTGACCGGCTGCGGACCCGCAATGTTGCGGCCGTAATGGTGACGGCTACCATCGGACCCTACCATGCACCGGGCAGCGAGATTGATGTGACCGTATCGTCCCTCGGGGATGCCAGCAGTCTTCAGGGAGGCGTGTTGCTGCAGACCCCGCTTTTTGATCCGGATAATGAGGAGGTTTTTGCAAAAGCACAGGGGCCGCTTATTGTAGGCGGGATTACCGCCGAGATACCGGGTGCGCGTATTACCCGCAATCAAACACTGACGGCCACGGTCCCGGGAGGGGGGATGGTCGAAAAAAACACCACGTTTTCGCATGACAGTGAAACTCCGCTGGGATTGGTGCTTCGTGACCCCAATCACACAAACGCCCGGCGTATAGTCGAACAGATTAATGAAACGTTTGACGAAGATCTGGCGCATATTGAGCATCCCGGACTGGTTCGGGTTGCGTGGCCGGAGGCGTTCCGCGACGACGCAGGAAACATGAACGTGTTTACCAGCCTGATCATGGAGCAGGAAATTACTGTTGACACACCGGCACGGGTCGTCATCAACGAACGCACCGGCACGATTGTAGCCGGTGGCAATGTCATTATCGATGAAGTGATGATTGCACACGGCAACATTCAGGTGCGTACGCAGGTGACGCCATTCATATCCCAGCCACCGCCGTTCTCACCGGGTGAAACCGTTGTGGGACAGATACCGGAAGTGGGCATCAGCGAGCAGGCGGCCCAGACTCTTCTTCTGGAGCCGGAGACGACGGTCGATCAGCTTTCGGGATCGTTGAACTCACTGGGACTCAGTCCCCGCGATATCATCTCCATCTTTCAGGCGCTTGACCGGTCGGGTTCTCTCAGGGGAAAACTTATTGTGATGTAACAACAGAAATATCTCTTTTGCACTATGAATATTGAAAATCTCCTCCAGCTGAAAAATGTATCACCGGGTGACGACCGCCACGAGACCATCCGCCGGGAAAAAACGGCTGAAGAGTTTGAGGAACTGTTTGCGCGTCATCTCGTTCGTGAAATGACTAAAAATACGTTCGAAATGGCCGATAACAATGGTGGGCCCGGACAGGCAAACAGCATGTACCGTGAATTTGTAACAGACACGCTTGCCGGAAAACTGGCATCACAAAGGCAGCTCGGAATGGCTGACCTGGTGACGAAATACTGGAACAGCCAACCCGGACTCAATGAAAAAGATGAAAACAGGCCGGCTTCTGAAGGACCGGTGGAATTGAACGACAAAAGAACGGAAAACCACACTTTGAAGTGAAATGAGATGAACTAGGCCGGACATGGTCCCGGGTCTGCAGCAGCATGAATACATACGGTCATGAAAACTCAAGTATCATTTGGAATCAGGATTTTAAACACACAAAAATTATTACCAGTTAACAGGAGCAGTTATGCAGAATCACTCCCAAAGCACCTTTCCCATCAATGAATTGTCCCGAAAAGCAAGACTGCTCGACCATGCCAGTCAGCACCTGCTTGAAGTGATGGATGAGCAGGTCAATGCCGTGATAGCATCCGAAGCAGACAAGCTTGTCCGGTGCACGGAAAAGAATGTTTCAGCCCAGCAAACATTCATGAATGCCGAGAAAGCGTTCATCAATTCGCTTGTTACCAGCATTCCCGGCGCCTCCCGCAATGACAGCAGGGTATCTCTGGAACTGCTCAGGGAGTCCTATCCGGACCACGCGGAGGATATTGTCAAATGGAAAGATCAGATTTCACAGAATATTGACAAGCTGCAGCGCAAGCAGAAACAACTGGTGGAATTGCTGGACTTTGCACAACAGCAGAACAAATCGCTCATGCAGACACTCTACGGCGTAGAGGATGCAAAAAATGTACACTACAGCCAGAAAGGGGTGAAGTCAGGAGTGATGTCCGGCATGGCAGTGAACCAGGAAGGATGAGGAAATTAGAAATCATAACTTTTTAACACATGAAATGTCCATGACCGGGCCGACGCCCGGACACACAGGCATATGATTAAATACGGTCATGGCATTACATCTGACTGTATAAATCCAAAATTTTAAACAGATGAAATACCCATGGCGGCTTACCGTCACACAGGAGCATGATTATAGCCAACATGGGTACTACATGTGACGTCAGAATCATAAATTATAAACACATGAAAACCCTATTTGAAATTTCCAAAAGCGGACTGCAAAGCGCGGAACGGTCGCTGTCAGTGACTTCCAATAATGTCATCAATGCCGATACACCGGGATACAGTCGTCAGAGAGTGGAGAAAGAGCCGGTAGGCCAGCACGTAAGGGGTCTCCATTCCGGACTCGGGGTGAATATCACCAGCATATCGCGGCTTCGCAATGAACTTATTGATGTCCAGCTTGGCGACAAGCGCCAGGAAATGGGCTTCATGGAGGAAAAAATCAAACTGTACGAACAGCTGGAAACATCGGTTGCTTCCGATTCCGGCGGCGATCTTGATGTGCGTATCGGCAGCCTGTTCGATACGTTTTCAGAACTCTCCAACGATCCGCAGGACTTCAGTGTCCGCAATAACCTGGTCGGAGAAGCCCGGCAGCTTTCGGAAAAGATGGGGGACATGGACCGCAGTATTGACCGCGTTAGCGACGTCACCAGAGATTCGGTGAATACCACCGTTGACAAGATCAATGAAATCCTGGCTGACCTGGCCAGCCTGAACAAGTCCATCACTGTCTCCGATGCCATGGAACGACCGGATCATGCCAGTCTGGATGTACAGGTTCAGAAGCTTGAGGAGCTCTCCGAGCTGGTCGACATCGAAACGATGACCGCCAAAAACGGCGGACTCGAGATTCGCATCGGCGGTGTGCAGGTCCTCAACCAGGACACGCACCGGGAAATCGTTGCGCATAATGACGATGTCGAAAAGCAGTTCGACCTGCGCCTGGAGAACGGAACTTCGGTGAATGCCAGCGGAGGCAAGCTGGCTGCCGGCATTGATATTTATGAAAATGAAATACCCGGTATGAAAGACCGCCTCGACCGGATTGCAGAGACGCTCGTTACCGAAATCAACACCCTGCACAGCAGCGGATATGGTCTGGCCGATGACGAATCGCGCGACTTTTTCGACCCGGATTTCACCTCGGCATCCGACATCCGCATCAATCAGGAGATTGCGGATAATCACGAGCACATCGCGGCATCATCTGTTGCCGGACAGGCAGGAAACGGTGACATGGCGGCATCCATGGCCGAATTGCGGAACGAGCAGCTTATAGACGGACGGAAAGTTGTGGACTACGCGGTCAACCTTATCAGCGAGCCCGGAAGCAATCTGGCGCAGCTGCGGACGGCGGCCGACTCCAGAGAATCCGAGATACGGATGCTGGAAGTTCAGCAGGAGCGTGAGGCCGGGGTGAATGTGGATGAGGAGCTGAGCAAGCTCATCCAGTATCAGAACGCCTATCAGGGAGCCGCACGGGTCATGTCATCAGCCCAGCAAATGTACGATACACTAATCAGTCTTGTGAGGTAATCATGCGCATCACTCAGAAAATCATTTTTGACGATTTCATGCGGGATATCAACAAAAACCGCAGCAAGATGGCCGGCATTCAGTCGGACCTTTCCAGCGGGAAGCGGGTGCGGATACCCTCGCAGGATCCTGTTTCCTTCCAGCGAAGCCGGATTGTTGAAGAGGATATCCGCAAACAGGAGCAGTATCAGAAAAATATCAGCAACGGGTTGCGTCAGGGCAGACTGGCTCAGGAAGCTCTTGATGAAACCATCGACAGTCTCATCGATATCAAGCGAATTGCCACTCACGGAGCATCGGATACCTCGCGCGATAAAGTCAGAGAGTCCATGGCGGAAGAGATTTCCGGCATCAAGGATACCATGGTTGCGACATTGAACGGATCCTATGGTGACAGATATCTGTTTGCCGGGACCAACTCCGATCAGGAGCCGATGGAGTTTGATGATGCCGCTCCCGGCGGGGTGGCCAACAACAGCAACGATACGACACCCAGGGTCCAGGCCGGCGACAAGCTGTTCATTGAGATCAGCATCAACGGTGTGGAACTGCGGGACACCGACGCAGGGGACATGTTCGAAGTCATCGGCAATATCGAACAGGCGCTGATGGATGATGACACCGAATCGCTGAACGCCATGCTCACGGATATCAGCGAAGTGATCGATCATACCTCCATCATGGCATCCCGCCTCGGGAACAACATCAACAGGCTGGAATTCATGACCGAGCAGTATGAATCGACCAACATTGTGATGGAATCGGATGTCAGCGAGCTGGTTGACACCGATTATGCCAAGTCATTTTCAGATATGCAGCGGACTCAGATTGCTTTCGAAGCCGCCATGGCGGTACACACACAGATGATTCACAATACGCTGCTTGATTATCTGTAGCGGACTGTTTTGACCACAACAAACCGGACGGACATATGAACACAGAACAAGGACAGCAGAAGCACAGGATCGACTGGGTCGAGCCGGCACTGTATCTGTCGGATTCATCAAAACCGGTTCCTTCAACTCTGTTTCAGTGGCTGAAAGTGTTTCCGGCAGTTCAGGTCGCCTCTCCGGACGCGTGTCCGAAGTCGCTTGAGGGCAAAGTCTCCTGGTACCGTTATACTGATGAGGAAAACCGGACCGGTGTGTGGAATAAAATGGCGGCCGCAGCAAAAGCGCCTTGGGTTCTTTTTCTTCAGGATGATGAAAAACCGGATCTCAGCTCGATTCCCGGCATACAGGATATCTCAGAAGATTACTGGAAACCGGTATTGATCCGGTGGCGCGAAAACGGATCGATGCACCAGTGCTATCAGATCCGGCTGGTATCATCGGCTGCCGACAACCCGTTCGACGGGATCGGGCTGCCTGACGGCAGCGGCTATCTCTTCAGAAAGAAAATCCGTCTCGGTCATCAGCCCGTTACCATTCAGCGCGAAAGTGACCCGTTTGCTGATCTGGATACCGAACGGGAGCTCGTTTCGCCAAGGCCGTCATCACAATCGTTTCTCGTGGCAGGAAGAAGGCTTGTTCAGCAGGGTGATTACGTACTTGCGGCGGCTCAGTTCCGCAAAGTGCTGAAGACCGAAAAATTGCTTGTTTGTGACAGGGCAGCCGCCCTGAACGGCCTGGCCGGATGCAAGGCCGAGCAGTTCAAATGGGACCGGGCTGCTGAATTTGCAGAAAAATCCATCCGGCTGCAGCCGCGCCAGTGGCTTCCTTATCTGATCCTTTTCCGGATCCATCAGCTTGGAAAGCGATGGCAGGAAGCACATGATGTCCTGAGTGAATATCACAGGATGAACAAGCAGGTCTCGGGAGCCAGCTTTGACCGCACATTGTCGGAAACAGAGACCCTTAAACAACTGGCCGACATGTCAGCGCGCGCAGGGAATATGGAAGGTGCGTTTTCGTATTACCAGAAACTGTATGAGTCTGATAAGGCAGCTGTTGCGTCTGATGATTCTGAAGCGTCTGTTAAGGCTGATTCCGGCAATAAGCTTCTGGAACGGCTTTTGATTTTTGCCCTGGAGCTGGAAAAATACGACTGTTCGGTACACTACTACCGCAAGATGTTCGGTGATATCCCGCCGGGTGAAATGGATGAACAGCGGGAGGAGCTTCTTTTTGACTGCCTGGGTTTGTTTATGAGGAACGGATGGTACGATTTTGCTTCCGCCCGCTATAAGGAACTTGTGGAAAATGAGCCCGAAAACGATGTGTATATGCGCAGATGGCTCGTAGCGCTGTCTAAAAGCAAGGATATCGACAAGGCGCGGTCGCTGCTGACTGGCATCAGGAGAAGGAAACGCAAAGCAGTTTAGCAGCCGGTCAGTGCCGGTCAGTGCCGGGAGCCGATCAGCTGTTCCTCATCTTCAGCTGAATATCCGCTGTTTTTCAGCTTGTTGCGAATGGTCCGGTCTGAGATGCCGAGCAGTTTGCCCGCTTCCTTCTGATTGCCGCGGGTGCGCTCCAGCGCCTTCTTGATCATCAGCAGTTCCATCTCTTCGATGGGAATAAGCGGAACATCGGACAGCACCTCGGATTTTATTTCTTCAGAAGCCTGAGAGAAGAGCTGATCTTCGATGTCATCGATGCACAGTTCGTCTTTGTCACCGGAAAGGATCACGCCCCTGTGAATGACATTGTCCAGCTCCCGAACGTTGCCTTTCCACTCCTGCTGCATGAGATAATTCATGAGTTCATCGGTCGGCTTTTTTTCCGGAAGTTCATACTCATCGGTATATCTTTTGATCAGATGCTCAACCAGGAGCGGGATATCCTCTTTTCTTTCACGAAGCGGCGGGATGACAATCGGAAATACATTAAGCCGGTAGAAGAGATCCTCCCGGAAACGGTTTTCGGCCATGGCTTCCTTGATGTTCAGGTTGGTAGTGGCGATGATGCGGACATCAACCTTGACCGGTTTCTGGCTTCCGACCCGCTGAAATTCCTTTTCCTGCAGGACACGAAGCAGCTTGGCCTGGATGCTGATTTCGATTTCGGTGATTTCGTCCAGAAGCAGGGTTCCGCTGTCTGCCTTGTCAAAGGCGCCTTTTTTGTCGGTAATAGCTCCGGTGAACGCTCCCTTGACATGACCGAACAGGGTGCTCTCCACCAGTTCGGAGGGCAGGTTGGCGCAGTTAATCTTGACATAAGCCTCGTTGGCCCGGTTGCTTTCCTGCTGGACCAGATGTGCATAAACCTCTTTCCCGGTGCCGCTTTCACCCTGAATAAGCACGGGCGCGTTATTGTTGGCAATTCGGGGAAGCAGGTTGAGCAGCTTTTTTATGTTTTTGTGCCTCCCGACCATTTTGACTTTTTTGGGTCCGGGAGTCTTCCCTTTTTTCTGAGACTCTGAAAGGTCCTGCTCATGGGTGGCTGCCGCTTCAGAGGCAGGCTGCTGTCTGGAAGCAGGTTCTTTTTGCTGCGATTCTTTATTGCTGGAATCCTCTGTGAGACTGTTGAAATACCTGTTGATGCGATACAGCACTTCGCGTGCAGTGAATGGCTTGGTAATGTAGTCAAAAGCGCCTTTGCGGATGGCGTTGACCGAATGCTCGATGTTGCCGAAGCCCGTCATCAGGATGACTCCCGTACCCGGGTGGTGCTTTTTTACATGATTCAGAACCTCATCCCCGGTCATTTCCCGCATTTTGACATCACTAATGACGAGGTCAACGCTGTTTTTTTCCAGCCATGAGAGCGCTTTTTCGGGAGATTCAAAAGACTGAATATCATACTTGTTCATGGTCAGGTGCTCTTCCATGAAATCAAGCAATAATTTATCGTCGTCGACAATAAGTATGCGACCTTTCATTGAAAATTAAATAGGTGTTATGGTAATGTAGATGAATAAACGCTGTGACAGAATAATAAAATTACCGGTTATTCCAAAAACGGATATCTCATCTGTCAACCACAAACCTGATATAGCGGAAGCATTTATAAGAAAGGCAGGTTACTCCTCAAGCATTTTTCTGGCAATGCCGGTCCAGACAGCCGGATCGTTAAGCTTTTGTCCGATTTCTGTTTCTGCCGCCTTTTCTGAAGACTCGCTTTTTGCCGTGTCATATTCGGCAAGTTTGGCTTTCAATACATTCATTTTCTCAAAAGATGCCTGAGTCTGTTTTTCGTATTCTGTTTTTGCAAACAGTAGTTCGTTCTTCCGGAAAGAATATCCGTCAAGCGAAACCTTGTCCTGAGATCCGTTTTTTTCGCCGTCTACAGAGGATGCTCCTGATGCGGACTGCCCTTTTTTGGCGGGCTGCGACCCGTTCAGGTGTGTTGTCAGTTTCTTAATATCCATTTCAATACAAATATCTTAGCGTTCTGAAAAATAAGAAATATCAGGCTCGCCCAAAATGTGATATTTCTCTTCTGCCTTGCGCAAGTTGGATGCCCCGCCCAACTGTTCTTTTTGTCCCTCCATCTTTTCATTCAGGACGGACTCTGTCTGTTCATGGATCTTTTTAAACTCGTTAAACCGGTGATTCAGGGCGCTGCGATCAGAATCGGACAAATTCCGGACGAAAGAGGGTTCCAGATTGTCGATGCTGTTTTGCATTGCGTCAATCTGCTCCCTGCGGTCAGCCAGCATTTTTTCAAGTTTGTCAAAGTCAGAAATACCGGCATCCTGTTCCTCACCGGCAATTTCTTTACCAATACGCTCAGCATCAGGCTGATTGTCCGACGTGCTTACATGCGTCAAAATATCACTGCTGATACTGTTGATCTTATCGATATGCCGGAGTAGTTCGTCCATTGTCAAACCAGTTTAAAACATGCCAAGTTGCTGCTGAAATCCCATCACCTGATTGAACTGATCCTGTCCCTCAGTGATGATCTGCTGCAGACGGTTGAACTCATCCCGCTGACGCTCTTCATACTGCTCCAGATAGCGTTCCTGGGCCGCAATACGGTCATCCAGGCGGCTGATCTGCTGATCGATACCGTCTTTCATGGAAGCGATGATCCCGGTACGGGCCCTGGTGTACGCCTCGGTCTGCTCTTTCATCTGCGCAATGGGAGATTCCTCGCTGGTGAAAAATTCGGTCACTTCGCCCGGACGTGTTTCCAGCATCTCGTTCAGAAGCGCGCTGTCTTCCACACGCATGGTTCCGTCATTGTCAAATCCGATGCCCATTTCTGACAAGCGAGAGAGCTGACCCTCTTCAGCACCATCCATGGGCAGCAATCCGGTCTGACGCAGGTTCAGTGTGAGATTTCGGATTGATCTCATGTTCTGTAACTCACCGCGTTTGTCTCCTTCTGCGTCAACAAATGTTTTGTCGCGGATGGTCTTGTTCATGTCGTTGAAGGCGGAGATAAAACCATCAACATTGGAGCGTGCCTTGTCGGTGTCACGCTGGACGGTCATCTGCTCGGCCTGCTCGGACGGACGCATAAGTTCAAAAGTAAGCCCCGTTATTGCGTCATCAACTACGTTTTCGCTGCGTTCAAAAGTGACCCCGTCAATCGTGAAACGGGCATCCAGCTCATCCTGCGGCACAAGGTGCGTCATACCGTCCATTGCCGCCGTGCCGTCAGCCACTGCAGCCAGGGCTCCGCCGGCATCGCTGAACTCAAGGCGGTTTTCATTGCCGGTCATCAGGCTTTGGATGGAGAATTGAACCTCTTCATTGTTCACGCTGAACACATTGGCCTGGGCTTCTTCGCCGAAGTGCACCGAAACCTGGTCGGCAAATGACTCGAGGATTTCCCGGTTGGTCTTGTCGACCATATTGCCGTCCTCATCTTCCCTTTGTGCGGCAACAGCCAGCGTTTCGGTCTTGTCGCCGATGGTCAGAGTGATCTCCCCGTCGCCTTCGGCCGCAAGATCAAATCCGTCGCCCTGCATGACAGACGACAGCGCCGTGTCACGGGTAGCCAGCCGGTCGATGTCGATGTTATAGGTCGACGGCCGCTCGATGCCGTCAGCCGAGTGGACATTGACCACGCCTTCGTTGGATGACGATGTTTTAAGCGGACTGAAAGACTGATTGTCGGGATCCTGAAGTTCGGTCAGCTTGCTGTTGAATGTGGACAGCTTGGAGCTCACATCACCCAGGGCGTCTTTGCGCTCACGGTGATCGCTCTGCTCAGCCTGAAGCTTCATTTTGGTCTGGCTTTCAAGCTGTACCAGCTGCTGGACATATTTTTCGTATGGATTATTCTGCTGGAAAATATTTCCTACGGAACTCATAATCGTTACCCTTTGGCATTTTCAGCGGTGACCTGTGATGCCGACTCTTCCCAGGCATCACGAATCGGTTCGAGTATCTCCCGAATCTCTTCAAATTTCTTTTCACGAGACAAATCCTGGCAATAACGGTAGATGCTGTAGAGCTGATCGGCCGGCTGATGGTCAAAATTCAGTCCCTTGATCAGCGTGGAGAGGATTTCCCGCAGCTTTTTATCGTCTTCACGGTACGTTGACTGAATGGCCAGGTCATAGAGTTTTACCACCAGTTTGATTGGTGAGGCGTTCATGACAGCCTGACGCTGATATTGAAGTTGTGGGTCGCGCATAATGGTTCAGGTTTGATAGCTCGTGTTATTCGGGTTATCGGAATGATCCGCCAAAAACTTAATGAGATTAAGAAATTCTAAAGTGCTCCGGGAGATATCGCTGCAAGTTTCGTGCCACAGTAAATGGCATGTTCTTTGCAATGGTTTGATACGGACATATTGATGAGCTACGCATACACAAAACCAGTGTCCGATGGAATACTGATGACCGGGTGGCTTACCGATCACAAAGGCATACGATTATATATACTCATGACACTACATCTGTCATTATAAACCGAAAGCTTTTTAGCATGAAATACCAATTGCGGCTTACCGTCACACAGTAGCATGATTATAGCCAACATGGGTACTGTATGTGACGATTTAAATCCAAATATTTAAACACATGAAATGTCCATGACCGGCTGAAATCCGGACACACATGCGCATGATTGAAACGGTCATGTCATTCTATCTGACATTATAAATCAAAACTTTTAAACAGATGAAACTGCAGCTGCAGCGGGCGATCGCCCTTTTGAACAGCCAAAAACCGAATCCCGACAAAGCCATAAAGACACTCCGGCCTCTGGTGAAGAAAAAGAATGCTCCCTGGCCGGTGTTTCACTATATGGGCGTGGCGCTGATGCAGAAGGACAGGAATGGTGATGCAGCCGGATTCCTGCGCAAGGCACAGGAGCTTGGGTCCGATCAGCCGGAAACCTGGCATTTGATGTCCGTGGCCGAGCACAAACAGGGGAATCATGAGCAAGCGGTGATATACGGGCAGGAGGCGCTGAAGCGGAAACCCGATTTCTTCAAGGCGTGGCTCAATCTCGGATCGGCCTACAGGGCGCAGGCAAAACTTGAAAGTGCGCTCAAATGCTATCAGAAAGCCAATCAGCTCGATCCGCGAAGCGCCGGTGTGGCATTTCGCATCGGATCCATCTACAAGGACCAGGGCAATCTCAGGAAAGCCATGGAGCTGTTCGATATTACCCTGAAAGTCGACCCGGAATACCATCAGGCAAATATTCAGAAAGCACTTATCCACCAGAAAAGCGGGGAATATCAGGAAGCCAGGGCCTGCCTCGGGGCCATTCTGGAAAAAATGCCACGCGATCTGGAAGCGAGAATATCGCTGGCTGAGGTGTGCCGTGCAGAAGGCCGTTTCGAGGAAGCAATTTCCCGCTACGAGGACATTTTGTCCGAAAAGCCGAAATTCGGTGCGGTGCGATCCAATTATGCCCTGACGCTTCAGGATATGGGCCGGTTCAACGAGTCGGAACAGAACTACCGGCAGGCATTTCGTGATCAGCCGGGGTCCACGGAGTCCCTTTCCAATTACCTGATGGGACTCCATTACAATCCCGAAAGAACCCGGGAGGAAATTTTTGAGGCGCATATGGAGTGGGACAGGCACTTCGCGCCGGAAATCCGTCCGGAGCGCCCCGTGCCGGCCGATAAAAGCCCGGACCGCAAGCTGCGTGTCGGATTTATTTCCGGTGGGTTCTTCCGGCATCCGGTGGGCTGGATGATCACGGAAGCCCTGGAAAACCTGCCGGACGATCAGTTTGAAATTATTTGCTACACCAACAATAACATCAACGACCTGATCACAAAAAGGATACACGCGGCTTCGGATGAGTGGAAACCGATTGTCGGATACAGCGATGAGGTTGTCGGACAGATGATCCGGGATGATGAGGTCGATATTCTGGTCGAGCTTTCCGGCCATTCGGCGTACAACCGGCTGAAGACGGTCGCGATGGAGCCGGCGCCGGTCATTGTGAAGTGGGTTGGCGGACTGTTCAACACCAGCGGGCTCCGCGCCATGGACTACCTGATCACCGACTGGCACGAGTCGCCCGAAGGAGAAGAGCCCTGTTACACGGAGAAGCTGATCCGCATGCCCGATGATTACATCTGCTTTCTGCCGCCCGAATACGCCCCGGAAGTGGGACCCCTGCCGGCAGAAGAAAAGGGGTACATCACCTTCGGCTGTTTCAACAATCCGACAAAGGTGAACAGCCGGCTCATCGAAAAGTGGGCGGAAATCATGCATCGCGTGCCGGACAGCCGGTTGTTTCTCAAGAGCAAGCAATACGATACCGCGATGTTCACGGACAGCATTATCAGTCAGATGGAATCTGCGGGCATTGCCCGTGAACGGCTGATCTTTGAGGGGATGTCGCCGCATCCGGAACTGCTGGATGCGTACAACCGTGTGGATATTGCGCTGGACCCCTGGCCGTATTCCGGCGGTTTGAGTACATGCGAGGCGCTTTGGATGGGTGTACCGGTAGTGACGCTGCCGGGTCCGACCTTTGCCGGGCGGCATTCCACGACCCATCTGATGAATGCGGGTTTGCCGGAGATGGTGACCGGCAGCCGTGAGGATTACATCGCGAAGGCGGTGGCACTGGCCTCGGACAAGGAGGCGCTTGCGGAGCTGCGGGCGGGCCTGCGGGAGCGGGTGCGGTTGTCGGCGCTGTGCGATGGTGAGCGGTTCGGGGCACATCTGGCGGTGGCGTTTCGTGAGATGTGGAAGCAGCGCGTGGCAGGATGGGAATCTGCTGATGACGAATGGCGGGATCATATTGCGGTGGAAGCGGGTGTATCTGTCACAAAAAAATCAGCAGTTGAAAAAGAAGAAGCGGTGGCAAATGCATCCGGAAACGGTGCGCAGCAGGCATCGGGTGATATTAATGCAAACGGGAATGGGACCCTGTCACCGGAAACAAATGGTAATCCCGTGAAGGGCAGTACCGGTAACGGCTCAGTTGACAGTAATGAGGAAAAAACATGGAAAATCGAGACCAAAGACGATGTGACCATCTGCACACCGGCCGACCTGAACATGCTGACGCCGTATGTGTTGCTGGAGCAGGAACAATGGTACGAGCCGGAGCTCCAGTTTGTGCGGGATTACCTGAAGCCGGGCATGAGCGTGGTGGATGTTGGCGCCGGTTTCGGCGTGTACGCGCTGCCGATGGCGAAAAAAGTGGGTCCGGGAGGAAAGGTGTATGCATTTGAGGCGGGGTCGCTGGCGCGCAGACATCTGGAGATGAGCAAGCTGGAGAACGGGTTTGAGCAGCTCGAGGTGATTGGCCGGGCAGTGTCGGAAACACCGGGCAAAGCTGTTTTGAAGCATGGGAAGACTCCGGAGGAGAGCACGATCGTTGCTGACGGACAGGGCGATGAGGTGAACCTTGTCACGCTGGATGCCTGGTGGGAGTTTGAGGGGCGTCCGGAGGTGGGTCTGCTGAAAATTGATGTCAACGGAGAAGAGACCGCTGCATTGAAGGGGGCACAGCAGCTTGTCAAAGAGGAAAAACCACTGCTTTTGATTGCATTAAGCGGGCAGAACTCGCGTGATTTTGCGGAAGTTGCGGCCGGTTTTGGATACATCTTGTATGAATATGTACCCGGGGCGAACATTTTGACGGAACATGATGCCAATGCGGGTGCTGATCCTTATCTGCTGAATCTGATAGCAATTCATCAGAGTCAGCGAGGGGCAGCTAAAGAAGCCGGATGGCTGTATGATGAGGCAGTCGCAACATATGAGCCGAAGATCGATCTCTGGAAAACGGAGCTCGCAAAACTGCCGTGGACCGATGAGTTGATGGAGCAGTGCAAGAGTATTGAGGTTTCAGGAGACACTGAAAAGTATGTAAAGGCACTAAATTATCTGTTAGCAGCAGAACAGATTGAAGTATTTGGGGCGGCTGCCGGTCATGCCGGAAGCAAGAAGGCAAAACTGTTGCTTGCGGCGGCTCAGATGTTGATCAATTTGTACAATCAGGGGACGGAAAGTGCCCCTGTTGTGTTCACGCTGGTGCGGACATTACATGCATTGGGTAAACAAGGGCAGGCCGTGGCAGTGATGCAGAAACTGATTCAGACCACAAGCCTGGGACAGGAGAACATGAGTTTGGATCTTCCTTTCATGTTGCCGGTATCAGGCCAGGATCATGCGCCTGTCAAAACCGGTCTTGCAAAATGGCTGATGGTCAGAACAGTTGAGTCCTGGATTCAGCTCAAAGATGTGAGTACGTATCGGAGTGGTCCGCAGGAGCGTAAGATGATGGAGGTGCTTGAGGGGAATGCGGAAAAACAGCCCTTTATCATAAAAGCGGGTTTTCTTGGAAAAGGTAATGCTTATAACCTGAGCATAACTCATACATTATGGCAAAACTCGATTAATTTTAACAAATGGTTTTGGGTCGTCAAAAATGATGATAGCCCAATTGATTTGAACTTAAAAAATAAGAAGCGTAAGGTCGATATCTCTGATGAAAATAAACCTTCTACCAGGTTAATTGAAGCGGCAATTCGTAAGCTAACGGAACAAGAAGCTCCAATAATTCAAAGTGTTGCATATTATGATGTAGAGGGGAAAGCGAGAGGAGCAAGTACGGCAGTTGTTTACGAAGCTGCAGTTAAATATCGCAATCAGTCGAACATCAGATCTGCAAGTTTGCTCATAAAAGTTTTACAGAAAAAAGGATATACATTCGAGAGTGAGACAAACTACTGGGAGAGGGAGGGCTTATTTTATGAGAATCAACATTTGTTTGAAGGACATGCGCTAAAGTTTCCCAGAGCCTTAGCTATTGATAGAAATGAAGATAGGATCGTAATGATATTGGAATATCATTACGATAAAGGTACTCCCTGGAGAAGAATTGATTATTTAGAAGCGGCAAAAGCCATAGCTGATTTTAATAAAATAGTAAAGGTCGGAGATAAGAAAGACTGGTTTTACAGGTCGAAAATGAGTCAATTCAGGAATTCATTGACTTCTGCCAGGCAAATTGCAGACTATTTGGTCAAGATGAACATGAGGGATACCTGGGTCGATGATGCAAAAGAAATTATTCGCCTTACTGAAAAAAAAGTAAATGAAATATTCGGAAAACTATCAGACAGGCTCCCTGAAGTTTTGTGTCACTCTGACCTGCATAGAAACAATTTGATACGAAGTAGTAATGGGCTGGTTGCAATTGACTGGGCTACTGTGGGTACAGGTTTTCCGGGTGAAGATGTCGGAAGGATGATTCATCCAAATTATGCAGCGGGCACACATTGGCCAAATTTGGACAATTTGGAAGCATGGTTTTATGAAGTGGTAGATACCTATGTAGAGAATTGGTCTTCGGTAAATGAAGGTTATGACCCGGATGATATCGTCTCAGCTGCCAGAATAGGTTGTATTACAAGGGCGAATTTTTCCCTGTATAAGATGAAAAATACTTTAGCTGTTATTTCGAAAGGCATAAAAGAAGAAGCAACAAAGCAGTCAGTTAGCAAGGAGCTTGAAAAAGTAATCTCTTCAATGGATTTGTATTTACATCATTGCAGAATACTATTGAAAGAGGACGTTGAATCTTCAGTGGCCAAAAAAACTATCTCTACGCCAAAGAGTAATGGTTCAAGAAATAATTATAAATATCTCTTAAATGAGGGAGCTAAAAAAGACTCATTGACAAAAGCAAAAGATCATTTTGTAAAACTACTTGGCAATATTGAGACATATCAGCCGGTTTTTATAGAGAATAAACAAATATCTTCGGGTAGATACTCTATGGAAAGAGACTTGGTGATACGAGACATTATCAGGAAAAGTAATTGTCTATCGCTAAGTGATTATGGTTGCAGCGAAGGTCATTATCTAAGAATAGGTTGTGAAGAGGGGTGTTTCTCTGTAGGAATGGATGCAAGCAAAATTAAAGTAATGACGGCACAATGGTCTCTATGTCTTAATGGGTTTGAAAATTTTGCTTTGTATACCGGAAGCTTATATGACGAACAAATCATTAAGCAAATCCCCTCAACGGATATCACAATTTCCCTTTCTGTGATTCATCATATAATTATGGAAAAGGGGTTGGAATACGCAGAACATTTGATGACAAGTTTTTCTAGGAAAACAAATTTCGGGTTAATATTTGAAATGGGTCAATCAAATGAAATCAATTTTCATTGGCACAAATTACTGCCAGACATGGGCTCCGATCCGGATACATGGATTGCAGAATGGTTGAATAAGGTTGGCTTTAGCGATATAGAAACAATTTGTAAAGTTCCCAGAAGAGGTGTCGATCGATATACTTTTTTTGCCAAGATATGAAATCTTTTGTCACTACTATTCTGCGCCATAGAAACTTTATCACTTCTTATCAGTCATAGATTTCTGAATTCTTCTGAAGCTTAATCCAACACTAAACTGAATTTCATTCCAAGAGGTACTTATGCAAAAAGTTTTGAATATCTAAGCTTAAGCTCACCTCTTTTTCTTCCGATAACTGTGATCATCCCGCTCTCTCATCACTAAATCAGGGGGATCGCACATAATCACGTTTTCCGGAGGAGGAAGTGTTGCCACTGGCATAAATAACAGAAAATCAAAATGATGCCGGGTTTCTATGCACAAAAGTTGACATTGGCCTTGATAATTGTAAAATGCGACAAACGGAATAACTCAGGTGTAACCTGCTAAAAATACTTTTCTGAACATCCTGGAGGGCTGCCCATGGCGCACGTTCACTACAAGGATCTCATCAAATCAGCACCTTATGGCTATGCCTGGCACAAAATAGTCCTGGATGATCACGGACGTCCATGTGATTACGTTTTCCTGGATGTGAATAAGGAGTTTGAACGGCTGACCGGATTGAAGGGCTCAGAGATCTGCAACCGGCCCGTGACGGAAGTTATTCCGGATATTGCAAATGATGAATTTGACTGGATCGGCAAATATGGCGACATCGCCCTGAATAAGGGTGAATTGATGTTTGAACAGTACTTCGGTCACTTACAGCGCTGGTACCGTGTGCAGGCATATTCTCCCAAAAAGCATTTCTTTTCGACCATATTTGTCGATATTACCAATTTTAAAAGGGCGGAGGATGAGCAGGATCTTCTGGTCGACAACATCGGTACCCAGATCTGGTATCTCAAGGATTGCGAGCACTATGGCAGAGTCAACCAGGCTCATGCCGATTTTCTTGGTATTCCGAAACACCAAATTCAGGACAAAAGCCTGTACCAGTTTCTGAATAAAACCGAGGCCGATATTTGCTATGCCAATAACTGTCAGATTTTTGACAAAAAGGCACCGGTTACCACCGAGGAGTGGGCAACCAACGGCAAGGGCGAACGCCGTCTGCTGCGCGTCACCAAAAACCCCAAACGTGACCGCTACGGCAATGTGGAGTTCCTGGCCTGTACAGCCGAGGACATCACCGGGCGCCGGCGGGCAAAGCAGGCATTGCGCCAGAGTGAGGAGAAGTTCCGGCAGATTTTTCAGAACTCTCCCCTTGGCATATTCCACTTCAGTGCCGATGGCATCATAACCGACTGTAATGAAAATTTTGTCAAAATTATTGGATCCGAACGCGATGTTCTGGTAGGTCTGAATATGTCTGATCTCCCTGATACCAAGGTCAAAAGCGCTGTTTCAAAGGCACTCGCTGGCGACATAAGTACCTATGACGGAGAGTACGAATCGGTTACTTCAGGAAAGATCACCCCTCTGAGAGGTATATTCGCACCGATAAAATCGGAACATCAGGCTATTAAAGGCGGGATTGGTATTATTGAGGATATTACGGATCGAAAAAAAGCAGAAAAGGAACTGAAGGTCAGCGAGCAACAGCTTCGCTCGCTTGTCGAAGGTATCGATGAGACCATTTTTGTGGTTGACTGCAACGACATTATTGTCGAGTTCAGTCAGCCTCAAAGCCGCACACTTTACAGGCCCAAAGAGGATTTTCTCGGAAAACATCTGGATGATATCGAGTTTCCCGAGCCTGCAAGGGCAAAAATTTGGAATGCCCTCAAGTACACCCGCAGAACAGGGGAATATTCAAATGTCGAATATTATGTCGACCTGCCCGATAAACGATTGTGGCATGATATGAATATTACCGCTGCCCGTGATTATGAAGGAAACAGGATTCTTATTGGTGTCGTGAGGGATGTGACACGGCGCAAAGATGCTGAGCTTACCATTCGTGAAAGGGAAGCCAGCTACCGCCAGCTGTTTGAAGATTCACCGGTTTCGCTGATTGAAATGGACTATTCTATGGTGAAAGAACAGATGGACCGGATGAAGCTGGAACTTGATACGGATCTTGGTTCCTGGTTGCAGAACAATCCTGAAAAAGCATTGAATCTGATGGGAGAAGTGGTTGTTTGCGACGTCAATAAAACCGCCGTCACCGAGCATAAGGCGGATTCCAAAGAGCAGCTGTTGGATGCACTGGATCGCGTTTTTCATGAAGGTTCAATGCATAATTACATCACTGTCCTCAAGTTAATTGCCAGGGGAGGCACCGAAGCAGCCTTTGAACACAAACACCGGGCCTTTGACGGAAGCGAGCTTATTTTTGATATCCACTGGTCGGTGATGTCCGGCCATGAATCTTCCTATTCCAGGGTGATTATCAGCGCCATGAATATCACCGATCGCAAAAAGGCCGAAGCTCTCATCCAAAAAAACCTGCGGGAAAAAAACGTTCTGCTTTCGGAAATTCATCACCGGGTGAAAAACAACATGGCAGTGATTTCGAGTCTGCTGACACTGCAGTCGGATTTTCAGGCCGGGCAGGATCCGCTTACCATGCTTCGGGATACGTGCAACCGCATCCGCTCCATGGCTCTTGTCCATGAACTGGTGTATGAGGACCAGAATTTTGCCGAGATCAGGTTTGATGAACTGCTTAAGCGCCTGGCTGATAACATCAAGCAGATTTACGGAAGTCATGACAAAGACATATCCGTCAACATCACCTGTGACGATCTGATGCTTGAAATGAATCAGTCCGTTCCCTGCACGCTTCTTGCCAATGAACTGATCACTAATGCCTGCTTGCATGCCTTTGATGGAAATGACAGCGGAGTTATTGATGTAATATGTCACAAAGACGGTGAGTGCTGCAAACTGGTGGTCCGTGACGACGGAAAGGGAGTCGCTGATACAGCAGCCCTGGAAACCCCGGAGTCTTTTGGATATACGATCATACACGGTCTTGTACAACAAATTGGGGGTATTATTGACATCGCATCCGGTGATACCGGATTGTCTGTGGAAATCCGTTTCAAACCGCACAAACCATTTTATACCGGAATGAAAGAGAAAAAAGAGGCGGCAACTCCGGGATGCTGCTGATGAGATGAGAAAAAAAAGTTGCCGAAGTGCAGTTTTGCAGCAAAACCCATATATTCTCCAATTTATTTTCCCGCAGACGACAACAGGGGTCGCTCTTGAGAACCCGGGCCCGCATCATTATTTCCTGAAGCAATTTTTTACACTCGCAGACAATGAAAGAGGACTATTACAAAAAGATTCTGATGGAATCTCAGGTGGGTTATGCATTCGGCAAAATAGTTCTGGATGATGACGGCCGCCCCGAAGATCTTTACATTCTCGAGGTAAACCCCGCTTTTTGCCGGCATACCGGGTTGTTGCCCGGCCAAATCGAAAATAAAAGAATCGGAAATGTCCTGCCGGATCTGCGTGCGAAGGGGTTTACATGGATCGAAAAAATAGGAGAGGTTGCATGCAATGGCAGCAGCACCATTGTTGAGGATTACGTCGCCCCGCTTGATCTCTGGCTGCGCGTGGAGCTGCAGTCACCGGAAAATATGTACGTTTCCGCAACACTGACAGATATCACCCACGAGAGAAGATTGCGGGAAGAGTACGAACTGCTGGCCAACAATATTTCCACGCAGATATGGTATCTGAAAGATCTGGAAACCTATGGTAATGTAAACAGAGCCCACGCTGATTTCCTCGGACGTACCGTCGAGGATGTACAGAATAAAAGCCTGTACGAAGTGCTCTCGCGCTCAGAAGCAGATATTTGTGTATCAGGTAACCAAAGGGTATTTAATGAGAAAAAAGCACTGGCCGCGAACGAATGGGTGACCAACGCTGCCGGTGAGTCTCGTCTTCTCAGGATTACAAAAAATCCGAAACTCGCCTCTGATGGTTCGGTTCGTTTTGTCGTCTGTTCCGCTGAGGATGTCACCGAACACCATTTTGCAGAACAGGCCCTGCGCCGCAGCGAAGAACGCCTCCGCCGGATTTTTGAGCACGCCCCGTTCGGCATCATGCATGTGAATGGCAGTGGCAGGATCACAACATGCAATGACCAGTTTGTGAATATTATTGGCTCCTCACGTGAACAGCTGCTGGGGTTTGATGTTCTCAGCATTCAAAATAAAGAAGCAAAAAAGGCGATTGCAAACGCTTTTGAGGGTAATGTTTCGGACTATGAGGGGGTGTACACGTCCATGATGTCGGGCAAGACTACACCGGTACGAGGCTTCTTTACCCCGTTAAAAGCAGAAGACGGCTCAGTGAACGGAATTTTGGGAATTATTGAGGATATCACCGAACGCATAGTGGCAGAAAATGCGCTAAGGGCCAGCGAAGAGCAGCTCAGATCGCTTTTCGAAACCATGGATGAGCTCATATTTATGGTCGATGAAGACCTGATATTCCGCGAGTATCACATGCCCAAATCGCGATCATTCCGGCTGTCCGAAGATCATTTTCTGGGCAAATCGGTGTACGAGGCTTCATTCCCCCGGCCGGCCAGGGACAAGGTGATCGAAGGGCTGAAAAAAGCAAGGGACAAGAATCGCTTCACCAATGTGGAATACTACCTCGACCTTCTGGGTGGACGCAGCTGGTATGACATGAATATCAATCCGGTCCGCAACAAAGACGGCCGCAAGGTTTTGGTAGCCGTAGTCAGGGATGTAACTGCACGCAAACAGGCAGAACTCGACCTGATGGAGAGCGAGCAGAAATACCGGCAGCTGTTTGAGGATGCCCCCATCTCTCTATGGGAGAAAGATTTCTCGATTATAAAGCACTGGCTGAATAACCGCGAAGACCTGCCGGCGGATAATCTGGAAACCTACTTTCTGGAAAGGCCGGAAATGGTCCGTAAGCTGTTCCAGAAAGTCAAGATTCTTGATGTCAATCAGCGGACACTCAAACTCTACAAGGAAGAACACAAAAATTCACTGATCAAAGGATTGAACAGTATTTTTACGGAGCATACATGGAAGGATTTTGCCAGATCGCTTGCTGCCATTGCCAGGGGTGACAAGGACTTTACTGCTGAAACCCGGCACAAGACAATAGACGGCGAAATTCGTGATGTCTCCATCCACTGGAAAGTTGCTCCCGGTTATGAAAAAACATACGCCCGCGTGCTGCACAGCGAGTTCGACATCACCGAACAAAAAAAGGCGGAAGAGCAGATCCGCGAAAACCTCAGGGAAAAAAACATCCTGCTGGCCGAAATCCATCACCGGGTAAAGAACAACATGGCAGTGATTTCCAGCCTGCTGACACTGCAATCCGAGTTCCAGTCCGATGCCGACCCCGGAAAAATATTGCGGGATACAAGGAACCGCATCCAGTCGATGGGACTTGTCCACGAACTGGTCTATGAACATGACAATTTTGCCGAAATCAATTTCCGTCCGCTGCTGGAGCGACTGGTACAGATCCTTTCGGATGTTTATCTCGTAAATGACAAAGAGATCTCGGTTAATGTCTCCTGCGATGATGTCCAGCTCGATCTGAACCGCTCGATGCCCTGCACCCTCATCGCCAATGAGCTGATGTCCAACGCATTTCAGCATGCATTCAGCCAAAGCGACAAGGGAAACATCGATGTCATTTTCGAAAAAAAGGCAGACACTTACCGGCTGGTGATCCGGGACGATGGTGAGGGAATCGATGATCCCGGAGACCTTGAGAATCCCGGATCGTTCGGCTATACCATTATACACGGACTGGTGCAGCAAATCCGCGGTGACATCTCCTTCTCTGCAGAAAATCCCGGCCTCAGTGTGGAAGTGACGTTTCATACGGAACAGCCCGGAAAATGATCGCGGATTGATGTATGCCCCTTAGACCCGATGCAAGCCCATTTAAGTTGCATCAGGCTACGGTCGATAATCCTGAGAAATCGGTAGACATTCACTGGCACAGAGGATGGTTCCAGGTCAGCCATCACTCGTATTCTACTATTATTTCAAAACAGGGCGATACTGCTAACGCATATCGATTCTGAACAGACGTAAAGGATTATTGAAATGCAAAATCAGAAGCAGAAGTACACACTGGGGGCAAAAATCAAGGCGGGGTTTATTGCAGTCGGACTTTTTGCCGTTGTACTCGGCGGTGTCAGCATGTATGTGATGAATTCCGTCGAGGATGATACCAACTGGCTGATTGAGGGTAACCTGCCCGAATGGCGCGCCTACTGGTATCTGGAATACCACACCCAGGAAGCCGGATATTTCATGTCCCGATATGCTCACATGCAGGAGTCCGGCGATTTTGAAGAGGCAAAGCGTGCGGTTTCGGATTTTCGCAATGAACTCGATGCAGGCCGGACGCTTGCCGATGAGCAGGGCATGGATGGTCTGAACGAAAGCATGGCAGCCATCGAAGCAGTGCTTGCCGGTTTTGACCGCACCATGAACCGGCTCGGACAGTATCTGCAGGGGATGGAAGAGGACCGGGAACGCGCCATGCAGGGACTCATGGGCTATATGCAAAGCCTGAACAGACTTGAACAGCACATCCGGGAAGAGGAAGAGGAACAGGTGGTTCGTGAGTCAATGACCCGGCTTTCCGGAATCCGGAACAGCACCAGCGAGCTCCACACCATGGTGCTGAGAGCGGAAAAAGATCATGATACTTCGCTGATTACCCCCATTCTGGACGGACTCGGTGATCTTGAATCGAATGTCCGGCTGATGAATGATATCGGAGGAAGTTCTGAAATGGCCGGACTGGTGGATGGCGTGGCTGAAGGTGTGCAGCAAACTGCGGAGGGACTGACCCCGTTCCTTGAGCGCATACGGAACATCAGCGAAGCCAACGAGGAATTTCTGACCGATTATGATGCCTTGTTGGGCGAGATCTACGAGCATTCTACCGGTGCCATCGACGAGGGGCTGGCTCACGGCGAAACGGTATCTGGACTGCTCAACACGGCAATGATGATACTCGGGGCCGGTTTTATTATTCTGCTGCTGGCCGCTGCAGGGATCGGCTTTGGACTCACGAACAACATCACCAAATCCATCCGGAAAATTATCAGCAATCTGACAGCGGGTGCCGGGCAGGTCAACGCTTCGTCTTCACAGCTTTCAAGTACCAGTCAGGAGCTGTCGGAAGGGGCAAGCGAACAGGCTGCCGGGCTGCAGCAGACCAGCTCATCTCTGGAAGAGTTTTCCGCTCAGATCAAGAAAAATGCGGAAAATTCATCAGAGGCCGAACGTGCGATGCAGGAGGCCGGACCGCTCGTGGAGAGTGGAGTCAACGCGATGGAGCGTATGAACCGGACCATGGAGGAGGTGCGTGAGGCATCGAACGAGACCTCCGAAATCATCAAGACGATCGAAGACATTGCATTTCAGACGAATCTGCTTGCACTTAATGCGGCTGTCGAGGCGGCAAGGGCCGGCGATGCCGGGAAAGGCTTTGCCGTGGTGGCGGAAGAGGTTCGCTCACTTGCCAAACGGAGCTCTGAAGCTGTCGAAAAGACTTCGCAGATGATTCAGAAGTCACAGGATAGCACCGAACGGGGTACCGCAGTAGCCGGTGAGGTTGCAGAAAATCTGCAGAAAATCAGAGAGAGCGCCGGAAAAGTAAGTACGCTGGTCGAGGAAATATCAGCGGCAGGCAAAGAGCAGGCAAGCGGCGTTTCGGAAATCCAGACCGTGATGAGCGAAATGGACCGGGTGGTTCAGCAGAACGCATCGGGCTCTGAAGAAAGCGCCAGTGCGGCGGAAGAGCTGTCCTCCCAGGCCGAAGAGCTCAACGCCATGGTTGCTGATTTGGTGGCGCTGGTTGGACACGGAGGATCCCGTCAAAACGGTACCGCAGCTGTCGCGCCGCATTCCGGAAACGGACATGGGCGTGACAAGCGGGAGGTCTCTTATGATGAGGAATGGGAGACCGATGCGGAAAGCAGCGGGTCAGGAAACAACAGCCGGGAGCAGCAAAAGGCCTTGCAGGAGTGGTAACAGGGGCTATTCTGCCTCTTCCATTCTCCTTTTCAGCGCGGGAAGATATCCGTACGTCGCCGCGCGCCAGAGCCACTCCAGAGGTCCCATGGTAAACCGCTGCATCCACCAGTGGGCGGCGGCAACCTGAAGCACAAAAGTGGCCAGGGCGATGAGCAGCATCCCCGCAACAGGCACCTTCATCATCAGGCCGAGGCCGTGTCCGTAAAATACCGTAGTCAGAATGACTGACTGAGTCAGATATACGGTCAGCGACATGCGTCCGGCGGAACCCAGCCACTCCCAGATGCGCGCCCGGCGCCATCGGTGATAGCCAAGGATCAGAAGCATTGCGTAGGCAGAAGAAAGTAACGGGGTGCCGACCACAAAGAGAGTGATGTAGGCTGCCGAGTTCCAGTCCGGGATGAGGATATCCGCCCGGAGATAGAGAATGTATGCCGGGATGGCAATGGCGAGTCCGGCAAGCAAAAGCCAGGGAGCACGCTTGCGGATTACATGCAGCTTTTCCTCAAGGTTCTCAAACCATCCCTGGCGTCCGGCAAGCATTCCGGCGAGGAACAGTCCGAACAGATAAAAGAACCCGATGCCGCCGAACAGATACCCCTGGTAGACGAAAGCGAGCTCCTGCAGCCGGACCGGGATCATGGCAGTCCAGCTGGACGACTGATAGGCCTGCAGGGTTGCGGCGGTGAGTTGCTCCATCTGCATGCGTGCTTCGTCAAATCCGGCCATTACCTCATCTTTTGCCTCCGGAATCGTCAGCGCCCACTGAACAAGGACAACGAATCCGACCACCAGCAGAACCTGGAATGCGGGAAAGAGCACCATCCAGATACGCACGGTTTTGTCCGACCGGTTTAGAAAAATCAGAAGTAGCAGCCCCAGGATGGCGTAGGGGATGAGGATGTCACCTGCCCAGAACAGGGTGGCGTGTGCCGCGCCGAACAGTGCAAGCAGAAAAATGCGCCAGAAGAAGAGCGGGCCGGCCGTGCGTCCGCGCTCCCGTGCGCGATGGGTAAACATCCAGAATCCGAAGCCGAACATGAAAGAGAAGAGGGTGATGAACTTGCCTTCGAGGAGAATTCCTACGAGACCTTTACTGAACTGGCTCAGGGGGTCGGTAAAAGGGTGTAGGTCGGTCAGCGCCTTGAAAAACGGCAGACCGATAAACTGCACATTGACCATGATGATGCCGAAGAGGGCGAAACCCCGCAGCAGGTCGAGTTCGGGGATGCGTTCCCGGCGGGAGGTGGCGGTAAGTGGGTTCATGAGAAAATAGTCGGGATGCGGTTGCGTGTCGGATACTTGTAGTGGACGGATTCAAAACATTTCAAAAACGGAGCCAAAAATCATTCAAAAACGGAGCGAAATTCTAAAAAAGGAGCTAAAAAAAAGCCTCCCGGCTTGTACGAAACCGGAAGGCTTTGGTTGCATTGAAAGTGACCATTTGTGCCATCAGCCCTCAGGTGATGACTATTCGGTCAGCTGTCAGAAGAGAGATTATCCGAGGAATCCGAGAACAGACTGCGGACCCTGGTTGGCCTGGGCCAGAGCGGATACAGCTGTCTGCTGCAGGATTTGCAATCGGATAGATTCACTTTGTTCCTTTGCGAAGTCAGTGTCCATGATACGGCTGGATGCCGACTGGTTGGCGCTGATGGACTGCGAAAGGGTGACTTCGCGAACGGTCAATGAAGATTGAGCGACACCGACTTCATTGACGCGGTCGGCCATGCTGTCGATTGCGTTGTCAATGGCGCCGATGAAATGACGGAAGTCTTCAGCAGTGGCAGCTACTGCTGGATCTGCTCCATCATTGAAAACCAGCTCTCCTTGTGCCCCGGGATCGTTTTCATGAACCACCCGAATATTAGCAATACTTGTAGTACCATCGGCGGTAACACCTTCGACTGCATCGGATGTTCCAACATCAACACCAAAAAGGGAAGCAACATTAACTGCTTCTATGCCGGTTTGCAAGGTATCCTGAGCTCGCTCTCCAACCTGAAAGGTAAGTCCAAAAGTACCTGTTAAAGTCGGATCGCCTTCACCGGCCCATGCTTCAGAGCCATCATCAGAAATGGCACCATTCAGCAATTGAAAATCCTGGAATACCGTTTGATTTGCAATTTCATTGATGTCGTTTCCAAGGGCCTGAATTTGCTCACCAATGTATCCTCTTTCCTGCTCACCGAGGGTGTCATTGGCAGCCTGGGTGGCCAGACCTTTCATTTCGATCAGGTTATCCATAATCGTATCGAAGCTGGACTCGGCGATGTCCAGAACGGACTTGGCATCACCGACGTTCTGCAGGGCTTGTTCCAGACCTGCAACGCGGCTGTTCAGCTTGGTTGCAATGGAATAGCCTGCGGCATCGTCTTCGGCGCGGTTGATCCGCAGACCGGTCGACAATCGGAGCTGGTTTTCAGCCAGCCCTCTGTTAATGCGATTCAGTGAGAGCTGAGCATCCAACGACTGGATGTTGGTATTCACTCTGTTAAGATCACCAAAACTTGACATGATAAACTCCTTTTTAGAAGTAAATGGTAAAAGTACTTGTTATGTGAAGCTGTAGTACTGATCAGCTTTGAAGGAGTTATCGGTAGGTATTACAGTACCTTTAATAAAATTTTACTTTTTGTTACAAAAGTGTTCGTTTTCATCAAGTTTTGAAGTGTAATTGCATTCAACACTGCCCGCATGAAATAAAAAAGCCCCCTGAGGTTATCAGGAGGCTTTGCTTTCTTCCGGATCTTCGTGATCAGATGGGGCTGAGTAAGGCGGGGTGTTGATCATCTGTTCATCCCCGTTTTTCCCGTCATCAGGTTTCCTGATCAGAATCTCCTCATCATTCAGGTTATCCGAGAAATCCGAGAACGGATTGCGGTCCCTGGTTGGCTTGCGCCAGAGCGGAAGTAGCCGTTTGCTGCAGGATCTGCAGTCTCACGGATTCACTTTGCTCTTTGGCGAAGTCGGTGTCCATGATGCGACTGGACGCCGATTCGTTGGCGCTGACTGACTCGGAGAGCGTAACTTCGCGGACGCTGAGTGATGACTGGGCAACACCGACTTCATTGACACGGTCAGCCATACTGTCAATCGCGTTGTCGATGGCGCCGATGAACTCACGGAAATCCTGAGCTCCTGCCGCGGTACCATTTCCAGACTCAAATACGAGTTCGCCTTGCTCACCGGGATCATTATCGTGAGCTACTTGAATATTTGTAATCGCTCCAGTTCCACCGGCAGTAACACCTGTTACTTCACCTGTTGTACCAACTTCAACATCAAAGAGGTTGGCAACATTAACAGCTTCGATATCAGTAGATAATATATCCTGGGCACGTTCTCCAACCTGAAAAGTTAAACCAAGTGAATCTTCGAGTGTTGGATCTCCATCGCTAAGAGCTCCATTCAGCAATTGAAAATCCTGGAACACCGTTTGATTTGCAATTTCGTTGATGTCATTTCCAAGAGCCTGGATTTGCTCACCAATGTATTCTCTTTCCTGCTCACCGAGGGTGTCATTGGCCGCCTGGGTGGCCAGACCTTTCATTTCGATCAGGTTATCCATGATCGTATCGAAGCTGGACTCGGCAATGTCCAGAACGGACTTGGCATCACCTACGTTCTGCAGGGCCTGCTCGAGGCCTTCCACACGGCTGTCCAGTTTGGTTGCAATGGAATAGCCGGCAGCATCGTCTTCGGCGCGGTTGATCCGCAAACCGGTCGACATTCTGAGCTGGTTGTCGGCCATGTCGCGGTTGATTCGGTTCAGTGACAGCTGGGAATCCAGCGACTGAATATTGGTATTTACTCTGTTGAGATCTCCAAAGCTTGACATAGTAACTCCTGTTTTTAATGTCAGTTTTTGTTTTGTTGGGTAATTCGATTCGCATGTGTTATGCGGTTACACAGGTTATCGAACTGCTTTGGTCTCACTTAAATAAAACGGCGCTGTTTATGGTCCGTTTGATAAGTTTTACCTCAAGGATTTTCATTACAATGATAATCAACAGTATCAAAGCAAGGTGTAGCGTCAAAAGTCAGGTTTTGAAATTGCTGATAGCAATGCTGAGGGTGGGATATTATGATATTATTAAGTACCCATATTTTGTTAGCATTCAATTCGTTACAAAATAAAAGCCCCCTGAGGTTATCAGGAGGCTTTGCTTTCTTCCGGATCTTCGTGATCAGATGGGGCTGAGTAAGGCGGGGTGTTGATCATCTGTTCATCCCCGATTTTCCCGTCATCAGGTCTTCTGATCAGAATCATCTCATCATTCAGGTTATCCGAGAAATCCGAGAACGGATTGCGGTCCCTGGTTGGCTTGCGCCAGAGCGGAAGTAGCCGTTTGCTGCAGGATCTGCAGTCTCACGGATTCACTTTGCTCTTTGGCGAAGTCGGTGTCCATGATGCGACTGGACGCCGATTCGTTGGCGCTGACTGACTCGGAGAGCGTAACTTCGCGGACGCTGAGTGAAGATTGGGCTACACCGACTTCATTGACGCGGTCGGCCATGCTGTCGATTGCGTTGTCAATGGCGCCGATGAAATGACGGAAGTCTTCAGCAGTGGCAGCTACTGCTGGATCTGCTCCATCATTGAAAACCAACTCACCTTGGGCTCCATCTGCTACAGTTCCTTCAACTCTGATATTTGCAATATCTTCAGCACCACCTGCAGTGACACCTTCTACTGGGTCTCCACCTTGTGCATCAAAAAGCGCAGCAACGTTTACAGCTTCAATACCTGTATCCAATGTATCCTGAGCTCTTTCACCAACCTGGAAGGTCAGTCCGAACGTGCCTGATAATGTTGGATCCCCGTCAGTATCAAGATCACCATTAAGCAATTGAAAATCCTGGAATACCGTCTGATTGGCTATTTCATTGATATCATTACCAAGTGCAGAAATTTGCTCACCAATGTATTCTCTTTCCTGATCACCAAGGGTGTCATTTGCAGCCTGTGTAGCCAGACCTTTCATTTCGATCAGGTTATCCATGATCGTATCGAAGCTGGATTCAGTAATGTCCAGAACGGACTTGGCATCACCGACGTTCTGAAGTGCCTGCTCGAGGCCTTCCACACGGCTGTCCAGTTTGGTTGCAATGGAATAGCCGGCAGCATCGTCTTCTGCGCGGTTGATCCGCAGACCGGTCGACATTCTGAGCTGGTTGTCGGCCATGTCGCGGTTGATTCGGTTCAGTGACAGCTGGGAATCCAGCGACTGAATATTTGTATTTACTCTGTTAAGATCTCCAAAGCTTGACATAGTAACTCCTGTTTTTAATGTCAGTTTTTTTGTTGGGTAATTCGATTCGCATGTGCTATGCGGTTACACAGGTTATCGAACTGCTTTGGCCTCGCTTAAATAAAAAAACAAAAGCCCTCCGGCCGTCGCCGGAGGGCTTTGTTCAGACAGAGAGTATCCTTGGGCGGATGGGGATCTTGGGCGGAATCCCTGTTCTTCTGCCTGCTATATGATTGCTGCTGCCCGGTGATGCCCGTTCACCGGACGAGTTTCTTTATCCGCCAATGAAACCGAGTACAGACTGCGGACCCTGATTGGCTTGCGCCAGTGATGATGTAGCCGTTTGCTGCAGAATCTGCAGACGAACGGATTCACTTTGCTCTTTGGCAAAATCGGTGTCCATGATCCGGCTGGCCGCCGCCTCATTGGCACTTATTGACTGTGACAACGTCACTTCACGAACGGAGAGCGATGACTGGGACATGCCGATGTCATTTACACGCTCGGACATCCGGTTGATGGCTTCGTCGACGGCACCTATGAACGCCCGGAAATCGGTCGCTTCGGCCGCATCGCCATCTTCGTCAATTTGACTATTGAATACCAGGCTTCCCTGGGTTCCGGGTCCGGTATCGGTTGTATCGAGAATGATATTATCAATAGTGGATCCATCCGCACCATCGCCCGCTGTAAAGCCAGTGATGCCATTCTCATCACCATCAAACAGCGCCGCCACATTGACCGGACTCAGATTTGCTTCCAGAACATCCTGGGCGCGTTCGCCGACCTGGAATACCAGGGTAAGGTCCGTCTCAAAATCACCATCATCGCCGTTCAGCAACTCGTAATCCTGAAATACCGACTGATTGGCGATTTCATTGATATCATCGCCGAGAGCGAAGATCTGCTCTCCGATGTATTTACGTTCTTCAGCGCCGAGCGTGTCGTTGGCCGCCTGGGTGGCCAGTCCCTTCATCTCAATCAGACTGTCCATGATTGTATCGAAGCTGGATTCGGCTATATCGAGGACCGACTTGGCATCACCGACGTTCTGCAGCGCCTGATCGAGTCCCGTGACCCGGCTGTTCAGTTTTGTTGCGATGGAATATCCGGCTGCATCGTCTTCGGCCTTGTTGATCCGCAGACCGGTTGACATCCGCATCTGATTCTCTGCAAGGTTCCGGTTGATGCGGTTCAGCGACAGCTGGGAGTCGCGGGACTGGATGTTGGTGTTGATCCGGTTTAAATCTCCAAAACTTGACATAATTATCTCCTAAGATTTGATATACTTTGCCCAATGAAAATTGCCCAATGATGCACGAAGTGCTGCGTTTGCGTGTTGCTTTTGCCCAATGCCGTTCCGTTCGTCCCGGACCAGCGACGCATATCTTCATGCGTTAACTTGATACCATTATCGCACCCCTTTCCCGCACTCTTAAATTTTTTTTCCGGTTTTTTTAGAAAAAAAATCATAACGGTGTTTTTTTGTAACTCATTAAAATTCGGGCCTTATGAGTATATGGATCTGGATGAAAATCCCCGGAATTGTTAAGTAAACATTAATTTATTTTAATATTTACGCGGTTTTTCGTATTCTTTTACACAATATTTGAGGGAATTATTTCCGGAACCGACGTCAATCGAAAAACAGCGAATACAAATTTCAAGGGCAGGATCTTAATCATTTGTTTATTTAAGTGCGGCACGTATGGTACAACATCTTTACGAATCTCAGACGCAGCAAAATGAAGAAGCGCAGGACAACCATTTCTCAGAGGATCAAACAGCGATTGACGATATTCTGGATCAGAACGATTCCGGTGCCTCACCGGTATTCAGTCTGCTGAAGCAGATCAACGATCTGGCATCCCGGCAGAAACAATCGGAGCACCAGGCTGAGGTCAGCAAAAAAATGCTCAGTATGACTTCGCACGATCTCATGTCGCCTATCAATGCCATCACCGGGTACCTGGATCTGATGAAACACAGTCTGGATGCGGGTGTGGATCCCGACCAGCTCGCGGATTACCGCATGCGCATTAAAAGCGGGATCAGCGACCTGAGCGCCATAGTGCAGAATCTGCGTGAACTTGCCCATTCCGAAAGTGTAGAGGATGCTTCTCTTCCCTGCGAGGTGGATATCAACTGGGTCGTCCGTGAAGTATGTGAAATAATGGACGGTGCCGCTGTAGCCAAGGAGCATGTTCTCATCAGCACGTTCACTTCAACACCCGCCCACGTGAATGCCGATATTCCGCAACTCAAACGGGTCATCTACAACCTGGTCAGCAACGCTATCAAATACACCCACCGCGGGGGGCTGATCCGTGTCAATGTCAGAAAAGAAAGAAATGAAGTGAAAGTTATTGTCCGCGACAACGGAATTGGTATCCCGGAAGAGGAGCACTGCAACATATTCAAGCCAAACAACAAACTTCAGAGTTGCGGAACCGAAGATGAACCGTCGTCCGGACTCGGCCTCTATATCTGCTCCCGTTTTGCCGAAGCCATGAACGGGTATCTGACGGTCGAAAGCGAACAGAACAAAGGTTCCGTGTTCACCCTGCACCTGCCCAATATCTGATATCAGCGATTCAGATGACGGCCTTGAAGTGCGTTCCTAACGGGGAGTGGAAGAAATAATGGGTGAAAAAGTAGGTTTTGTTGCGAATATCGTCGATATCATGTGATGCCAGGTTCATGATATCCGGCCGGAACAGCGTCTGCTCACTCAACCCCTTCTGATGCCGGATGTTATTCCGCATATGTATGATCTCATCGTGCCCCGGGGTCATGAAAAATTCGAACATCTCCCGGAAGTCCGAATTCAGCACCAGCCGGAACATCTCAGGCATACCCTCCGGAAGATGCTGTGCATTGTTAATGGATTGCTGCGCTTCCTGTTGCTCGTTCTCTTTATCATCCGGTTTGGAACCATCGTCCGGCAGTCGGAATGCCGCAGGCAAGCCTCTCTGATGATACGGATTCAGTCCGGGTATCTGATGCGTACCTTCAACAGGCTGCGATGTCGTCTGAGCCGAAGGATGTAAAAAGTGATAAAGCATGAGTGAGCGTCAGTAAAGAAATAAATCGACAATACATTACTCAATTATCGGCAAAAAAATGAAACTATTCATCTGAAACCGTAAATGTTAACATATTTTCACATGGCTTCCCGGCGGTGCCTTAATATCAGCAGCATCCGTAATCCATTAGCAGTTCCCTCAGTAATACGAAATTTCATCACCGCTCTTCATCCAGTATTTGTCAGGCGACCATTCTATGATCTGGCCGTTCCGCTTTTTCACCCACTGAAACTCGAAGTAGGTATTGGCCGGCAGTTTCATATGAATTTCCCAGCTGGGATAGGAGGACGGATCCAGCGGACCGATGGCCTTATCCGGATTCCAGGAGCCCAGCTCCGGAATATTTCCGACCAGATAGACATTCTCCCCGAACTCCGTCTCAACAATCACATCGATAATGGTGTTTTCGGCCTCAATGGATGGCTTTTCGTTGGTGCCGGTCAGCCAGTAAAACCCATATGGCTCAAGTACAATTTCATTAAAGCTGAAATCCAGTACCCGGTCGGAATACAGATCGCGGAAATGGCGCTTCTGCCATTTTTCCGGCAGCATCCCGGTCGGCACATGGACCGGCTCACGTGAGAAATTGGACAAAAACAGGGTATCCTGATGTTTGCTGCAGCGCTCAAAGCAGAAGATCGAATCAATGTCCAGAATCACCAGGCGGTCTTTGGATGCCCCGTGAATGGCCGGTGTTCGCTTGCGGGCATCCACCATTTTACGGAATTCGGAAAAAAGCCGGTGCTCGATGGTGCCCGGCATATCGCGGAGATCAACTTTGTCCCATAGCATTCTGGGACGGTGAACCCACCGGTTGTCGCGCAGCTTCAGCGGATTGGATAAATAGGTGTAATCGTTGGTCTGACCGATCTCATCACCCAGATAGATCAGCGGTATGCCTTTCCATGAAAATATGACATTTTTGAGGAGCATGATCCGGCGGATGGAGTCGTCTATTCCAAGATCCTCGGCTTCAACCATGGCTTTCTGCAAGCCGGCCAGCGAGGCCGTGGTCCCTGAGACCCGGGCTTCGCCGGAATAGTAATCGCGCTGGAAGGCGTACCCCTCGGCATAGCTGTTGGCCAGCTTTCCGGTGTAGAAATCGGTGCAGAACATGCGCGTATGATGCCCGTTCTGATGCACGTCAGCGGCAAATTCGTCGGAAATCCCCCATCCGATGTCATCATGACAGCGGATGTAGTTGACCCAGGAGGTGTTGCGCGGAGCCCTGGGCAGCTTGCTCAGGGAGGTGCGGATCAGATGGGTGTTCTCGGATGCCAGGGCATGCCACAGGTGCGACATCAGTGTGGCATTGTAGGCCAGGTCGCACTCTTTACCCTCAAAACCGTCAACCCCGAGATAGCGGACTATCTCCTGCGGAGCCACAATCGCCTCTGCCATGAAAAGGACCCCGGGCGAAAGTATTTTGAGCAGCGCCCGGTAAGCCCGGAGCAGGTGGTGCGCCTCTTCCTGGTTCTGGCAATGCGTGCCGAGCTTTTTCCACAGATAAGGGACGGCATCCAGCCGCAGACAGTCCGTCCCGGTGTTCACAAGATGAACCATCTCGTCGAACATCGCATGGAACACATCGGGATTCGCATAATTCAGATCCCACTGAAACTCGTAAAAGGTGGTCCACACCCATTTGTCGATTTGCGGATAGTAACTGAAGTTGCCGGGGGCAAAGTCCGGGAACACCTCAATGAGGTGATTTTCGTACATGTCGGGAATAGTGCGGTCATCAAACATGTGATAAAACCGCTGATAACGGGTGTGTCCGCTCATGGCGGCCTGCGCCCATCCGTGCTCTTTTGCCGTATGGTTCATCACAAAATCGAGCACGAGATTGATGCCCTCATTATGCAGCACCCTGGAAAGTTTCCGCAGATCGTCATAGGTGCCCAGCCGCCGGTCGACATCCCGGTAGTTCTGCACGGCATATCCGCCATCGTTCAGACCGTCACGCGGGCGAAGCAGCGGCATGAGATGCAGAAAATTGATGCCCAGCTCTTTGAGGTAGGGAATCTTTTCCCGGAGTTTTTTCAGGTCACCGGCAAACAGATCCACATACAGCACCCCGCCGACAATTTCCTCACTCTGGAACCAGAGCTGATTCTTCTCCCGCTCCTGATCCAGCTGAAGCATATCCTTCTTGCGGTCCAGCAGGCCCTGGAGAATGGAGTTGAAGATGCGGATGATCCAGCGCTGCTGTTCGTATCCGTCCCCGTAAATGGAGGTATAAAACCGCCAGAAATCGTCAAAATTCTTCTCAATCCGCTTTTTCAGATAGGGATGACGCCGGTAATGGGGTTTGTACCGTTCCATCAGATCCCGCTTCATGAGCTCACGCCGGTCTCCCCGCTTCCATTCCTTGCGGGAAATATTCAGGGGGATATATTGTGATACGGATCTGGGATTCCAGGTTTTTAAAGCCATTGCCGTTGAGGATACGAACCTTTGTGATGGAGATAAATAATGTTATGACTCAGACATGATAACGATGCGGGAAACCGATGCGGCCTTTATCAGGGATGCAAAAACATCAGCTCAGTGACGAGAGGACCGCTTCCGGAAGCTCCGGCATGGCACCCTTGCGGGCGGCCACTTGCGCCGCATATTTGTTGGCCACTCTGATGGTGACATCAAGCGGGGTTTTCCTGAGCAGATGATGCGTAAGGGCGGCAGTGAAGGCATCACCCACGCCGACTGAGTCACCGTTGCTGCTGTCAACAGGATGCACCGGTTCGATGAGATGCTCGTCTGCAGTCATAAGCTCGGCGCCGTCACTTCCTTTGGTGAGGCAGATCGTGGTGACGTTCATTTCATTGAGCAGCCACTGCCTGACATCATCGGCACCGGATATTTCGCCCAGCTGCTTCCACTCGGCTTCGTTCAGCTTGACAACATCCGCCAGTTCAATGGTTTTTTTGATGATGTCATCGGTGTAATGCGGCTCCCGGAGATTGATATCCGCAATTTTCAGGCAGTCGCCGGACGTGTTTTCAAGAAACTGCCGGATGGTCCGGCGGCTGATTTCGTCGCGCTGCGCCAGGGTGCCGAAACAGACCGCATCCGCTTCGCGGGCCAGGTCAATCCAGCTTGATGTCAGCGCAAGATGATCCCAGGCAACGTCTTCGCTGATAGTGTAGGATGCCTCTCCGTCGGATATAAAAACTTCCACGGTTCCGGTAGGAGCAACGTCGTCTTTCTGGATGTAAGAGATGTCGAGTCCGTGTGATGAAAGAAGATTCAGCAGTTCGGCTCCGTCTTCGTCATCACCCACACGGCTGGCCGGAATGCCACGGTTGCCAAGCTGACTGGCGTGAAAAGCCACATTGGCGGGGGCGCCGCCGGCACGCTTGTATTCCGGAAATACATCCCAAAGAACCTCTCCTAATCCTGCAATTACGGGCTTGTTCATAAGCGAAGTAGTTTGATGCACATTTCAGACCGCGATAATTTTTGCGACAGTCCGTTCATTCGTTTTCTGATGCCGAAATTTAGCGATGTTACAGTAGAGATAAAACTTCAGATATTCGTTCAGCCGGTCAGATTTTCCCTAATCGGGAAGTGTTGCCGCGGAACCGGGGGACTCGCTTTTGTTCCATGAAGGCAGCCAGCCGCGGATTCTGTCGAAGGCAGCAGTGACCGACACGTAGACGATGGGGATAAATATGAGTGTGATGAGCGAGGAGACGGCCAGCCCGCCGATAACCACGCGCGCGAGCGAGGCCTGAATTTCGCCACCGGCACCGGTGCCGAATGAGAGAGGGAGCATGGCCAGTATTGTGGTAAGGGTGGTCATCATGATGGGTCTTAAGCGCAGTTTCCCGGCCTCAACAACCGCCCGGTACAGGGGCAGCTGCTGCTCGCGGCGCATGAGATTGATATAATCCACCAGTACGATGGCATTGTTGACGACAATGCCGATCAGCATAACCATCCCCATGAAACTCTGTATGTTGAGCGAGGTCCCGGTCAGCATCAGGGCTGGAACAACACCGATCAGGGCCAGTGGAACAGAAAACATGACAATCAGCGGGTCGATGAAACGCTCGAACTGCGCCGCCATCACCATGTATATCAATACCAGCGCCATGATGATGGAGAGCATAAAGTCCCGCTGCGCCCGCTGCTGCTCTTCGTACTCACCGCCGAAATAGACCGAGAATCCGTCCGGCATGGAAAACTCACGCAGCTCATCTTCAATCATGGTTACCGCTTCACCGAGGGCGAGTCCGCGCTCCAGATTGGCGGTAATATAGGTGACCCGCTGGTTGTTGATGCGGTTGATGTTGACCGGACTTCGGGTAAATTCCTGTGTCACAACGGAGGACACGGGGAGGATGGCTCCCTCGGAACTTCGTATGGAAATGTTGTCCAGGTCCAGCACGGACAGGCGGTCTTCGGGACGCAGCCGGACGGTGATCGGCCACTCCTCACCATCGACACGGTACATTCCGGCACGGGTTCCGCCGACATTGGTCTGAATGGCACCGGCTACATCACTTACACCGAGTCCGAGTCTTGAAATTTTTTCACGGTCGAAGCGGAAATCCTGCTGCGGGCTCCCTTCACGTCGATCCCGCTCCACATCGGTCACGCCGGGCAGGCGTTCCAAAAGTGTGAGAAGCTGCCGTGATACATCATCGGCGGCATCCAGGTCATTTCCGCGAAGCTGGATCTGCAGCGATTCGCCCTCATCTTCATCGCCTCCGCCACCGCCGCCGAAAACGCGGCGCAGCACCCAGAGGCCGGACCGCGCCGAAACCCTGATATCCGCACCGGGAATGACGCCCTGCACTTTGTCGCGGATCTCATCGGCCAGGTCGAAACTGGATATGCGGCGCTCATCGGGCGGACGCAGAGTAAGGTCAATCCGGCCGTTGCCGTTGCGGACATCTTTAGAGTAATAAAGCACCTCCTCCTGAGGAATCACAGCCTGCACCTTTTCATCCAGCTCTTCAAGATACTGGTGAATGACGGCAATATTGGTCCCGTCGGCCATAGTCATGCGAATCCGCACCTCATCGGCATCCACCTGAGGTGTCAGTTCGTAAGGCACCATCCGCAGCCCCCACAGCGCTGCACCAAAAAGCAACAGTACGCCGCCCGCAATGATAAGCTTGCGGTTCAGCGCCCGTTCAAGCAGGTGGGCATAGCTGTTTTCTATCCGCTCGAAAAAGCGCTGAGCCCTGGACCGCTTTTCGGGGTCTGGATCATCTGGCTGCACGGTCAGGATTTTGCTGGCCATCATTGGGACGAGGGTCAGGGCAACGGCAAGGGAGCATAAAAGGGCGAACACCACCACGATGGCGAGCTCCTGAAACAGCAGTCCGGTAATGGTCTGCATGAAAACGACCGGAAGGAATATGACGGATGTGGTAAGTGTGGCGGCAATGATGGCTCCGGAGACCTGGCGGGTGCCGATCAGGGAGCTTTGTTTCCGGTCTTTGCCGTTTTGCCGCTGCCTGACAATATTTTCCAGCACCACAATGGCGTTGTCGACAATCAGGCCGACCCCCAGGGCAAGGCCGCCGAAGCTCATCTGGTTGAGCGTCAGCCCGCCGAAATACAGCATCGCAAAGGTGGCGATGATGGATATGGGGATGGAAATACCGATGATGAGTGTGGTAGACCCGTTCCGCAAAAAGGCGAAAAGAACGATGATAGCGAGGATACCACCCCAAAGCGCGGCATTCCGCACATTATCGATGGAAGACTGGATGAAGCCGCTCTGGTCGGTAATGACCCGCAGTTCCAGATCAGACCGCAGGCGGTTGATGCGTTCCACTTCACTGTGGATATCCCGCGACACAGCCACCGTGTTGGCACCGGTCTGCTTGCGGATCCCGAAACGGATGGTTGGCCGTTCGTCAATTTCGATATAGCGGCCGATGTCCTGGTAGCCTTCATGTACTTCGGCAATGTCACCCACGCGGATGGGCGCACCGTCCACGTTTCTGATGATGGTCTGCCGGACCTCATCCACATTTTCAAACTCACCGACCGAGCGCACGTACAAGTCGCTCAGCCCGTCTTTTACATTGCCTCCGGGCAGGGTCACATTTTCACGACCCAGCGCCTGAACCACATCCATGGCCGTAAGCTCGCTGGAAACCAGGCGCTCACGCATCAGGTCAACCTGGATCTCACGATAGACTCCACCCCACACATCGATCGAACCGACCCCCGGGATCTGTTCGAAATTCTTTGTGACGTCCCGTTCAAGCACCCTGGTCAGGTCCGAGAGTTCGCGGTTGGACCGCGCCCCGATAATTACAATAGGGGAGTCGTTGGGGTCAAATTTCCATATTCTGGGCGGATCGGCCTCCTCAGGCAGGCTTCGCCGGACACGGTCAAGTGCTGCACGTACATCGTTGGTGGCTTCGTCGATGTTCGTGCTCTGTGAAAAATTCAGTGATACCCAGCTGCGGCCTTCGGATGAGTTGGACGACACCTCCTCCACATTGGCCACTCCGGCCAGCGCATTTTCGACCTGTTCGGTGACCAGAAGCTCCATTTCCTCCGGCCCGACATTGTCGTAATTGACAACCACGGTCAGTCTCGGGTATTCGATGGGAGGAAGCAGGTCAATTGGAAGGTAGCGGAAACCGATGCTTCCAAGCACAATGACGATCAGAAAGACCATCATTGTGGTTACCGGTCGGGCTACGGATCGTTCGGATAGAAACATACGGGTTTGACTTGCAGAAGAATCAGACGCCCGGCAAGGTGTCGCTCTGATTGCGGTCTGTCATTTTTTGCTCTATGATATCAAAAAGGTCGCGGCTTTGAAGCTGCTGAAGGTCGATGATGTGATCCCATTCAACGGGGCGCACATTGGCCTCCTCGGAGCCGCGAAGCAGCAGGTTGTGCCCGAGTGTGACCACCCAGCTGTCGGCGGGAATCCCTTCAATTCCGGATACCAGCCGGCCTTTGGCAATCACATCCACCGGTTTGAAACGCACCGGTGCCGGCCCGATAAGCTCCTGCGGCGGATCATCACCCTCAAATTCAAGTTCCTGCCCGGCCAGTTCGGTGATGAATACCCCTTCCTCTCCGCGGTCGGGATGCTGGTACAGCGCATTGTTGGGTACCAGGATAGCCTGTTCGGTTTCACCGTATTTGATGGTAACGGTGACAAACATTCCCGGACGCAGCCGGTTGTCGGGGTTGTCCACCTCTATTTCCGCTGTTGTGGAATGTGTGACCGGGTTGAGGAACGGTGAAATCCGCGTCACGGTGCTTTCTACAGGGTTGTCGGACCTGGGGGAGGATATGTGAGCCTGCTGCCCGGGCTGAACATGTCCGGTCATGGCTTCGGTCAGAACGACCTCAACCTTCATGGATCCGGGATCGCCGATCTGAAAAAGCCGCGTGGATGTACTGGCCTGCTGGCCGATCTCGGCATTACGCAGTCCTACCACACCGCTTATGGGTGCCCGGATTACGGTATTTTCAATTTCGTTTTTGCGCTCCTCTATAACAGACTCCGCCTGGTTCTTCTCGGCCATGTTCAGCTCAAGCGAGGCCTCGGCAGATTCCACCTCGGCTTCTCTGCTCTCCAGTTCAGCCTGGGTTTCCATATCCCTTTCCCTGAGCTGGCGTGTCCGGTTAAGACTGACGCGCTTCTGATTCAGGTCTGCTTCGGCCTGGCGCACCCGGGCGCGGGCAATCTGATATCCTGCTTCGGCCTGGCGGAGCCGCTCCCGCGCTTCGACATCGCGCAGCTGTACCAGCACATCGCCCTCCTCCACAAAATCCCCGTTATTGACAAGTACCTGCGTGATGGGTGCGGATATCTGCGGATAAATATCGGTCTGGTTTCTGGCACGTACGGTGCCGGTAAGCACCTCTTCCAGCGGCAGGCTGCCGGTCATAACCTGGACAGATTCGACGGTCGGAGCGCGATCTTCCTGCCGGTTTCCGGAGTTTTCGCCGGAATCACCTGAGCAGGCGGCGGCAAAAGCCGCAACTGAAAACAATAATATATACGATGCGGTAAAATTCTTCATTTAGAAATGTTCTCGGGAAAAAGTGCAGCTCTGCGAACAGGCTGCTGATAAAAAGTCTGATTCGGGTAAGTGTCCGTCTCGGATGAAATCCGGATGTGACTATATAAATAGATACAAGTCGCAAATCATTCCCTGCAAAGGGAGTAATTTACGGATTTAGCCGCATCATGTATTGTAAAATGTTGTCAAACCGTGTTCGCTTTTTCGGTTTCTATCTCACCGTTCCACTCAAGATAACGCCGGCGCATCTCGTCACGGTATTCGCGGATGTTCTTTTTATCCCAGCCGGAGGTGTCGACGGGCTCATGTATATGGATGGTCACGGTGCCCGGTCGGGTGAGAAGGGAGTTTCCGGGACAAAGCTCATATGCTCCCTCGATGTAAATGGGAACAACCGGATATCCCAGGTCAACGGCGGTGTGAAAAGCACCGGACTTGAAGGGCATGATTTTTCCGGTGCGCGACCGCGTTCCTTCCGGGGCAAACATGATTGAGAGCCGGTTTTTACGGATATGCTTATACGCCTCATTCAGCTGCTGCAGTGCTTTTCTGGTATCCTTGCGGTCGATCATAATCTGACCGGTCATTTTGGCAATTGCCCAGAAAAACGGGTTGTACTGCAGCTCTTTTTTGGCAATGAACCGTACCCGGGGCAGGTGCAGTGAAGTGATGATGAACAGGTCGAGTGTGGAGCAGTGATTCATCAGGAATACCGCCGGTTCCTCAGGTTTGGTTCCGTGATAGCGAATATCCATGCGTACGCCGGCCACAGCCATGGTTGACCTTCCGAAAATGTGTCCGACCCAGCGGATCAGGAAGTCCTGAAGCCGGCCGAGTGATACAATCATTAGTATGGCCATTCCTGCCACCAGCAATGGCAGGAGAATAATCAGATAGATCAGAGTGATCACCAGCCTGATTTTCTGGAAAATACCAATGTCGGTACTCATGATTTATGTTCGGTTCTTGAATATCATTAACTGTCCGGAAATAACGGCCTCGATTTTTTGCATGCGGGAACGGTTTGCCGGATGTGACTGCTTTAAGTAATGCTTCGTCCTGAAAAAGTATAACTTTTTGCATCCATTTACCATCGGCAGGCGGCTGACTTTTGCAGATACGTCAATATTTGATAACTTAAAAGATTGTCCGGAGTAATAATACAGTCCGGAACAGCAAACATAGAAATTAAAATCACAGATATATATGGACGAAGCCCGAGCCCTGGACCAGAAAAGTCACTTTCAAACCTACAAACGCCTGCCCTTTACCCTCAGTCACGGCAAAGGCGCACGGGTATGGGATACCGGCGGCAAGGAGTATATTGATATGCTGGCGGGCATTGCTGTAAACTCACTCGGACATGCACATCCCGCCCTGGTTCATGCCATAAAGAATCAGGCTGAAAAGCTGATCCACGTTTCCAATTTCTACACAACCGCGCCCCAGGCACGTCTTTCCGCCAAGCTCACCTCACTGAGCGGTATGGACCGCGTATTCTTGTGCAGCAGCGGGGTGGAAGCCATTGAAGGTGCATTCAAGGTTGCCAGAAAATATGCGCACAGCAAGGGCAAGTCCGGTCCGATCATCTCGCTGGAAGGGTGTTTCCACGGCCGGTCCATAGCTGCGATTGCATCCGGGAAGGAGAAGTACCAGCAGGGATTTGAACCGATGCCGGGAGGGTTCCGGCAGATCCCGTTTAATGATAAAAAAGCACTGGACGAGCATGTGGATGACCAGACGACAGCTTTGATCATTGAACCCATTCAGGGAGAGGGCGGAATCCGTCCGGTTGATCCCGATTATCTGCAGTATGCCCGGGAAGTATGTGACCGTCACGGTACGACACTCATACTGGATGAAATTCAATGCGGGATCGCACGCACGGGAAAGATGTTTGCTTTTGAGCACAGCGGAATCAAGCCGGATATCATGACACTGGCCAAGGGTCTCGGCGGCGGTGTTCCTGTAGGCGCAATCCTGGCCCGCGAGGATATCGCCGGGGCATTGAATCCCGGAGATCACGGAACCACATTCGGAGGCAATCCGCTGGCCTGTGCAGCGGCCCTGGCCGTCCTGAAAACCATCGAGCGGGACGGACTGATCGAACAGGCTGCTGAAAAGGGTGCTTTTCTGAAACAAAAGCTGAATGAGAAACTCAAGGGGCACAAACTGGTGAAAGAAATCCGCGGATCGGGCCTGATGGTCGGAGTTGACCTGAATACCGATGGTGGCGCGGTGATGCGCAAAATGGCCGAGATGGGGGTGCTGGTGAATGCCGCATCGATGACTGTCATCCGGTTTGTTCCGCCGCTTATCGTGAATGAAAAGGATATTGAAACCGCCGTTGATGTTCTTAAAGAGGCGCTGGACCAAAGCCCGGATGAGCAGGAATGAACGTAAAGGAACTGGAATCGTCCACATTTGAACAAATCTGGGAAAATGCCTTTGACGCCATGCGTCTGGTCAATGCCGAAGGGGTTATTGTGGAGGTAAACAAGGCCTTCTGCACCATGGTGGAAATGTCCCGGGAGTCGCTTGTTGGCCGTCCCATGGCCGTTATCTACAGCGAGCCGGATCATGACACCATACAAAAGAAGCTTGTCGAGCGGTTCCGGGCCCGGAAAATTGAGATCAGCATCGACCGTCCCCTGATGCTGTGGAACGGCAAGAAGGTCTGGTTTGAGGCCAGCAACACGTTTGTGGACTCCGAAAACCACGGGACCTTGCTGCTCAGTATTTTCCGAGATATTACCGAAAAGAAGAAATCGGAAGAAGAGGCCATGGAGTATATGGAGGAGCTGAAAAAACTCAACTCTGAAAAGGACAAGTTTTTGTCCATCATCTCCCATGACCTCAGGGGGCCGTTTCAAAGCCTGCTGGGTATGAGTGAGCTGCTATCCGAAGAGTTTGAAACCATGGAGCCCGATGAGCTGAAGGAGTATTTTGCCAGTATGAACCGCTCTTTGAGAGCACAGTACACGCTGCTGGAGAACCTTCTGACCTGGTCCCGGCTCCAGATCGGACAGGTTCAGATGGAGAAAGAGCAGATCTCCCTTGCAAATGTCATCGCTGAAGTGCTGGCTGTAATGGAGACGACAGCCGTTCAGAAACAAATCACCATACATGCGCAGGTGCCCGATGCACTCAGGGCAAGTGCAGATGTCAACATGCTCAAATCGGTTATTCAGAATCTTGTTTCCAATGCTTTGAAATTCACCCCGCGCGGCGGAGATATTTACATTACGGGTGAGTCCGGAAGCAGCCGGGCCGCTGTCAGTATTCGCGATACCGGTGTCGGTATGGATGAAGATGAGATTGAGCAGCTGTTTGACATCACCAGAAAGAAGACCCGGAAAGGTACGGATGGGGAGAAAGGCACCGGACTTGGCCTGATAATCATCAGGGATATGACCGAATTAATGGACGGGACGCTGGATATCGATTCCAGGCCCGGTGAGGGAAGTACGTTTACAATTCAGCTGCCTGTAAGCTGAAGAGGTTATGCTGCCGCGATTGATATTGATCTGAATGGAATAAAAAACGCCGCACTCTTCAGGAATGCAGCGTTTTCGGGGTGCCCTGGACTGGACTCGAACCAGCACGCCAATTAAGGCACTACCCCCTCAAGATAGCGTGTCTACCTATTCCACCACCAGGGCATTTTGTTGTAGAATCCAAATATAAGACGTATTGAGGCATAGTTGCAAATACGGATTTGCAATCAGCTAATACGGATTTCCACACAGTAAAACGAAGAGGAAGGGAGCTTATTCCTCGTCTTTTTTCTTGCGTTCAGAAGGAATTTCCTCAAACTCCGCGTCTTCGATATGATCAAACCGGCCCTGGTCCGGCCGGCGCCCGGGTGCACTGTTTCGTCTCTGGCCGAACCCGTGCTGATTCCCGAAATGTCCCGTGCCTTGCGACGGATCGCGGTCATGATGCATGCGGGCACGGCGCCGGTCCGGTGATTGCGTAAGCAGCAACCGCAGTGCGATCCGGATCACAATGTAGGAGATAATAATAATGAGAATAATACGCAGCATGGGTCAGCCCGGTGTGATATGTGTAGTATTGCTACGAATGGGCTCGGAAAATATTTGATCCTCGATGTATTTCAGATGTGCTGCATCCTGCACGAAATCCACTTCGCTGGCATTGATAATAATCAGCGGAGACCGGCTGTAGTGGTGGAAAAAGTGATTGTAGGCATTGTTGAGCTCTTCAATATAGTTTCGCGAAATCTCCTTTTCATACGGCCTGCCGCGCGAGGATATGTTTTGCATGAGCCGGTCAACAGATGACTGAATGAATACGACAAGGTCGGCCTTTGCCGCAATACTGCTCATAATGCTGTAGATACTGTCGTAAAGAGCCATTTCATCACCCGAAAGGTTCAGCCGGGCAAATATGCGGTCCTTGTCAAACAGATAATCCGAAATGACCATCTCCTGAAACAGGTCACGGTTTCGCAGCACTTCCTGCTGCTTGAACCGGCTCGCCAGAAAAGCCAGCTGAGTCTGAAATGCATATCGCTCCCGGTCTTCATAGAACTTCGGAAGAAAAGGGTTCTCCTCGAACTCCTCAAGCACCAGCCGAGCATTGTGGCGCTCGGCCAGAAGGCGGGCAAGTGAAGTTTTTCCGGCCCCGATAACTCCTTCGATAGCGATAAAGTCGAATTGGTTCATAACGTCATAAAGCTACCAATTTAGGTCTGTTTTAAAAACCTCAATTTTGGGTGATACGGTGATCATCTCGTCTATCGTCCGGCCGGTGCGCAGATCGGTCCAGTCCGGATGAATTTCCTGCAGCGGACAGAGCACAAACAGCCGCTTGCTGTATTCAGGGTGGGGGACATGAAGCCTTTGGCGGGCAATTACCATCCTGTCGTAGTCGATGATATCCAGATCGATGGTGCGGTTGGACCAGCGCGGGGCTTCAGCATCCCTGCCGTGGTGATTTTCGTACATCTTCAGCTGCTCGAGCAGCGAGAATGGCGGCAGATCGGTCCGGAATGAACAGACGGCATTGAAATAGGTCCGGGTAGAGATCTCGCCGACAGGTTCGGTTTCGTAGATGGCGGATGCCGCAACGGGCGTGCTGCTCAGAGTCGACAGAAACGCTTTTGCCGATGCCAGATGTGCCCGGCGGTCACCAAGGTTTGATCCTAACGCAACTACAACCTGGGCCATCGGCTCCTTACTTCTGTGAATTCACAGGAGGGCTCCATGGGGGGATTCAGCTTCCTGACGGCGACCTCGATATTTTCGGCTTTCGGATAGGCGCGTGTCAGCGATTCGCCGATCCGGTACAGCAGTGTCTCCACCAGTTTGACCGGTTCTCCGTTCATGATATCCCCCGCGATTTCCGCGGCTTCACCGTAATCTATGGTTGCTGCGAGGTCATCGCCGGTGGCCGCTGCTTCCAGCTCGAGCCAGATCGTAATATCCACCTCAAAATCATTTCCTTTTTCCCTTTCGGCAGGAAAGTAGCCGTGGCCGGCATGAAATCGAAGGTTTTTTATTGTGATACACTCCATGGGTATGCCGGTTACATGATTGCAAGCTCAACACGCTGCCGGATGTCTTTTACGACCTGCCGGAATTTGGGGCTGGTTTCCTGGCGGTCTTCAACAGCATTGATGGCATGTATTACAGTGGAGTGATCCCTTCCGCCAAACTGCAGGCCAATCGTTTTGAGGCTGGATTTTGTCATGGTCTTAGAGAGATACATGGCAATCTGCCTGGCTTCCACTATCTCCTGTTTCCGTGTCTTTTCGCGAACCTTGTTCGGGTCAATCCCGAAATAATCACATACCATTTTCTGGATGTCTTCGATCGATATGTGCTTTTTGGTTTCTTTGATCAAATCCTTCAGAATGCGTTTGGCCATCGTCAGATCAATATTGTCGATCTTCTGGAGGGATGCTGTGGCCAGAAGCTTGATGATGGCTCCCTGAAGGTCCCGCACGCTTGACTTGAAATTGTGGGCTATGAACTCAAAAATTTCACCTTCAAACTCAATTCCGTTTTCCAGTGATTTCTTTTCAAGGATGGCATAGCGGGTTTCGTAATCGGGCATTTGCAGGTCAGTGCTCAGCCCCCAGTTGAATCGTGAAATCAGCCGCTCTTCAATGTCCTGAATATCCTTGGGCGCCCGGTCACTGGTCATGATGATCTGCTTGCCATCCTGATGAAGCGCATTGAAAATGTGGAAAAACTCTTCCTGTGTCTTCTCCTTGCCGCTGAAGAACTGAATATCGTCAATAATCAGTACATCGATATTTCGGTAGAACATCGAAAATTCCCGCGCCCGGTTGTTGCGGATGGCATGGACAAACTCATTGGTAAACTGATCGGAGGAGATATACAGCACCGAGAATTCGTCACCGAAGTCCTGCCGTATTTTGTTTCCGATGCTCTGAATAAGGTGCGTTTTACCGAGTCCGACTCCGCCGTATACAAAAAACGGATTGAAGGAGTTTTTCCCGGGATTTTCAGCGATGGCGATAGCGGCGGACCGGGCCAGCCGGTTGCAGTCGCCTTCAATAAACTGACTGAATACGTAATTTTCGTTGAGGTTCGGATCGATTTTGTGCTTCCGGATGCCGGGTATCACAAAGGGGTTCTGAATGGCCTCAGTAGAATAGGATGAGTCAAAGCCATAAGCAGGGTTCCCGGTCTGTCCCTCACTCTCCTGTGCAGGGGGAGAAGACCGCTGCGGCATTCTGACAGCCAGGTCGTCGTTATCCTGTTCGGCTTTTTCCAGCACAATGGAATATTCAAAACGGGCACCTTCACCAAGTATCCTGGCAATAGTGGACCGCATGATATTGTAGTAGTGTTCTTCGAGCCATTCATACCAGAACTGGGAGGGAACCTGAATGGTCAGTGTTTTGCCGTCAAGTGCCACCGGCTTGATCGGCTGGAACCATGACTTGTATTTCTGATGGTTGATGTTGTCCCTGATAATCTCCAGGCACCGGCCCCACACTTCACCGGCCGTCAGTTCTTCATTGTTTGCTTTGGCCAGCTCGCTTTTCTGACCTGTTTTGTAATCTGTCTCCAACATGAAAAAAGATGAAATTCTGCTTGACTTTCTCGTTTCTATTACCAGTTATCCACATCGGCCATCGTGCCTCCCGTAACATGAATTTTTAAGATGGCAATATTTTCCTCACTTGTCAATAAAAACAAGTTTCGGGCCGGTGAATTTATCCACATAGCACACAACACCGCAACTTATTGATACGCAAAGACATGCAAGTCAATATGTTAAAACTGTATGTGCTTTATGGCACCCGCAATATGTCACGTCGGAATAAAGAAGCGGAGTTTTCCAAAAGCCGCTATGAGCAGTTAAAGTTTTAAACAAGTTATCCACATCGGATTCAGGGCTTGTAAGGCTTATTTCCGGCAAGGCCGCCAAACAGACATTTATGGTTTATTTTGGCGATTCTTTTAAAAGCTGCCGGCAACAAAGCGGTGCTTTCCGGCATCATCCTTAAGAAGCCGGGAACGGAATGATGCAGAGCGGCAAAGGTCCGCTATCTCATCTCCGTCACTTTCGTTTATTTCAAAATAAAACCGGCCTTCCGGAGACAGGGACTCACGGCACAGGGACAGAAGCTTTGAGTAGATCCCGGAAACATCATCGGTTACAAGCGCAGTGAGCGGTTCAAATGCAGCAACCTGCTTCTCAAGATCTTCAGTTTCATGCTTGTGGACATAGGGCGGATTTGAAACAATAATATCTATCTTTCCGCCCGGACGGTACGAGCTCAGGTCTCCACGATGGAATGTCACCTCAAGAGACTCATTATCCGCATTGCTGCGGGCAATTTCCAGAGCGGCTTCACTGATATCCATCCCCGTGATGATCCAGTCAGGCCGCGCCTTTTTCAGGGCAAGGGCAATACAGCCGGATCCTGTCCCGATGTCCAGTACCCGCCTTTTTTTATCCCGGGGATGCTCTTGCAGAATGAGATCAACAAGCTGCTCGGTTTCCGGCCTGGGAATAAGAACATCAGGTGTGACGGCGAGCGTAAGGTTGTAGAAGTCCGTGCTGCCGGTAATATACTGCAGGGGCTCATGCCGGGCCCTGCGCTGCACCAGTGGTTTGAGACTGTCCAGTTCAGGCCGGGTGAGCGGACGGTCAAACTGAAGATATAAATCCAGCCGCTTGACCTGCAGTACGTGCGCAAGAAGCCATTCGATGCTCAGCCGCGGAGAGGGTACATTTTTGTCTTCGAAATAGCCGGTCGCCCATTCGAGCATCTCAACGACAGTCCAGTCCGGTTTTTGCATGGATGAATTACCGTCTGCTGCCGGACTCACGACTCCTTTCTGTTTTGAACCGTAAGGCCGTACTTTTTACTGAAATCGAGTATGAAATCGATGATCTGATCGTACATGGGTTGATCTTCGAGTCCCTGCGATCCCCGGAATCCGCTTTGCCTGCCGACATCCGCAATTTCAAAATGCAGGGAGGCAGAAAGTTCAGAGAGGATGCACGTCACGCACCGGGAGCTTTGCACTCCCGTATTCTGGTCTTCATATATATACACCCTTACATGCTGGTTATTCTCTACCTCTCTGGAAAAGTAGTGTACATGCGGTGTTTCCCGGAACATCACTTCTCCCATCCGGAGCAGATATTTTTGGGGGCCGTAAACTTCAAATCGTGAAATATTCGCCATTGATGCCAATTACTTGTTTGTCAGATGTTTGTCAGATACCATCCAATTGCCAGATGCGTTATTTACGCTGAAACGATCTGGTTCTTTTTGGCATTTGGAAAATACGACAAGATTTGTCTTTCGCAAGAAGTTGATTCACATAAAGCAAGAGCAGCTTGTTTTGGTTTAGGTCACGGCAATCTGTTATCTTTATTGCTGGTGTCCGGTTTACATTTTCATTCATCCCAATCAATTGATTCAACGCAACTGACATGCATCGAATAGCGCTCCCAGCCATACTGTTGTTTACTATTTGTCTGACCGGACCGGCTTCAGGCCAGGACAGAGAGTTTGAAGATCACGAACCCGAAGTGGCCGATATCGACCGGCCGATGTCACATCTCGATTTTGATATGCGCAACGGAGCTGGTCTGCGCATTCAGGTCAATAATTTCGGATTCGGTATCGGAGGTGAGTACCGAAGAGTCATATCCCGTTATACCAAAGGGTTTTTCGAATTTCAGATTAACAATGTCCGGGACGAAAGCGAGCAGACGTTCCAGGATTTCTTCGGTTTCAATGTCATTCCCAATAAATACAACCGCATTCTGGCATTTCCGGCCATGCTCGGAGTCAGCAGGAGATTGTTCGCCCAGCCACTGTCAGACAACTTCCGCCTTTTTGTGCAGGCATCCGGCGGGCCGACGGCCGCATTTGTCTATCCCTACTATGATCATGATTTCTATAATATGGGGTTCCGGCCGCAGTTCCGGGGATTGAACCAGCAGCATTATGATCCGTTTCAGGGATGGAGTGAAGGAGAGTTTATACTTGGTGCTTCCGGTCAGCTTGCCATAGGTGCGAACCTGGGAGGTGATTTCGGTAACATTCAGTCCATCCGGATCGGCTACTTTTTCCACTATTTCCCCCAGGGAATCCAGGTCATGGAACCTTTCCGACCCGGCGATAATATCGGAAACTTCGATTTTGACCTTCCTCCTGAAGAGCAGGGTCCCGGAGTGGTTGAGCGGGCTGCCGATGAGCAATCCTTTTTCGGAACACCACACATCACTATTGTATTCGGTACGATGTGGTAGTGGCAGGCTTTTGCTAGCCGCGTCCGTTGCCGGCGGTAAATGCCCGGTCCCAGTCCGGAAATTCTTCCAGTGACGTCAAAAGTACGTCGGGCTTGTGCCGGGCCAGCTCATCCCGGCTGAAAGTTCCTGTGGCTACGGCTACGGCCACCGACCCGAAAGCCCGGGCGCAGCGGATGTCCCTCGGTGTATCGCCGATGATCACCAGCTGTTCCGGCTGGTAGTCACTGCCGGACTGATCCTGAAGCTGCTTGTGAGCCTCCGGCGGCAAGTCATTACGGTTGTGGTGACGATCCCCGAACGCACCGAAAGAGAAATGCGAATTCAAACCGATCCGCTCCAGCTTGATGCGTGCTGCCCGTTCAAAATTGCCAGTCAGCAGCCCCGTCGCCGCAGACCGGCCGGCAAGGTAGGCAAGGCTATCTTCCACACCTTCATAGACGTGGATATCCCCGGCAGCAAGACGGGTGTCGAGTTCCCCGATGTACAATTCCTTCACTTCGTTGAACAATGACTCCTGCGGATCGTCAAGCAGCGTTGAAAAAATTGAACGGTCGGTTTTGCCGGCAAAATCAAGCTCCTCAACATTATTTTCAGCAATGCCCAGCCGGTTCAGTATGCTCTGGATGATCTTTCGGTTGGCCTTGTTCTTAATCTTTAGCAGAGTCCCGTCAATGTCAAATAAATAAGCGTTGTTCATATACGAATCATCTTCCAAAATTCACAAAAAAAGGGTACCTTAACGGCCGTGCAGACAAACTGAAATTACGAACAAATAATTATCTAATCATGGCTATTATCGAAGATATTGTAGCACGTCAGATTTTTGACTCAAGAGGAAACCCCACCGTTGAAGTGGATGTCATCCTCGAAGACGGCACGATGGGTCGTGCCGCTGTACCCTCAGGCGCATCAACCGGCGAGCATGAGGCTGTTGAGCTTCGTGACGGCGGCGATGCCTATATGGGCAAAGGCGTTCTGAAGGCTGTAGAGAATGTAAATGAAACCATTGCCGAGGAGCTGGTCGGCTTCAACGTATTCAATCAGGTCGACATCGACAACTTTCTGATTGAACTGGACGGAACCGACAACAAGTCCAAACTTGGTGCCAACGCCATGCTGGGAGTTTCCCTGGCTGTGGCCGATGCCGCTTCAAATGAACTGAACATTCCGTTCTGGCGCTATGTTGGCGGCGTTAACGCCAAGGTGCTGCCGGTACCGATGATGAACATCATCAACGGCGGATCCCACGCCGACAACAATGTCGATCTGCAGGAGTTCATGATCATGCCCAGCGGTGCGGAAACCTTCTCCCATGCTCTTAGAATGGGCGGCGAAGTGTTCCATAACCTGAAAAAGGTACTCAGCGGAATGGGCTATGCCACTACGGTTGGCGATGAAGGCGGTTTCGCACCCAACCTGAAGAGCAACGAAGAGGCTGTCGAGGTTATCCTCAAGGCCATCGAAAAAGCCGGGTACAAAGCCGGTGAAGATATTCTTCTTGCCCTTGATCCTGCTTCTGCGGAGTTCTACAATGCCGAGACCGGCCTTTATGAATTCAAATGGAGCGACGGCTCGAAGAAGTCACCTGATGACATGGTCGAATACTGGAGCAGCTGGGTTGACAAGTACCCGATCATCTCCATTGAGGATGCCATGGACGAAAACGACTGGGATGCATGGAAAAAGCTTACCGATGCCGTCGGTGACAAAGTCCAGCTGGTCGGCGATGACCTGTTCGTGACCAATTCCGAGCGTCTGGCCCAGGGGATTGAGCAGGGCGTTGCAAACTCCATCCTGATCAAGGTCAACCAGATCGGAACACTGACCGAAACACTCGATACCATCGAGCTGGCACACAAAAATGCCTATACTTCGGTTATTTCCCACCGTTCCGGTGAGACCGAAGACACCACGATCGCTGACCTGGCTGTTGCCATCAATGCCGGACAGATCAAGACCGGTTCCATGAGCCGTACCGATCGTCTCGCAAAATACAACCAGCTGATCCGCATCGAAGAGCAGCTCGGTGACAGTGCCGTTTATCTCGGCCGTGACGCGTTCAACGTATAAACATCTGATCGCAAATGGCTGCCTGTTCACATCGCAAATGTGAAATGTGAACGGCAGGGAAGTATGTAAAAGCAGACTGTGGTTCGAATAGCAGTCTGCTTTTTTTTATATTCCCATCCAGTATCCGATTACATAGTTGCATTTTCCTGCAGATTGCATCCGGATGCAGAAGATGAAAAATGCAGCGCTTCACGAAAAGGCATCAGCAAGAAAGTGATATGAATATCTATGTAGGTAATCTGGCCTGGAAAACCAAACGCAAGGAGTTACAGGATCTGTTCGAGAATTTCGGTGAGGTCAACAACGCCTTTATTGTCCGGGACAAAAAAACGAGACGTTCCCGGGGCTTTGGTTTTGTCGAAATGGCGGAAGAGAAAGAGGCACATCAGGCTATTGAAAAGCTGAACAACACCGTGTTTCATGACCGAACCATCATTGTGAATGAAGCCCGCCCCAAGGATGAGCAGGAAGACGGGCAGCAATACGACTATGATTTTGATGATTCCGGCGATGATGGCAATACGGATTCCGACCAGTCCGATGCATGATATCAATTACCCTTTCACTTACGAACTTCCGTAACCATCATCAGACGGTTGTTGAGTGGGGGGATCATGTAAATATCATCACCGGGCCGAACGGAGCCGGAAAGACCAATCTTATTGATGCACTGCACTATCTGTGCATGGGCCGGAGTTTTACAAGCAGCTCGGACCAGTATGTCGTGCGGCAGGGTGCGGCTTCGTTTCTGATCAAAGGCCTGTTCAGGGGGAATATCCGCTCGCAGTTTGAAATTGCATGTGCTTACAGCCGCGGTGAAGGGAAAAAGCTGTTTGTCAATGACAGCCCGCTGGAACGCCATGCAGACCTGATCGGCCGCGTGCCGGTGGTGCTGGTATCACAGAATGACCGTAAACTGACCGGGGAGGGACCGGCGGAGCGGCGTTCTTTCCTTGATGCCCTCATTTCGCAGACCTCTCCGGCCTACCTTGATGATCTGATCCGTTACCGCAGGATTGTCAGACAGCGAAACCGGTTGCTGTTCGAGCACAGCATGGATCGCGGGTACCTGAACGTGCTGCTCGAGCCCTGGAACCGGCAGCTTGTGGAGACCGGCGCGCGCATCATTTCCGGGCGCAACAAAATGGTATCCAAATTCTGCAAATACCTGAAATTTGCGCATGAACAGCTGGCGGGATCCGGCCTGGAGCCGGCCATATCCTACAAAACGTTCTGCAGTGATCAGCAGAGCTTTCTTTCGCTGAACAATGAGGAAATTGCCGATGCCTACCGCAGTGAGCTTGACGAAGCATATGAGCGCGAGCTGGACCGGCGTCAGACCGTCATCGGTCCGCACCGGGACGACCTCGTTTTTTTTCTGGATGACATGGAACTCAGGAAGTTCGGTTCCCAGGGACAGCACCGTATATTTGCACTGGCGCTGAAAATGGCCCAGCTGTATTTTTACAGAGACGAGCTGGAGGATCTGCCCGTTTTTTTACTTGACGATGTGTTCGGCGACCTGGATCCGTCCAGAACAGATACGGTGATGAACATGCTGCTGCAGCACAACGGACAGTCGTTCATTACCGCTGCGCATCCGGACAAAATTTCCGGATTCCGGGATCAGGAACATGCACGGATCGCCTGGTATGACGTCAAAGACGGTAACGTTTCATCAACGGAATAGGCAAATGGGAATATATCGCAAACAGCCAAGGCAGTTAAAGGACCTGGTGGAAGACTACATCGAAGAATATCCGAACCGGATTGCCATGAAAAGGGGAATGATTCTGGCGCTGTGGCCTGAAAAAGTCGGTGCGGCTGTCAGAGAGCAGGTAACCGATATTGCCTTCAGGGGCAGCCGGCTGGTGCTGCGTGTTCCCGATCCGTCCTGGCGTCACGAAATTCATATGCAGCGTCATCAGATCGCAAGACAGCTCAATGAGGCCGTAAACGAAGAGGTCATCCGGGACATCATGATTAAGTCCTGATTAGCCTGACCGATTGTCAGATGCAGGAACGTGTGTAACCCGGAACCATGGAAAATCCGTCAAAAAAACGAAATAAAATGGCTGCCGGACAAGATTTTACCTGTTACAATCGCTATTATTGATAAATTACCCTACAGTCGATTCTTATTACATAAACAGGGAATGGGAAAGCAAAATAAATTGCGAAGCTGGTTTTCAAGGTTGTTCACACCAACCGAAAAGGAGACTGTGTATCTTCACAAGGGTGAAATTCTGGTTATTTTTCTGATTGGTTTTTTTATCGCATTGTCACTGTGGATGCTGATCAATCTCGGCAAGGAATATAGCGTGACGGTGGAACTGCCGGTTTCCGTCACCGGTCAGAACGATGAATTAATGTTTGCCGAACCACCGCCGGAATCGGTTCAGGTTGCCGTCACCGGTGAGGGCTGGAACCTGATATCGATATATCGCAGCCCCCCCGAAATCAAAATTCCCTATGAAGAAGGAGTTTTGAACCTGAGTGATTTTGTTGAGGATTACCTTGCCGGGTACTCCGGAATATCGGTGCAGAAGGTGGAGCCATCGCTGATTTCGTTGGCATTGGAACAGCGAGCCCGGAAACGGGTCCCGGTATCGCCGAATCTGGATATCCGCTTCAAAGCCCGTTTCGAGCAGGTCGGAGAGCTGGAGGTGAGTCCCGACAGTGTCACAGTTTCCGGTCCTTCATCCGTAATTGACACCCTTCAAAGCTGGCCGACCGAATTCCTGCGGCTCCATAACGTACAGAGCAATATTGACCGCAGCATACCGCTGATGGAGTCGGATCAGATCTCCCTGCAGGATACCTCGGCAGTGCATATCTTTGCAGAAGTGGCCGAGTTCACAGAGGGTGATATTCGGATTTATGTGCGGACCGTTGATGTTCCCGAAGATGTCGAAATCAGATTCAACCCGTCCGTAATTACGGTAAGGTATGACGTTCCGATAGAGTTCTTCAGTGACGTGCAGGATATGGTGCCTTATGAAGCCGTGGTCCCGTACGAAGAAATCCTGCGTGATACGACCGGGGTGGTCCGGCCGGAAGTAAGACCGGTGACCGATGAGTTTGACCTGAGGCTCCGGTCCTATCAGCCCAGACGCGTGTCCTGGTTCCGGGTCATTCCGTAGCGGTGAAGGGCTCAAGAGCCACTTCGACCGGCCGGCAGCCTTCAAAATAGGAAGCCACCTTGAGCAGCACCTCGTCCACAAGGGTGTCCGGACAGGATGCGCCGGATGTCAGTGCAATGGTAACCGGTTCGGCCGCCTTCGGCATCCATCCCCGGGTCTTTTCAACCTCCTTTTTCCACTGGTTAAAATGATGGATTTCATGCTGGTTTTTGATTTCAGACGCATCCCGGATATGATACGTGGGGAAACGCTCTTCCAGCAGCTCAACCAGGTGCATGGTGTTGGATGAATTGTATCCGCCCACGACCAGGGCCATGTCGGCGCGCTCTTCCATCAGAGCATATGTTGCTGCCTGATTTTCATGCGTCGCATAGCACAGGGTATCCGACGTGTCGGCAAAATGCATCTCGGCTTCCGCTTCGCCGTATTTTTCGATAACCGCGCTTTTCAGAATATCCATTATTTCCTGCGTCTCGGTGGCAAGCATGGTGGTCTGGTTGATCACGCCAAACTGTTTCATATCGGCCAGCGGGTCAAATCCTTCGGTGCACTTCATGCCGAAATAGGTGTGGAAATCCTCTTTGGGGCGTTTTTCCAGCAGGATGTCAGCAAGGATGCGGGCCTCTTCGGGATTGAGCACAACCACACTTGGCGCTTCTTCAGAGCTGTGCGAAAAGGTGGCGCGCGTCTCCTCGTGCTTGTGCTTGCCGTGAATAACCAGGGAATGTCCCCGTTTGCCAAGCTGTTTTCCGCGCTTCCACACTTTGATGACAAACGGACAGGTGGTGTCGTACTGATACGGATTGACCCCCTGCTCTTCGAGCTGCTTCTGAATTTCAAGCGTGGTTCCGAATGCCGGTACGATGACAATATCGTCCGGAGATAGCGAGGATATGGGGATGCGTTCGGTGCCGTCGGTTTCAAAAAGGAACTCCACGCCGCGCGACTGCAGGTCTTTATTGACCGTCGGATTGTGGATCATCTCGCTCAAAAGGTAGATGGTTTTGTCCGGATGCTCTTCTATGGTGCGGTAGGCGATGTCGATGGCATTTTCAACACCGTAGCAAAATCCGAAATGACGCGGGATGAGGAAGCGCACGGGACCAAGATCCAGGACACTGGGGACGCGGTCTTTTTTCCGGGGATCCAGTATCTGCCTGGATTGTTTTACCGTTTTCGTGATTTCGGACTGGTAGAGATCCGGGATGAAAAACTCTTTTGGCATATGAGGTAACGATGCGCTTTTTTACTGCAGTGATATATGGGAACGGAATGTGCCGTTTGCCAGGTGACGCATATTTATCAGCGGATGCCTGCCGGCGGATACCATCAGCAGGCTGTCGGCTTCAGTCCCGCTTAAGCTTCTTGTACTGAATGCGTTTCGGCTGATCGTCGATACCCAGCACATCCCGCCGGTAATCCTGATACTGCCGGAAGTTGCCTTCAAACCACCGCACCTTGCTGTCGCCTTCAAAGGCAAGAATGTGCGTGGCGATTCTGTCGAGAAACCACCGGTCGTGAGAAATAACGACAACACAGCCTGCAAAGTTCAGTAACGCATCCTCCAGGGCCCGCAGTGTCTGAACGTCCAGGTCATTTGTCGGCTCGTCAAGCAGCAGCAAATTGGCCCCTTCCTTAAGCGTTTTGGCGAGATGCACACGGTTGCGCTCACCGCCCGAGAGCTCATTGGTCTTTTTCTGCTGATCTCCGCCGCTGAAGTTGAAACGGGCAACATATGCCCGTGAGTTCATCTCCTTGGAGCCAAGCTGAACAGTATCCTTGCCGTCTGATATTTCCTCCCAAATCGATTTTCCGGGATCGAGCGGCCGGCTTTGGTCGGCATAGCCGATTTTAACTGTTTCTCCCACTTCGAAGGAGCCGTTGTCCGGGTTTTCCTGGCCGTTGATCATGCGGAAAAGAGTGGTTTTTCCGGCTCCGTTCGGACCGATAACACCCACGATACCCCCGGCAGGAAGGTCGAACTCCAGTTCCTCAAAGAGCAGCCGGTCACCGAATGCCTTGGATACATCATGCGCCCGGATGACCTTGTCGCCAAGCCTGGGTCCGGGCGGAATGTAAATTTCCAGCTCTTCGCGTTTTTTTTCCTGCTCGCGGCTTGAAAGCAGGTCCTCATAGGCGGTGATCCGCGCCTTGCTTTTGGACTGCCGGCCTTTGGGATTGGTCCGGATCCACTCCATCTCCCGGTCGATCGTTTTGCCGAGGCGCTTGTTCTGACGGTCTTCAAGCTCAAGACGCTTTCGTTTCTGCTCAAGCCAGCTGGTGTAGTTGCCCTCGAACGGAATTCCCTCTCCGTGATCAAGTTCGAGGATCCATCCGGCCACATTGTCCAGGAAGTACCGGTCGTGCGTGATGGCGATGACGGTGCCTTCGTAACGCTCCAGATGCTGCTCAAGCCAGTTTACCGAGTCGGCATCGAGATGGTTGGTAGGTTCGTCGAGGAGCAGGACGTCCGGCTCTTTCAGCAGCAGCCGGCACAGGGCAACACGACGACGCTCACCGCCGGAAAGCACCTCAACCTGCGTATCTTCAGGCGGACAGCGGAGGGCCTGCATGGCCATTTGAAGCTTGCTGTCAAGGTCCCAGGCGTTTTTCTGGTCGATTTGTTCCTGAAGGGTGGACTGCCGGGCGATCAGGGCATCGAAATCGGCATCGGGGTCGCTGAATTTTTCGCTGATCTGCTCGTATTCTTTCACCAGGTCCACAAGCTCCTGAACGCCTTCCTCGACAATGTCTTTCACGGTTTTGGACGGATCAAGTTCCGGTTCCTGAGGCAGGTGTCCGAATGTAACCCCCGACTTGGAGGTGACTTCACCTTCGTAGTTCTCGTCGAGTCCGGCAATGATGCGCAGCAGGGTGCTTTTCCCTGATCCGTTGGCACCGATGATGCCGATTTTTGCTCCATAGAAAAAGGAGAGGTAGATGTCTTTGAGTACGCGCTGATTCGGGCCGTAGGTTTTGCCTACGCCCATCATCGAAAAAATGATTTTGTTATCGCTCACGATGTGGCTGCTTTGTTAGGGGGTTGGTAATTAATTGCAAAGGGGGGATGCATCTGATGTGCATCCGGAAAAAGTCCGGGTATATTTCCGGCTGGTGCCGGCGCATTCCGTGTCGCTACGCCGCAACGTCATCGAGCCGCACACCGACAAGCTTGCTGACGCCGACTTCCGGCATGGTCACGCCGTACATCATCTCGGATTTTTCCATGGTCATCTTGTTGTGCGTAATGACGATGAACTGCGTGTCGTCGCTGAATTTTTTCAGCAGTTTGGAGAAGCGCAGGATGTTCGGGTCGTCAAGCGGGGCGTCAACCTCATCCATGACACAGAAGGGGGACGGCTTGACCAGATAGATGGCAAACAGCAGGGCAATGGCCGTGAGTGTTTTTTCACCGCCGGACAGCTGTTCGATGACACTCGGCCGCTTTCCGCGGGGATTTGCGACAATTTCAATTTTGGCTTCAAGCGGATCTTCAGCCTGCTCATCAATGACCAGATCACAGTGGTCGTTTTCTTCAAAGAGCGTGTTGAATACCGTCCGGAAGTTTTCACGTATCTCCCTGAAGGTCTTGTTGAAACGCTCCTGGGCGTTTCTGTTGATTTCCTGGATGGTTTCAATCAGCTGTTCTTCGGCATTTTCCAGATCGCCGATCTGCTTTTCGAAATGCTCCAGCCGTTCTTTCTCCTCTTCATATTCCGTGATGGCCAGCGGGTTGACCTCGCCGATGTTTTTGAGGCGCTGTTTGAGAGTAAAAATGGTCTCCCTGGCTGTGGACAGGTCGGTGTCTTCCGGCAGTTCCTGATCAATCTGGTCGATGGTCATGCTGTAGGTTTCCCAGATGTGATCGTTGATGTTCTTCTGCTCCATCTCAAGCCTGGATTTGGCAAGTTCGAGGGAGTGGAGCAGGTCCTGGTTCGAATCTTTTTTCCGCCGGGTGTCCTTGAGGTCCTCTTCGAGGAGGTTGATTTTCCCGCGCTGACGGGAACAGGCCTCTTCGGCTCCCTGAAGCTCTTTTTCAACTTCTTCTTTTTTAATGAGCATTTCACGAAGCTGGTCTTCATACTCATCCACCTGCTCGCGCAGACCAATGATGCGGTCCTTGCTTGCTTTTGCCTGATCAGCCTGATTCGTAAGCCGGTCCTTGATGGCCTTCACGTCAGATTCAAACCGGCCGATATCCCGCTTCAGAGTATTGACTTCGTTTTCGGCTGTCTGATGCCGGAGTCCGACATCATTGAACCGGCTCTGCGCACGCTGGAGGATATCCTCCTTTTCCTTGAGCTTTGCCTTCAGGGCAACCTCATCGCGAACCACCGTCTCCATCTGCCGGTTCAGCGCCTCCAGTTCCGGCTCGGTCTCCTTCTGCTCTTCCCGGGCCTTCACCACGGTTTGCTGCAGTTCATCCAGCCGCTGTTCCAGCTCCTTGATATTATTCTCGTAAAACCCGGTCTGCGTCCGGAATGACTCCGAGCGCGACTCGTGCTTCTGCAGGTTGCCCGAGGCCTCCTTCACTTTCTGTTGATAATGGTTAAGATCGAACTTGCTGTAAGCATCCTCCATCTCTTCCAGCCGCATCTCAGCCTTCTCAACTTCCCTGCCCGTCTGCTCAGCCTGAGCCCGCCTTTTATCCACTTTCTCAGCCAGGCCAATCCGGACTCCCGCGTTTTTGTTGCTGCTTCCGCTGTACATGAATCCGTCAGAGGTCACCACATCACCCGAACCGGTCACAGCCGTGATCCCCCTGCTGCCGGACACCTCCGCGGCAGCCGCCAGACCGTCCGCCGTCACTACTTCGCCGAAAAACAGACGCCGCAGCGCCTCAAACCGCGAATCGCATGACACACTGTGGTAAAGGGCATCATCGGTCACCGGATGATCGCCGTTCAGACGATTCAACGGAACAATCGTCACCCGGCCCTTGTCCTGTTTCCGTATCAGTTCGAATGCCCGCTCCGCTTCATCTTCGTCAGCTGTCACCACATAATTGGCCGCCTCGCCGAGAACCGCTTCAACCGCTGCCGAAAGCGATTCGTCACTGGAAAAAATGTCACTCAGAATTTCCAGCGTGCCGAATTTACCACGATGCTCCTTGAGATGCCGGACTCCGGCAGGGTGCGCGTCCGACGATTCCGAAAGATTTTTCAGGAGCTGATATTCTGATTCATAGGCATCGCGCCTGCTCTGGAGATTGCGGATTTCATCTTTCTGCCTGTTGATATCGGCGAGCAGTTTTTCCCGTTCATTGCGGGCTTTTTCAAGCTGTTTTTCGGCCTCTTCGTACTCCTCCTGCAAGATCTCGTAACGACCCTCGAGCTTGTCCTGCTCCCCGGAAAAGGACCGGATTTTCTCCCGGCTTTCGGCAATCTCCTTTTTCAGGCGCTGTTCCTGCTCGCCGGAATTTTCGATACGTGATTCCAGCCTGATCTGCAGGTTCTGAAGTTCATTGATACGCGTGTTGCCGCGGCTGTGCTGCTGCCCGATTTCATCCAGCTTGTCCCGGAGTTCCTGCACGGCGTTTTTTTCATTTTCAAGACTTTCCCGGGCGGCTTCCCGCTCTTCCGCAGCCTTTTCAAGACGCGCTTCGGCATGGGTAAGCTCTTCCTGGTTGGCCTTCAGGTTTTTCCTAAGATCCTTGATCTGGTTTTCTGCCTGATAGATGTCCTGCTCGTAACGGGAGATCACCCCTTCTTCATTGGTGATCTTTTCTTTGGTGATGCGGATGCTGGTCCGGATCTCCTGGACATCGCTGTTGATCTGAGCGGCTTTTTTCCTGATTTCGTTCTGGGCTTTCTCCTTTTCTATCAGATTCTCATGGGCTTCGTTCTCGTTTTGTTCAAGGCCCTTGATTCTTCGCTCCAGTTCTTCCCTTGAGGAAGATGCGCTTGCTATTCGTTCAAGGAGCGGATCCAGTTCGCTTCTTACGTTCTCGTACTCCTTGCGGGAGACCGCCTTGTCGAGGAAATCAAGCTCTTCGCGGTACTTGTGTGCACGCTCGGCCCGGGAGGCCTGGGATTGCAGTGAGCGGGTTTTTTTGCGGACTTCAACCAGGATATCCTCCATGCGCTGAAGGTCGGCACGCGTATCAGACAGTTTCTTGAGTGTCTGCTTTTTCCGCTCCTTGAATTTGGTTATTCCCGCGGCCTCTTCAAAAAGTCTCCGCCGGTCATTGTTTTTATCGTTGAGAATTTCTTCGACCATTTTGAGCTCAATCACCGAATAGGCGTTGGATCCCATTCCGGTATCCATGAACAGGTCGGTGATATCGCGAAGCCTGCAGGGCTTTTTGTTGAGCAGGTACTCGCTTTCGCCGGAGCGGTAGAGCCGGCGGGTCATGGTGATGTCCGAAAACTCGGTAGGCAGCACGCCACGGTTGTTGATGATCGTAACCGAAACCTCGGCCATCCCGAGCGCCTTCTTGGATGCGGTCCCGTTGAAAATGACATTGGTCATCGCTGCCGAGCGCAGGAGGGAGGGGCGCTGTTCTCCGAGCACCCAGCGAAGGGCGTCTACGATATTGGACTTTCCGCACCCGTTCGGACCGACAATTGCTGTGATGCCGCTGTCGAACTTGACTTTAGTTTTGTTGGCAAAACTTTTAAATCCTTGTAGCTCAAGTTCGGCAAGATACATGTAAAATCAGCTCCGGTCTGATATTAAACAGTCATTATCTCATCTTCCTTATCCTTGAGCATCTTGTCTACTTCGGATATATGGGAATCGGTGAGATTTTGCAGCTCTTCTTCAGCGGCATAACGGGAATCTTCGGGCAGCGACTGGTCTTTGACTTCTTTCTTGATTTCGTCCTTGATATCACGGCGGGTGTTCCGGATGCTGATCCGGGCTTCCTCGGCTTTTTCTTTTGCTACTTTTGCGAGTTCTTGTCGCCGCTCTTCCGAAAGCACCGGCAGCGGGATGCGGATCAGGGTGCCGTCGTTGTTGGGGTTAAGGCCGAGACCGGAGGCCATGATCGCTTTTTCAATGTTTTTCATGGAGGACTTGTCGAACGGTTCTACCGTAATCAGCCGCGGATCGGGTGCGGCAACATTGGCGAGCTGGTTGAGCGGAGTTTGCGTTCCGTAGTAATCCACTTTGACACCGTCGAGCAGCTGGGGGGAAGCCTTGCCGGCCCTGATGTGTTTCAACTCTCTCTTCAAAAAGGACTTTGCGTCCTCCATCTGTTCTTTTGCCTGGTCGATAAAAGGTTGTAGTTCCGGTATCATAACATCTGGAAAATAGTGGTGAGGTGATTCGGTTCAGATGCGAAATATATAACAAATTGGCAAAAAAAAAAGCCGGATATGGCCGGCGGAACGCGCTTAGTCCCAATGAACTCGCGACCCGACCGGCTCCCCGCTGATAACTCGTGCCAGGTTTTTTCTTTCATTCATGTCAAAGACCAGAAACGGTATTTTGTTGTCACGGCACAGGGTAAATGCGGTCAGGTCCATGACCGACAGCCTGAGCTTGAGCACTTCATCGCCGCTGATACTCTCGAACTTTTTCGCATCCGGATTTATTTCCGGGTCGGAATCATAAATTCCGTCGACACGGGTGCCTTTCAGAATGGCATCAGCCTCGATTTCAATGGCACGCAGCGATGCGGCTGTGTCGGTTGTGAAATAGGGATTTCCCGTACCGGCGCCGAATATCACAACCCGTCCTTTTTCAAGGTGGCGGATGGCCCGGCGGCGGATGTAGGGCTCGGCGATCTGCTCCATGCGGATGGCCGACATCAGCCGGGTGTGGACGCCCTTGCGTTCCAGTGCGTCCTGCAGCGCAAGGCTGTTGATCATGGTGGCCATCATTCCCATGTAATCGCCCTGAACACGGTCCATGCCCTGGGTTGCTCCCCTTACACCGCGGAATATGTTGCCGCCTCCGATGACGATGGCTATCTCTGTCCCTGTTTCTTTGGCTTCCCGGATCTCATCAGCATATCGGCTGAGCACCTCCCCGTCAATGCCGTGGCCCTGGGCACCAAGCAATGATTCACCACTCAATTTCAGTAAAACGCGGTTTAGTTTCTGCACAGTTGCTCCTGTTTCTCTGGAAGTTAAAATAAATGGCAAAAAAAAGGCCGCCCCGAAAGGCAGCCTTGAAATTCACTGAGGATTAATTTCCTCCCAGCTGTATGCGGACAAACGATTTGACAAGCGGAGTCCCGGAGTGTTTCAGATACTCCTGAACCGACTGGGTGCCGTCCTTGACAAACTTTTGTTCCAGCAGTACGTTTTCTTCAAAGAAGCGCCTGAGTTTACCCATGGCCGCTTTCTCAGCGATTTCTTCGGGTTTGCCTTCATTGAGCAGCTGCTGTTTGGCAATTTCCTTCTCTTTGTCCAGAGTAGAGGCATCCACCTCGTCGCGGTTGACAGAAATCGGGTTCATGGCCGCAACCTGCATGGCCACATCTTTGGCTACTTCACTGTTTTGAACAGGGCCTTCAAATGCTACAAGCACACAAAGCTGGTTGCCGGGGTGGATATAGTCAAAAATTTCACCGTCACCATCAGCTTTCATGATTTCAAACCGGCTGATGTCAATTTTCTCACCGATTTTTCCGACCAGGTCTTTCAACATGTCGGAAACGGTCAGGTCCTTGATCTTGCCCTGGAGGAGCGAGTCGAGGTCTGCCGGTTCTTCATCGAAGGCTACCTGTGCAAAGCCGTTTGCGTACTCGACAAACTCTTCGTTCTTGGCGACAAAGTCGGTTTCGCAATTCAATTCAAGCGCAACGGCTTTTTTTCTGTCATCGGAAATTTTTGTGACGATGACGCCCTGGTTGGCTTCGCGGTCAGCTCTTTTTTCGGATACTTTTTGTCCCTTCTTTCTGAGAAGTTCAATGGCTGCATCCATGTCACCGTTGGAATCGGCGAGCGCCTTTTTGCAGTCCATCATCCCGGCACCGGTCTGATCCCGGAGTTTTTTTACATCTGCAGCGGAAATACTCATGGTTTTATCTGATATACGTTGTGGTTGAAAACGTTCGTGCGACCGTGGCAGGTCCGGTCCTGTTATTTTTCCTCTTCTTTGGAAGACGTTTCAGCAGAGGAACCGGAAGCTTCATTTTCCTTGCCTTTGTTTTCCTTCTTTTCAGAAGAATCTGAAGAACCTGCGGATTTTGAAGCCTTGCTTTCGGCCTCAGCGGCTTCCTTCTTGTCTGCTTTCGGCTTTTTTGCAGTCTTCTTTTCTTCCTTTTCAGATTCCTTGGAATCTTTTTCGGAGGCTTTGGTTTTCTTTTCTTCTGCTCCGGAATCCTTGACAGCTGCCTTGGCGTCCTTTTCGGATGCCTTTGCTTCTTTTTCAGCCTCCTTTGAAGTTCCGGCTGCCTCTTCTTTTTTGCCCCCGGACTCCTGACCTTTAGCGCCTACTGCTTCGGTGGATTTTTTCGCCTTTCGCGAACGCTTGCGGCGTGTCGGCTTGACATCCGCTTCGGTCATTTCTTCCGGCTGATCACTTCCTTCCTGATCCATGCTTCCTGCGGCAAGCTGTTCTTCCTGATGGGCTTCCCGCTCTGCCATACCTTCAATGATGGCATCGGCAACGTTGGATGCAACGAGCTGAATCGCTTTTGCAGCATCGTCGTTGCAGGGAATGATATAGTCGGGAACATCCGGATCGCAGTTGGTGTCAACAAGCGCAAAAATCGGGATATTCAGCTTGAGCGCCTCGTTTACGGCAATGTTTTCCTTGACAATATCGACGACAAACAGAGCGCCGGGAAGGCGGCCCATTTTGGAGATACCACCCATTACGTTTTCGAGCTTCTCCTTTTCGCGGTCAAGCATCAGGCGCTCTTTCTTGGTAATATTTTCGTACGTGCCGTCGGTCTGCATGGCATTGATCTCTTCCATGCGGGAGATGCTCTTTTTAATGGTAACAAAGTTGGTGAGCATTCCGCCGAGCCAGCGATGCGTGACATAAGGCATATCACAGCGCTGCGCTTCGTTACGGATAATTTCCTGTGCCTGTTTTTTGGTGCCGACAAAAAGCACGTTTTTTCCTGAACGGGCTACTTTTGCGATCTCGTCAAGCGACTCCTGGAGGAGCGCCTGGGTCTTGTTCAGGTCAATAATGTGGATCCCGTTGCGCTGCATGAAAATAAATTCACGCATTTTCGGATTCCAGCGTCTCGTGAGGTGGCCGAAGTGTGCACCAGATTTGAGCAGTTCTTCGACGGAAGCAGCTTGTGCCATGTCAGATAGGTATTTATGTTAAGGTTAGTCCACTATGCAGGTCATTCTCTGTGACAAATCCCCGGAGCCTCTCGGCTGCCGGAAACACCCGGTCACGAGTCACTGCATATGTGTGATTTTTTGGTAAAAAAGATTAACGCTTGGAAAACTGGAACTTCTTCCTGGCTTTCGGCTGACCGTACTTCTTGCGTTCAACCATCCGGTCATCACGGGTAAGCAGGTCGTTGCTCTTCAGGACACCGTGTGTTTCCGGCTCGAGGGTATTCAGGGCACGTGCAATGCCAAGCTGTGCGGCATCGGCCTGACCTGTGCTTCCTCCGCCTCTCACCGTAATTTTTATGTCGTATTTTCCGGTGGTTTCGGTGACTTCCATGGGCAGATTGATTGTGTTCTGCTGGGAAGGAAGCACAAAGTAGGTCTCAAACGGCTTGTTGTTGACCGTTATCTCACCTTTGCCGGGTTGTACGTAAACACGTGCTGTAGATGTTTTCCTGCGGCCTATAAAGGATTGATTATCCATCTTTACAATTCAATTTTTTCAGGTTTCTGGGCTTTCAGGGTGTGATCCGGTCCGGCAAATACTCGAAGATTCGTGAGCAGTTTGCGGCCAAGTCGGTTTTTCGGGATCATGCCCTGAACGGCATTCTTCACCAGGAAAGCAGGGTCTTTTTTCAGAACCTCTTCCGGATTGGTAAACTTGGTTCCGCCCGGGTAACCGGAGTGGCGGAAATATACCTTGTCCGTCATTTTTTTACCGGAAAGGCTGACCTTCTCGGCATTTACAACAATTACATTGTCTCCGGTGTCAATATGGGGAGTAAATTCGGGCTTGTGCTTTCCCCTCAGAATGGTCGCGACCTTGCTGGCAAGCCGGCCCAGCGGCTGGCCTTCGGCATCCACAACCACCCATTTTTTCTGGACTTCACCAGGTTTGGCCGAATATGTCTTAAAGCTCTCGGTATTCACGGTGTTATTGGTTTTTTAATCACTAAATAAAATCAGGTTTTATGACAAGTCTGGAAAGATAAACTATTTCACCGTTTCTTGCAAATGCCGTAACGCATGAACTTTGCATCACACCGACACTCAGCATTTGCTGTTAAAAAAATTACTTTGCAACTTTCTTCAGGCTGATGCATCACCGTATAAGCAGATCCGGTCCATTGTATATTTTCTCATTTTTTTACCTGCTTTCCCCGCACCTTTTAATCCGATTGTTACCATGATATTCAGATACTCCTTTTTGCTGATGTTCCCGCTGCTCATGATCATGACCATTACCAACGGCACGGCACAAACCGGCGGCCTGACCGAAGTGCCGCCGCAGCAGGCCGGCATCGATCCGGATCAGCTTGCCAGAGTCGACTCCCTGATATATCAGGCCATTGACGACGGGGAGACTCCCGGAGCTGTGCTGGTCGTGGTGCGTGACAGTGTGGTTGTGCACCGCAAAGCCTACGGATACATGCAGAAAGAGCCCGAATCGCTCCCGCTTTCACCCGAAACCATTTATGACCTGGCTTCCCTTACAAAACCGCTGGCCACCGCCACCGCCGCCATGAAGCTCGTTCAGGACGGATACCTGCGCCTTTCGGATCCGGTTGCCGACTTTGTTCCTGAGTTTGAACATTTCGGAGGCGGTTCTGAGGGATCCGGAAACCGGCCCAGAGTTCTGAACCTGCTGACTCATACCGCCGGAATTCCGTCTTATGCTCCGGTTGAGAAACTCAAAGAACTTTACGGCGACCAGGCTTCCGACTCACTAATGACCTGGCTCAGCTCCCTGCCCGACCGCCCCGAACCGGGTGAACAGATGACTTACAGCTGCCCGTCCTATATCACACTCCAGAAAGTCATTGAGGATGTGACGGGAATGAGTCTTGCCGACTACACACGCAAAAAAATATTCGGACCGCTCGGTATGCACAATACCTTTTATACCCCCGATCCGGAATTTCATCACAAGATTGCTCCGACATCCTATAGCGACGAAGATGGTGTCGTGACGGGAATTGTGCATGATCCCCTGGCCAATGAAATAATGAAGGGCGTTTCGGGTAATGCCGGACTGTTCTCAACCGCCGATGATCTTGCCTTGTTTGCAGCAATGATGCTGAACGACGGTGCGATTAACGGGACCAGGATATTCGGTCCGGCAACGGTCCGTGCGATGACATCCACGCCCGACGGGATGGAATCTTTCGGAAGAGGCCCGGGATGGGATCTGGATTCTTCATTTGCATCCAATCAGGGCGATCTGTTTGGCAAACACACGTACGGACACACTGGCTATACAGGCACCTCCATGGTTATGGATGCAGATACCCGCACTGCCGTCATTTTGCTCACAAACCGCGTTTATCCGGATGACTCGGGCAGTGTGATTGACCTCAGAGCGAAAGTTTCCAATGTCGTTGCGGCATCCGTACTGGATTAACCCTGATTTGCTGCGTTTCTGACTTCTGAAGTTTCAGCCTGCGGAGTCCGGTTCCGGCTCAGGTGCAAATTGCATCAGGTGCAACATCGGCTCATGTGTAAATTGGCTCATATGCAACATCGGCTCATGCCATAAACGTATCCGTTCCCGCCGGATATCAGCGGCTCCGGCCGCTTCATTTGACCGTTCAACCTTTTTTGATGTTTTTTTGTTGCAGAGGTAGTGTACAGCATCACGCATGTTGTTTCTTTGTTTGAAAGCAGCGCTGAAATTCGCTGCATTACCGTTTTAAAAAAGCAATGTTGAACCAAAAAGGAGAACCATGAATCGCAGAGAATATCTGAAAAACACACTTGGAGGGTTTGCCTTGCTGGGAACCTACGGCATGGGACAGTCACTTGCTTCAGCTGCCGCCACCGGCGCCATAACCGGTCTTGATTCCACTTATGACTCAGGTGAGAACAAGTACACTTTGCCGCGTCTGGCTTATGCCTATGATGATCTGGAACCTCATATTGATGCCCAGACCATGGAGCTGCATCACAGCATTCATCATCAAAGTTATGTGGACGGACTCAATAATGCTCTTGACAAACTTGCGGAAGCGCGCGAAGAAAATGATTTTTCCCTGGTGAAGCACTGGTCGAAAGAGGTCGGTTTCCACGGAGCCGGACACTTTCTGCATACCATCTTCTGGGAGGTGATGAGTCCGGATGGCGGCGGAGAACCTGAAGATCAGGAGCTGGCTGACGCCATCAACAGATCGTTCGGCAGTTTTGAAAAGTTCAAAGAACACTACATAGCAGCCTCAAGTGCCGTGGAAGCCAGCGGGTGGGGCATACTCGCCTGGGAGCCTCATGCCGATCAGCTCATGATGCTGCAGGCCGAAAAGCATCAGAATTTGTCTCCGATGGTCACCGTGCCGCTGCTGCCAATTGATGTCTGGGAGCACGCCTATTACCTGCGCTATCAGAACCGCAGAGGAGATTACGTATCCGCATTCATGAATGTGGTCGATTGGGGTGCGGTAGCCGACCGTTACCATCAGGCCCGCAGAGTGCTGGGATGAAGCCTGAGGCGGTTTGGGTGAAGCCTGAAGCGTTTTAAATGTTGCCTTAGGCAATGTTTTCACGGAGGAATTTTGAGGATTTTTCCACGATTCCTCTTGACAAAGCTTCCATGTTTTTATTTATTTCAGGTAACCCTAAACAAAAACGTAAAGGTTAAAAGGCCTTACTACTTGCATACGCCCGGCATCTGCGGATCGCCGGGCTTTTTTTTATGTGCGCCCGGCAGGACGCAGCCGCCTCGATTCTACAACCCCTGCATCGTAAACCGTTCACGCAGCTTTTTGCGGACGGGACTGTTCAGCATCATGCGAACCACACCGTCGCGGAAGGAGGGAAAAAAGCTCCGGTTTCCCAGGAACATATTGAACTCGGCCCTGCGGATGACCCGCAACGCCCGCCGGCGTCCGGTTTCGGTATATTTCTGCCTTGCTTCAGCCGGGTCAAGACGGCCATCCAGAACCGAACGTACAGTAGAGACCGCCTCGCGGACATCCAGCCAGCCCAGATTCATACCCTGACCGCCAATGGGACTGGTAACATGGGCGGCATCGCCGGCGAGAAGCAGTTTACCTTTCCAGAACGTATCAGCCAGATAGCGTTCAACGCCGAATTCCGAAAACATGTGCATATCATCAGGATCCGGGGCGGTCCCGCAGCGATCGCGTATCACGTTGACCATAGATGGCATATCCACAATGGAGTTGCTGCCGTCCTGCTGGGCAACCCATCTCCGGATACCGCCGGGCAGCGGAAAACATTCGACAAGCCCCGTTTTCCCCAGAAAAATTACTGCGCTGCTGCCGTAATCGGTGCGGTCGGTGACATCGCCCATCGCATAACGGTAGGGATAGGGTTTGCCGCGGAACGGAATTCCGGCCTGACGGCGCAGCAGGCTTTTCTTCCCGTCACAGGCCATAATAAAACGGGCAGAGACACGGTATTCTGCATTGTCTCCGCTTCTGATCATAAGATCACCATCCGGCTCCCATCCCGTAACCTCATACCCGCGCATCAGCGTGCCGGGAGCCTTTTGCTCAAGCGATTCTTCGAAGATTGCCTCGGTTTTCCATTGCTGTACGGTAAGAATGAAGTTGAAAGGCGGCGGCAAAGCATCGATGTCGAGCTTACCGAGCAGATGACCGTGCTGGCGGCAGGCTTGACCGCTTCGGATGACCACGCCGGAGGAGACAAACCGGTCCAGCAGACCGGCTTCCGAAAGCAGGGCCAGCGAAGGAGGATGGATGCCGATGGAACGCGAGTGCCGGATGGGTTCGGTATTTTTTTCCACCAGCAGGGTCCGGAGTCCTTGCTGAACAGCCAGGTTTCCTGCCAGCAGTCCGGAGGGACCTGCGCCAACGATCACAAGGTCATAATTTGACTCCGGTTTTATCGGGTTCGCATCACTCATCAAGGTTCACTTTTAATTATCGGATGGCGTGTCAGTCTTTTTGCAGTCAAACACCGCCAGCAGCCGGTAGGGAAACATGCGGTTTACGGTCCAGCCGGCGGGTGCCAGCCTGCGCAGTTCATGCAGTGTAAAACTTTTTCGGATGGAAATCAGGCCGTCCGCACGGATGAAAGATTTTGGAAACAGCGGCCATGTCGCAACAGAAAACATCGCATAGCCGGTCACGGAGCGCTCGATGTCGCTGCAGAGGACCCGGATCCGGGCAAGCTGTGTGAGTTCATTCATGAACTCCGGAATGGTTTTGTCCCCGAGATGATGCAGTACATGGTTGCATATCACAAAATCGAATGACTCCTGCCGGTCGATCAGGGACCGGGCAGATTCCCGCCGGAACTGCAGGCCATCCGTACCGGCGGGAATGCCGGGCTGACTTGACCGGGGGCTTTTTCCCGTTTTGCCGGCGTTCCTGCCGGAACCGCTGGAATCATTATTGTTGCCATTGTACGTATTTACGGCAAAATCCCATGCTCTCGGATCCGGATCAATTCCGGTGACGCTGAGCCGGAATCCGTCACGGACGGCAAGCTGCCGGATACGGTATGTGAGATCGCCGCCGCCCGAACCCACATCAAGCAGGCGGAAGGTACGGTGCGGATGGAGTTCGGGGCGGATCCATCTGCGGTAGACAGCATCCCAGCGGGAGATCAGCCGGTTGACAATGGAGAAGTACCGGTAGGTATTGCGGAGCATGACCGGGTCGCAGTCCCGAAGATCCATCCACTCAGTGAGTTCGGTTTGCCGGCGGGACAGAAAAAAGCCGGAGGTTCTGTCCTTTTTTCGACGGGTGCTCATTACTCATTTCCTGCGGTCTGAAAGAGCCCGGTTTCCAGGGTCAGTCCCGGTCCGAAGGCCATGCTGAAGATGGTGTGGCTGCGCCCGTCGCCGGGTTCTTCAGCCAGTCTTTTTAATACAAAAAGGACGGTGGCGCTGCTCATGTTTCCATATTCACTGAGCACATGGCGGGAGGCGGCCATGGCTTCATCCGAAATTCCGAGCGCCTGCTGCACTTTATCGAGTATGGCGCGGCCTCCGGGGTGAACGGCCCATCTTGTGATGTCCTTTTGCTCCACTCCGGCCTGACTGAGGATGTTGTCCAGCGACGGCTTGATGTTTTTGCGGATAATTTCGGGCACGTAAGTGGACAGGCGCATCCGGAAGCCCTCATTGCCGATCGTCCAGGCCATGTCGCTTTCGCCTTCACTGGTCAGGTCGCTGTGAAAGGAACGAATCTGGAAAGGTTTCTGGGTTCCGGAGCCGTTCTGATCCGCGACGGCTGCAGGCTTGCGGGCACTGACCAGGGCTCCGGCCCCGCCGTCACCAAATACCGAGGCCGAAATGATGGAGTCGGTATCGTCGCTGAATTGCAGGTGAAGCGTACAAAGCTCCACGCACAGAACAAGAACAACGGCCTCAGGATCAGACCTGCAGAATGAGTCGGCCATTTTTAAACCCTGAAAAGCGGCGTAACAGCCCATAAAACCGATGTGGTAGCGCTGGGTGGAGCCGTGGAGGCCAAGTTCGCGCACCACGTAATAATCCGGGCCCGGAGCAAAAAAACCGGTGCACGAAACGGTGATGACGTGAGTGATATCTTCCCTGGTGAAATCAGGTGTCCGGGAGATCAGCTTGCCGGCCAGGTCGACAAACAGCTTGCGGGCTTCCCGGCTGTAGATATCGTTGCGCCTGTGGGTGTCCGGCGCAGTAACTTTCATGCCGTCAGGATCAAAAAAAAGTGCCGGATCAGCGCTGCCGTTGAAGTCGTTGATTACACTGTGCCTTTTCCGGATGCCGGTATTGTTGTATACGCCGCGGATAACGCGCTTGACGGCGGCCCGGTCGCTCACGTTCTTCTGCATCAGTTCGGATGCAAATTCCTGTTCGTAATAGGTGGCCGGGACGGATGTCTCCAGACGATGAATGTAGACGGTCATGTGTATGACGGGTTTGTGGTATAAAAACCATAACCCATTTCAGACAATGATCGTTTGCGCTGTTTGTATATGAATTTCAGGTGCGCCCGGGCAGCGGGTCAGGCTGCTCCGCTTTCCGTTTCGGTGCCTGCCGCGACCGGCTTGCGGGGAGGGCCGGTGATGAAACTTTTTGTGATACGGAAAAACCGGATATTGTGCAGAATGGCAGCAACGGTGAGTCCGGCAATGAGTCCCGCCCAAAGTCCCGCAGGTCCCCATCCGAAGATAATTCCCATCGTATATCCGGTCGGAATCCCGATAATCCAGTAGGCAGTGAGGTTGACGAACATCGGAACCCTGGTATCCTTCAGTCCGCGCAGCGCCCCGGATCCTCCGACCTGGAGTCCGTCCGAAATTTGAAAAATGGCGGCCATGATGAGCAATGATGCAGCCATGGTTATCACGTCGGGGTCTGAAGTATAAATCCCGGCGATGTGGCCCGGGAACAGAATCATAATCAGTGCCGCAATGCACATGATGGCTGTGCAAATGCCGATTCCGGTGAACCCGGCAATTCGTGACTGCCAGAGCTGCTGTTTTCCGTAAAGCTGTCCGACCCGTACCGTAATGGCCATGGACAGCCCGAGCGGTATCATGAAGGTGATGGATGCCACGTTGATGGCAATCTGGTGAGCGGCCACGATGGTCGTTCCCATGGCCCCCATCATCAATGCCACCACGGCGAACATGCTCGTTTCCATGCCCATGCTGATGCCGATGGGGGTCCCGATGCGCAGAATCTCTCCGATATGGCGCCGTTCGGGCAGCTGGATGTCATCCAGCAATCTGAACCGGCGGTAAGCCGGCTTCCAGAGCGTATATGCCAGCATGACCAGGAACATGACCCAGAAGACAATTGCAGTTGCCCATCCGGTGCCCACGGCACCGAGCTCAGGAAACCCGAACCGGCCGTAAATCAGCGTATAGTTGCCCAGGATATTGAAAGCCAGGCCGATCAGCGTAACGTAGAGCGCCGGACGGGTGGCACCAAGGGCTTCGTTGAAAAAGCGAAGCACCATGAAGCAGAAGGCGGCAGGTACACCCCAGGAAATGGCAAACAGATAACCGGAAGTGATGGTGGTGACCTCCGGCGAGAAGCCCATCAGCCCCATGACCGGATCCAGATTGTTCAGCAGCACGATTCCCGGGACGGAGAGGATCAGGGCAAGCCAGAAGCCCTGCCGGACTTTTTTCCCGACGAGGTTCAGATTCCGGGCGCCGAACAGCTGGGCAATGATCGGACTCAGCGCCATCAGTATGCCGATAACGACCGTAAACAGTGGCATGAAGAAGCTGGAACCGATGGCAACCGAGGCCAGATCGTCCGGGTGGTAATTTCCGGCCATCACGGTATCCACAAAATTCATGGATATCTGCGCCAGTTGTGCGCCGATCAGCGGAAGGCCAAGGGCAAGAATGCTTCGTGACTCGGGTACTATTTGCTGCCTTGCAACCATCCTTTCCGTCAGCGATGAAAAACCAGGGAGGGGATGGCATGGTCGGGTTTGCCCTCGAGATGGGAGATGATCGAGGATGCAGCCAGGGCACTCATCCGGGCTCTGGTCTGCCCGGTTGCGCTGCCGATATGGGGCAGAAGCACGCAGTTGGGGGCATCCGCAAGCGAGGGATGGACCCGGGGTTCCTCTTCAAAGACATCCAGCCCGGCTCCGCCGATTTGCTTTTGGTGAAGAGCATCGGCAAGTGCGGATTCGTCGATGACCGGCCCGCGGGAGGTGTTGATCACAATGGCATCCGGTTTCATCCGGCCAAGCCGCTCGCTGTTGACGGCATGCCGGGTTTCGTCGTTCAGCGGGCAGTGCAGGGAGAGCACATCCGACTGCTCCGCAAGCTGGTCAATGCTTTCAACATACTGTGCCTGCAGGGAAGTCTCGGTTTTGGTGTCAAGACGGTTGCGGTTGTGGTACAAAACGGTCATGCCGAAACCTCTGGCACGCCGGGCAAAAGCCCGCCCGATCCGGCCCATGCCGAGTATGCCGGCCTTTTTGCCGTGCAGCTCCGTTCCGAGAAATCCGAACGGGTGCCACCCGTCAAATTTTCCGGCGCGCAAGTGGTCTTCTGCCTCGCGGAGACGCCGCGCCACACTCAGCAGCAGGGCAAAAGCGCAATCGGCAGTGGCTTCCGTGAGCACGTCCGGCGTATTTGCCACAAGAATGCCGAGCTCCCTGGCTGTTTCAATGTCGATGTTGTTGTAGCCGACCGCGTAGTTGGATACGATGCGGAGCTGGGGGGCGCTGCGGAGCACATCGGCGGTTACGGGGTTGGACAGGCAGCTGAGAAGTGCGTCATAGCTGCCGATTTCGTTTTTCAGATGCTCTTCGCCGTCGAATTCCCCGCGTTCACCAACAGTTGTATCGTACCGGGATGAGAGCAGGTCGATTCCCTTTCCGGGCAGCGGTTCGGTTACAAGTATACGCATGTGAGCTTGTTTATTTAAGTGAGACCGTGTGGTCATTCACCCTGATCACCTGTGGCTCAGGAGTGCCGGGTTCCGAAATTTCCATGTAATATACGAAGTGTTCAAGTACCTGGGCACACATCTGACCGCTCTTCTGCCAGGAGTTTATGGATACGGAAAGGGTGTCCCGGTGAAGCTGTCTTTCCGGGATTCCGAGGTGGTGGCAGGGGGTCGGCAGGTGCCCCTCTATGCGCAGAAACAGGCGGCCGTCTCTGACGATCGGGCTGAGTTCATCAATATATATCTGCGATGTTTCGGTCCGGTCGGATTCCGGCGGGGGTGCGGGCTCGTGTGTGCTTTGACCGGGCCGGTCAGCAAAGGCAGTCAGGGGCAGTGTGAACAACAGCAGACCTGCAAGCAATACAGCTGCTGCAGGTTTAAACCGGAAACTATCTCTCCTCGATGGAGGTAATGCCGGCATCATTCCACATGCTCTCCAGACCGTAAAATTCACGGGTTTCTTCATCAAAGATATGCACGACGACATCGACATAATCGAGAACAACCCATTTTCTGTTTTCAAGTCCCTCTTTTTTCCAGACATTTTCGCCGGACTGTTCTTTTATACGGTCGATCACGTTGTGGGCGATCGCTTTGATCTGGGTATCAGAGCCTCCCTGGCATACAATGAAATAGTCGGTCAGGGTCGTCAGGTTCCGGACATCAAGCACCCGGATCATTTCTGCTTTTTTTTCGAGCAGTGCTTCGCCGATAAGCGGCACAAGCGGATTTTCAGTTGATATATTTTTGGTGTCTGATGTTGATTTTTTTTGAGAAACTTGGCTCATAGGCACAGGTTATGGTTGCAGGTTTTCGTAATCAGACCCGATGACAATGGTCGCATCCAGGTAGAAGTCGGAGGAAATTTCACGCTGAATCCGTGTTTCCGGCACACCCAGTGCTCTTGCGACCCTTTTGGCATTTTCCGAATTGCCGCTTCGGTCGATTACAATGGTTTCTGTAATATCAAACGTTTCGAAGTTGCCGGATTGTACAACATCAAAGCCGTTTTGGCGCAATCGGGAGGTGAATTTAGTCGCGAGGCCGGGCACGCCGCATCCGTTCAGCACTTCCACCTGAATAACATCGCTGACCAGGACACTGACTTCACTTCGCTCAGCGAGCACGCGCGGGTATATGATTCGAGTAAAAAGGGCGGCAAGTAATACTAAAAGCAGAATGCTTAAAAAGCCCAGAGCACTGTGCAGCAAAAAATTAGAACTCTGTTTTTCGGTCATTCGGTATAGGCTGTGAATGTTCTCATCCGGTCAACCGGTGGTTACCATCTGCGGAACGGGTCGTGAAAATGATTTCTGCGCTGATGGGATGGATGGTATCCGTAATAGCCTTGTCCGGCAGGGATCTGCTGGAACCGAAGCTGAATCCGGGTATTTTCACTGAACTTGTAGTTCAGTTCGGCGTTTCGCACGTAGAACTGGGCTTCGTTGTTCTGCCCCATGATATTGGATCCGAACGGAGAGTGTGACATGGCCAGGTCGACGCGGCCGTGAAGATTGTCACTGAACATCATCTGCATTGTGTTGGTATAGGTGTTCCGGTTGAACATGTCACCGCCGAACGATCCCATGGTCATTTCATAGGAGTGGCTCATCTGAAAATCCTGCAATCCGAAGAGTGAGGACTCGCCTTCACTGTGCGTGGTACGGATTTGTCCGGTACGCTCAAAATCGGAGGAGTTGTCCGATCTGAACTGTGCCAGGATGTCATCGGCCGGGAAAAGCAACAATCCGGCAAGAAGCGTTAAAATTGCAGTGATTTTCATGGGTAACCGGTTGAATGTTTCTGAAATTTTCTGAATTCAGAGTGACAGTTCTTTCTAACAATAAACGTAACAAAAACATTTGAATTATGTCAAGCAGATAATGCCGGGCGGGATAAATATTTTTTTGCCGTGCTCATCGGAATCCGTGTAAGCCGGGTATCGGGTGCGCCCGGTGCTCCGGCGGGATCCGCATTGCGCCGCCACGCTGAAATGATGAAAGGCATGCGGAGGTGGAGGGATTCGAACCCCCGGAGCACATAAGTGCTCAACGGTTTTCGAGACCGCCCCATTCGACCGCTCTGGCACACCTCCGTATTGATAAAGGAGCTTGTAATATGCCCCAAAAAAACTTATATTACTGAACTTTTCGCAGTTCTACAACCATTTTTTTCTAAAATATCAGCAAATCGTAACCCCCTATGAAATTAACGGATTTCCGATACGAATTCGACAGCATTGATGTTCCCGCCCATCCCGTAGAACCAAGAGACGCTGCCAGACTGATGGTTCTGAACCGAGCCGACAAAACCATCACCCATGAAACCTTTGCCGACATCCACAAGTATTTCAACAAGGGTGATTGTCTTATATATAATAATACGAAAGTTTTTCCGGCCAGACTGAAAGGAAAAAAGGAGAAGACGGAGGCATCCATTGAGGTCTTCCTGCTGCGTGAACTCCAGCCGGAAAACAAGCTTTGGGATGTGCTTGTCGAGCCGGCACGCAAAATCAGGATCGGCAACAAGCTCTATTTTGGCGATGATCTGGTTGCCGAGGTGGTTGATAATACGACATCGCGCGGGCGGACCATACGATTTCTGTTTGATGAGCCGAATGAGAAGCTCTATTCCATGCTGGACCAGCTGGGCGAAATGCCGCTTCCTCCCTACATCGACAGAAAGCCCGAGGAGAAGGACAAGGAGCGGTATCAGACCATATTTGCACGCGAACGGGGGGCTGTTGCAGCACCGACGGCAGGCATGCATTTCACACCGGAACTGATTGACAAGCTCAAAGAGAAGGGCGTGCGCATGGCGCCGGTGACCCTGCATATCGGATGGGGTACGTTCCGGCAGGTTGAGGTCGAAGACCTGACCAAGCACCGGATGGATTCCGAGAATTACTACATCTCGGAAGAGACTTCGCGGACCATCAATGAGGTGCTGGACTCCAAAAAGAACAAAGTTGTGGCCTGCGGGATCTCATCGGTCCGGGTGGTGGAAACCAGCACCATGGCCAGCGGCCACGCCAAGCCTGCCATGGGCTGGACCGACAAGTTCATTTATCCTCCCTATGACTTCAAGATAACAGAAGGTCTTATTACGAACTTTCACCGGCCCGAATCCACCATGCTGATGCTTGCGGCGGCGTTCGCTGATTTTGACTTCCTGATGCAGGCCTACAAGGAGGCAGCCGAAAAGAACTACCGGTTCTACTCTTTCGGTGATGCCATGCTTATAATTTAACCGCCGGCTGCAGTCACTCCTGGATGTCGGTCCATGGCAAAAATGAATCCGGAAAAGAGCAATAAAGATGCGGGTGTGATCATTCCCTCGGCCGGTACCGGAGTCCGGATGGGCGGCGGCACGCCCAAGCAGTTTCTGGAGATTAACGGAATGCCGCTGCTGGCACATACCATCCGCCGTATTCTGAAAATCAGCTGTCTCCGGAAAGTGGTCATCCCGTCGTCGCCCGATCTTTCCGAAAGAACCCGGGACATTGCGCACGAAGGCCTTGAAAGCAGTGGTCTGTCCGGTTCGGTTGACATCGCGGTTGTGGCGGGCGGAGACGAGAGGATGGATTCGGTGCGGAACGGTCTGCATGCGCTGAAGGATGACGATATCACCATGATTCTGGTTCACGATGCCGTAAGACCCTGTTTTCCGCTGGATGCTGTGGAGCAGGCTATTGACGAAGCGCGTACATCGGGAGCGGCCATCATAGCCGTGCCGGCGCGCGACACGGTGAAGATGGTGGACGGGAATAATGTTATTACGTCAACACCTGACCGTGAGCGCGTTTGGCTGGCTCAAACGCCGCAGGTATTTCGCAAAGAGTTGTTTGTCCGCGCCTACGACAAACTGGGCGACAAGGCGTACCTGGCCACGGATGATGCTTCTGTGGTGGAGCAGGCCGGATACCCGGTCCGTGTGGTGCACGGAACTCACGATAATATCAAGGTAACCTACCGGCCCGACCTGCAGTTTGCCGGGATCTGGCTGAAAGCGAACGGGGAGGCATGATGCCGAAAAACAATGAGGGCCCTGCAATGGTAAAGATCGGATACGGCTATGATATCCACCGGCTCAAAACGGAGCGCAGGCTGGTGCTGGGGGGCGTTGACATTCCCTTCGAAAAAGGCCTTGACGGGCATTCGGATGCCGATGTGCTTCTGCATGCGATAACAGACGCTATTCTCGGTGCGCTTGCGCTTGGTGATATCGGCAGCCATTTTCCCGATACGGATCCGGCCTTCAGGGATGCCGACAGCCGGGTGCTGCTGCGCGAAGTTATGGACACTATCCGTGAGAAGGGGTACGCCGTAGGCAACGTCGATGCGACGGTGGTTGCCGAGTATCCGAAGCTGCTGCCCTATACGGATCGCATGCGGCACAATATTGCCGAAGATCTTCAAGTTACAAAAGAGCAGGTATCGGTCAAGGCTACGACATCCGAGAAAATGGGGATGTTAGGCCGCGGTGAGGGTATCAGTGCGGCGGCGGTCTGCCTGCTTGTACCGGCAGGAAAAAGGGTTTAAAATATTTTTGTTTGTTTTGTTGACATGATATGCAATTGTTTATAATTTAGAGGTCTTTCGATATGTGCGGACAATCGAGCAGTATTTCGAATTTAAAACGATTTTTATTTTTCGCCCGGGCCGGAAGATTGCGGTTCGGGTCATTTTTTGTTCTCATTTATTGCCAGTGTAGCTCAGTTGGTAGAGCAACGGTTTTGTAAACCGTCGGTCATCGGTTCGAATCCGGTCACTGGCTCACTTGTTCTTTCTATTCCTGATGAATATCCCGGGGAGGTACCGAAGCGGTCAAACGGGGCAGACTGTAAATCTGTTGGCTTATGCCTTCACAGGTTCGAATCCTGTCCTCCCCACAACCCTTGCGGGTGTAACTCAACTGGTAGAGTGTCAGCCTTCCAAGCTGAATGTTGCGGGTTCGAGTCCCGTCGCCCGCTCCATCTGTAAGCCGCTATAGCTCAGTGGTAGAGCACTTCCATGGTAAGGAAGGGGTCCTCGGTTCAAATCCGAGTAGCGGCTCGGATTTGTTTCAGCAGCATGGATTACCAGGCACAAGCAGCTTAATTAACTAATTTCGTAACCATTTTACTAAAAGATCAGCAATCATGGCAAAAGAAACATTTCAACGGACCAAGCCGCACGTAAACGTAGGAACGATCGGACACGTGGATCACGGCAAGACGACCCTGACCGCAGCGATCACCAAGACCATGGCCAAGCGCTACGGCGGAGTGGCCAAGGATTTTGCTGACATTGACAATGCCCCCGAGGAGCGCGAGCGCGGTATTACCATTGCCACGGCACACGTGGAGTACGAGACCGAGAGTCGTCACTATGCCCACGTAGACTGCCCCGGTCACGCCGACTATGTCAAGAACATGGTTACCGGAGCGGCCCAGATGGACGGGGCGATTCTGGTGGTAGCGGCCACCGACGGACCGATGCCGCAGACGCGTGAGCACATTCTTCTGGCGCGTCAGGTAGGCGTACCGGAGCTGGTGGTATTCATGAACAAGGTTGACCTTGTTGATGACGAGGAGCTTCTGGAGCTTGTGGAGCTGGAGGTTCGCGAATTGCTGAGCAAGTATGAATTTGACGGCGACGATGCCGCTGTAGTGAAGGGATCGGCCCTGAACGCCCTGAACGGCGAGGAGAAGGCCGAAGACCAGATCATTGAGCTGATGGCGGCCGTGGATGAGAAGATACCTACGCCGGAGCGGGATGTGGACAAGCCGTTTTTGATGCCGGTTGAGGACGTATTCACCATTACCGGGCGTGGCACGGTAGCTACGGGCCGGATCGAGCGTGGCGTGGTCAAGCTCAACCAGGATGTTGACATTGTGGGTATCCGCGAGGAGAAGATGAAGTCGGTAATCACGGGTATCGAGATGTTCCGCCGGATGCTTGACGAAGGCCAGGCCGGAGACAATGCCGGATTGCTGCTCCGCGGCATAGGCAAAGACGACCTGGAGCGCGGGATGGTTATCTGTGCGCCGAACTCGATCACCCCTCACAAGAAGTTTTCCTGCGAGGTGTATGTACTGAGCAAGGATGAGGGCGGGCGTCACACGCCGTTTTTCAAGGGCTATCGCCCGCAGTTCTATTTCCGTACGACCGATGTGACGGGCGTATGTGAGCTTCCCGAAGGCGTGGAGATGGTCATGCCGGGCGACAATGTTGCCATGGAAGTCAACCTGATACAGCCGGTAGCCATGGAAGAAGGACTTCGTTTTGCCATCCGTGAAGGTGGCCGAACCGTAGGTGCCGGCGTAGTAAGTAAAATTCTGGACTAACGTCCGGGAGCCACGTACAGGCCTTAATGAGATATGTACGGGTGTAGCTCAATTGGCAGAGCAACGGTCTCCAAAACCGTAGGTTGGGGGTTCGAGTCCCTCCACCCGTGCTGTTCCGAAAGGCACATATAGCTTTATGAACAAGATTACAGAATATTTTCAAAGTGTAAAAAAGGAGATGGGAAAAGTCTCCTGGCCGACACAACAAGAACTCATCGACAGTACCGTAATTGTGGTCGTCTTCTCCATAATAGTATCGCTATTTATTTTTGGAGTTGACCGCGTTTACAGCACTGTGCTGGAACTGATCTTTGGTTAACATGGAAAATCAGCAACGGAACTGGTATGTCGTGCGCTGTTTCTCAGGCCATGAAAAAAAAGTAAAAGAGTACCTTCAGCGGGAAATTGAACTTCAGGGTTTTGAGGACAAGATTACACAGATCCTGATTCCGAGCGAAACGGTTGTCGAAATCCGTTCAGGCAAAAAGCGGACCAGGGAAAAGAACTTCTTCCCCGGGTACATCATCATTGAATCCGTTTTTGATGATGCGGTCAACAATCTTGTTTCCAATGCGCCTTCGGTTATCGGATTCCTGAAAAATGACAAGGAAAGTCCGCGTCCGACACCGCTGAAAGAAGAAGAGGTGAACAGAATTCTGGGAAGAACTTCACGGGCCGAAGCTGGTGAAGGCTCCAGTCTCGTCGAAATTCCTTTCAAAAAAGGAGACCTGGTGAAAGTGATCGACGGTCCCTTCAAGGATTTTGACGGCACGGTCGAAGAGATTTATCCGGACAAACTGAAGCTGCGTGTCATGGTCAGTATCTTTGGCCGGCGAACGCCGGTGGAGGTGGATGTCAACCAGGTAGATCCCGATGTTTGATTTGCAAATTCGAAATATGATATAGTATCCGGCCGTTCAGAGGCGATGCTATTGAAGAACAGAAAAAGAAATTATGGCTAAGAAAGTAAGTAAGGTTATCAAATTGCAGATCATGGGAGGCCAGGCCAACCCGGCTCCTCCCGTCGGACCAGCGCTTGGTCAGGCCGGTGTGAACATCATGGAGTTCTGCAAGGCATTCAACGCACGCACTCAGGAAAATTCAGGTACGCTGATTCCTGTTGTGATTACGGTCTATCAGGACAAATCCTTCACATTTGTCACCAAGACACCGCCTGCAGCCATACTGCTGAAACAGGCCGCAAAGCTGAAAGGGGGTTCCGGAGAGCCGAACAAGATCAAGGTCGGAACCGTAAGCTGGAGCAAGTGCAAGGAGATTGCCGAAATCAAAATGAAAGACCTTAACGCCTTCGATGTAGATCAGGGTGCGGAGATGATTGCCGGCACCGCCAGAAGCATGGGGCTGAGAGTGGATCGAAAAAAGTAAATACTTCAGGAAAGTAATATGCCTAAAAGAGGAAAAAAATATATAGAAGCCCGGAAGCTTATTGAGGCTGACAAGGAGTACGGTCTTAAAGAAGCAACTGAGCTGGCAAAGAAAACTTCCGTTTCGAAGTTTGATGCTTCTATAGATCTGGACATCCGTCTGGGTGTGGATCCGCGCCATGCAGATCAGATGGTGCGCGGGACAGTATCGCTTCCGCATGGAACCGGGAAAACCATCCGGGTTCTGGCACTGGTCAACCCTGCCAAGCAGGAAGAAGCCAAAGAAGCGGGCGCCGATCATGTCGGACTGGATGATTATATCGAAAAAATTCAGGAAGGCTGGACCGATATCGACGTGATTGTTGCCACACCGGATGTGATGGGAAAAATTGGTCGTCTTGGAAAAGTTCTCGGACCCCGCGGACTGATGCCGAACCCCAAAAGCGGAACAGTTACCATGGATGTGGCTGATGCGGTCAAAGATGTTAAAGCCGGGAAAATTGATTTTCGGGTTGACAAATACGGTATACTCCATTCAACCATCGGCAAAAGCAGTTTTGAACCCGACCAGCTGAGAGAAAATGCCGAGGCATTTCTGAAAACCGTGATGAAGCTTCGTCCGGCATCGGCAAAGGGTACCTATATCCGAAGTGTATTTATCAGTTCAACGATGGGCCCGAGCATACCCATAGCCCGTTCAGCTGTACAATCTTAAAAAGACAAAAACGTTCCATGGCTACTTTAGCGGAAAAAAAGGAAATCGTAAAGAACCTCGTTGAGGAACTCAAGGACGCGGATGCCCTGTATCTGACCAATTTCAAGGGCATGTCCGTAGCTGAGTTAAACGAGTTGAGAGGAGAGTTCCGGCAAAAGGGAATAGCATACAAAGTGTATAACAACACCCTGTTTCGCAGAGCTCTTGAAGAAACCGGAAAGTTCGAAGGTATCTCTGAACACACCGTAAATGAAACAGCCTATACCATTGTAAAAGGTGATGCGGCAGAACCTGCGAAGCTTCTCAAAAAGTTTTTGAAGGAAAGAAAAAAACCGGAGTTCAAGGCGGCCGTAATCGAGGATACCGTTTACACTTCAGACCAGCTGGATACCCTTGCGGCCATGAAGTCCAAAGAAGAGGTTATCGGAGATATCATCGGCCTGCTTATGAGCCCGATCAGCAATGTTGTCGGCGGTCTCCAGTCGCAGGGCTCCAATATCGCCGGTGCGGTAAAAACCATCGCCGAAAAAGAAGAATAATCGATTTTAAACTGACAAAACAACCAACGGGAGTACATAGTAATGGCAGACGTCAAAGAAATAGCAGAACAACTTGTAAACCTGACCGTAAAAGAAGCAAATGAACTGGCTCAGGTACTCGAAGATGAATACGGTATCAAACCGGCAGCAACAGCAGTAGCCGCAGCTCCGGCTGCTGAAGGTGAAGCAGAAGCAGCTGAAGAGCAGACTGAGTTCACAGTTGTGCTCAAATCACCCGGCGGCAACAAGATTGCTGTTATCAAAGAAGTTCGCGGACTTACCGGACTCGGACTCAAAGAGGCGAAAGAGCTTGTTGACGGAGCGCCCAGCAACATCAAAGAGGATGTTGACAAGGCAGAAGCAGAGTCCATCAAGGAAAAGCTTACCGAAGCCGGAGCTGAAATAGAGCTTAAATAAGTCTCCGTTTTGTTTTATGACAACCAGGCCAATATCGGATTTCCGGTATTGGCTATTGGTGTCTGTAGGTTTTGTATTCATAAATACAAAACCCGTTTTCAATTGAATACCCAAATCACGGTTATTCACATCAATCGTGTGTGCACATCCACAACCTAAGGACGAGGTAGCCTTGAGTAAAAGCAACGCCATCCAATCTCATACAGGACGCATATCCTTCGCTCGCACCCAGAACGTATTAGACTACCCCGATTTTCTTGATGTTCAGCTCGAGTCCTTCCGGCGTTTTACGCAATGGGACGTAGATCCGGAAGATCGTGAAGAAATTGGACTTCAGAAAATTTTTTTAGAGCACTTTCCGATTCAGGATACCAGGGAACAGAGCATTCTGGAATTTATTTACTATGCTGTTGACACCCCCAAGTACTCTGTTACCGAGTGCCAGGACCGGGGCCTGACATATGCTCTTCCGCTGAAAGCAAAACTGCGGCTTTCCGCTTCCGATCCGGGCGACGACGCCAGTGAAACCATCGAACAGGAAGTATTCCTCGGAGACCTGCCGTGGATGACCGAACGCGGAACGTTCATCATCAACGGATCCGAGCGGGTTATTGTCAGCCAGCTTCACCGCTCACCGGGAGTCTTTTTCGGACAGTCACTGCATCCCAACGGAAGTCAGCTCTATTCTGCCAGGGTCATTCCATTCAAAGGCTCCTGGATTGAACTGACTACAGACATCCGGGACGTTCTGTGGGCTTATATTGACCGGAAAAAGAAGCTCCCGGCAACGACACTGCTCCGCGCTCTCGGTTTCTCCTCCGACTATGACATTCTCAGTATTTTTGATCTTTCCGATGAAATCAATGTCAAAACCGCGAAAGCATTCAAAAATGCTGTCGGACGCAAACTGGCCACCGACCTGACCGAAGAGGTGGTTGAGGAAGTCGTTGACGATGAAACCGGTGAAGTGACCGAGGCAAAACGCAGAAATGTCATTTTCCCGAGGGACCACGAACTCACGGACGATGATTTCAGTGCGCTGAAAGCAGCCGGTATCACTTCCATCCATGTGCTCAAGAGCGGAGACGAAGAAGTTGAAGAATCCGTGATTCTGAACACGCTCCGCAAGGACACCAGCACGGATGAAGAGTCTGCACTTTCAGAGGTGTACAAGCAGATCCGTTCCGGGGAAATGCCGGATATGGAAACGGCGCGTACCGTTCTCGAACGTCTGTTTTTCAGTGACAAACGCTATGACCTGGGCGAAGTGGGACGATACCGCCTGAACAAGAGACTCCATCTTGATGAATCCCTGGATCTGCAGGTGCTGACAAGAAATGATATCGTTGCCATTATCAAGGAGCTCATCCGACTGAAAGACCTGAAATCCCAGGTTGATGACATTGATCACCTGAGCAACAGGCGTGTCAGGACAGTCGGAGAACAACTCGGACAGCAGTTCGGGCTCGGTCTTGCCCGGATGACCCGGACCATCCGCGAGAGGATGAATTCCAGGGATGCCGAGCAGTTCACCCCGCAGGATCTTGTGAATGCGCGGACCATATCCAGTGTGATAAACACCTTTTTCGGTACCAACCAGCTGTCGCAGTTCATGGACCAGACCAATCCGCTGGCCGAACTTACGCACAAAAGGCGTATGTCGGCTCTGGGTCCCGGCGGTTTGACACGTGAACGTGCCGGATTTGAGGTGCGTGATGTTCACTACACGCATTACGGACGTCTGTGTCCGATCGAGACACCGGAAGGTCCCAACATCGGACTGATTTCTTCGCTTTGTGTCCATGCCAAGGTGAACGACTTCGGATTTATTGAAACACCTTACCGTCATGTTGACAGCGGCAAAGTCAGCAAACGCGTCGAATACCTTGCTGCCGAACAGGAGGATGAAACGGTAATCGCGCAGGCCAACGCTCCGCTGACCGATGAGAGCAAATTCCAGAATGACCTGATCTTTTCCCGTTTCCGTGACAGCAACGTGGGACTGGCATCGCCCGATCAGGTCCGGTACATGGACATTGCTCCCAACCAGATCGTTTCCGTTGCAGCGGGGATGGTTCCGTTTATTGAGCACGATGATGCCAACAGGGCGCTGATGGGATCAAACATGCAGCGTCAGGCTGTACCGTTGTTGCGTCCGGAACCACCATTTGTGGGAACCGGAATTGAGTACCGCGCGGCCCGCGACTCACGGGCACTTATTGTAGCCGAAGGAAACGGCGAAGTTGTCTATGTCAGTGCCACCGAGATTCACATCCGCTATGACCGTGATGAACTTGAATCCCTCGCACACTTTGATGACGGGGTGATCAAGTACACACTCAGAAAATTTGAGCGAACCAACCAGGATACGACATCCAATCAGCGGCCTCTGGTCAAAGTAGGCGACCGTGTGACCGAAGGTCAGCCTGTTGCTGACGGATGTGCCACCCAGGACGGCGAGCTTGCCCTCGGGCGGAACCTGCTCGTTGCATTCATGCCCTGGAGAGGATACAATTTCGAGGATGCCATCGTGGTCAGTGAGCGCGTGGTTTCCGAAGACATTTACACATCCATCCATATCCAGGAGTTTGAGCAGCAGGTCAGGGATACCAAGCGGGGCGAAGAGGAACTGACCCGGGAAATCCCGAATGTAAGTGAAGACGCCACCCGCAATCTCGATGAAAACGGCATTGTCCGTGTCGGAGCAAAAATCAGCCCGGGCGATATCATTGTCGGAAAAATTACTCCGAAAGGGGAAACAGATCCGACACCCGAAGAAAAACTGCTTCGCGCCATTTTCGGTGACAAGGCCGGTGATGTGAAAGACGCCTCGCTGAAAACACCTCCGGGTGTGTCAGGGGTGGTTATCGACACCAAGCTCTTCAGCCGGAAAAAAGATGAGCAGCTCTCAAGAAAAGAAGAAAAAGAGCTTGTTGAGCGAGAAAATGAAAGATATCGCGAAGATCTGGCCAGGCTCAATACGCAATGGTCGGAGCGGATGTACAAGCTGCTGAAGGACAAGACATCCCCCGGCGTGGTTGACCATATGGGCAACGAGATCATCCCGAAAGGCGAAAAATATCGCAAACAAATATTCGAAGGACTGGATCCGTTGTACCTGAAAATGCGCCAGAACTGGTGCCAGGACGATACCGTCAACCAGCACATTTTCACGTTGTTCCAAAACTACCGTGACTTGCGAAGGCAGTATGAAACCGATCTGAAGAGAAGAAAGTACTCCATCCAGGTAGGTGACGAACTTCCTCCCGGCATCGTGCAGAAAGCCAAAGTCTACGTCGCCAAAAAACGCAAGCTTGGCGTGGGAGACAAGATGGCCGGCCGGCACGGAAACAAAGGTGTTGTTGCCAAGGTAGTTCCTGCCGAGGACATGCCGTTTCTCGAAGACGGCACCCCGGTTGATGTGGTGCTGAACCCGCTGGGTGTACCTTCAAGAATGAACCTGGGACAGATTTACGAAACCATCCTGGGCTGGGCCGGATCCAAACTTGGCGTCAAATTCGCCACGCCCACCTTTGACGGAGCATCCTATGACGATATCCAGGGCTGGCTTGAAAAAGCCGGTGTTCCCAAAGACGGGCGGACATACCTCTACGACGGGCAGACCGGTGACCGGTTCCAGCAGATGACGACAGTCGGGTATATCTACATGCTCAAGCTGAATCACCTGATTGAAGACAAGCTTCACGCCAGGTCCATCGGACCCTATTCACTGATTACCCAGCAGCCGCTGGGCGGAAAGGCTCAGTTCGGTGGACAGCGTCTCGGTGAGATGGAGGTCTGGGCACTGTATGCCTATGGCGCCTCCAATGTACTTAAGGAGATGCTGACCGTTAAAAGTGATGATGTCAAGGGTCGCTCGAAAGTTTACGAGGCCATTGTAAAAGGTGAAAACCTGCCGGAAGGAACGACTCCGGAATCCTTCAATGTGCTTGTCCGTGAGCTTCAGGGACTCGGTCTCGAAGTCAGCGTCGAATAGGCAATCCGGACTGTGTTCACCGTCCGAGAACTGTATAACATATTTCAAAAATTAACGGAGGACATCCTTGCCGTTTACCAAAAGCGAATCCGTCTCAAAAGATTTTAAGCGTTTGCGTGTTTCCCTTGCATCGGCAGAATCCATTCTGTCCCGGTCCAACGGGGAAGTGCTGAATCCCGAAACGATCAACTACCGCACGTTCAAACCTGAAAAAGACGGTTTGTTCTGTGAGAAAATTTTCGGTCCTGTAAAAGACTGGGAATGCCATTGCGGGAAATACAAGCGAATCCGCTACAAAGGTATTATCTGTGACCGTTGCGGTGTCGAGGTAACCCGGAAAGCCGTTCGTCGCGAGCGCATGGGACATCTGAACCTGTGTGTGCCGGTGGTGCACATCTGGTACTTCAAGTCCATGCCGAACAAAATCGCCTATCTGCTCGGACTTTCCTCGAAGAACCTCGAGAAGATCGTTTACTACGAGAACTTTGTGATTGTCAAGCCCGGGCTTGCCCGGGATCTGGGTTACAAAATGGGTGACATGATATCCGAAGAGGAGTACTACGATATCATGAACCAGCTACCCGCCGATCACAACGAAATTGAGGAGGAAGATCCCGACAAGTTCGTCGTGAAAATGGGAGCCGAAGCCATTGAAGCCCTGCTTGCCAATATCGAACTTGACAAGTCGGCCTACAAGTACCGTGAGTCTGTCAAGAATGAAACATCCGCCATGCGGAAGAAAAAGTTTCTCAAGCAGCTTCAGGTAATCGAGTCGTTCCGCGCGGCCAACAAAGAGCGCGAAAACCGTCCGGAATGGATGGTGATGCGGGTCATCCCGGTCATTCCGCCGGAACTCAGACCGCTGGTGCCGCTGGAAGGCGGGCGCTTTGCGACATCCGACCTGAACGATCTGTATCGCAGAGTCATTATCCGCAACAACCGTCTCAAGCGCCTGATTGATATCAAGGCTCCGGATGTTATCCTGCGAAATGAAAAACGCATGCTCCAGGAAGCTGTCGACTCGCTGTTTGACAACTCCCGGAAGATGAACGCCGTGCGCAGCAACAACCGTCCGCTCAAGTCACTCAGTGACATGCTCAAGGGCAAAAGCGGCCGTTTCCGCCAGAACCTTCTCGGAAAGCGTGTCGACTATTCCGGCCGGTCGGTAATTGCTGTGGGACCGGATCTCAAGCTTCACGAGTGCGGTCTTCCAAAGGAGATGGCCGTTGAGCTCTACAAGCCCTTCATTATCCGGCGGCTGATTGAGCGCGGATATGTCAAGACGGTCAAAAGCGCCAAGAAAGTGGTTGACCGGCGTGATGACGCTGTTTGGGATGTTCTTGAAAATGTAATTGACGGCCATCCGGTCCTTCTTAACCGTGCGCCAACGCTGCACAGGCTCGGAATTCAGGCCTATCAGCCGGTTCTGATTGAAGACAAGGCCATCCGCCTGCATCCGCTTTCCTGTACGGCATTCAACGCCGACTTTGACGGTGACCAGATGGCGGTTCACCTTCCGCTGAGCCATGATGCCATTCTTGAATCATCGGTTCTGATGCTCGGGTCTCATAACATTATGAATCCGGCCAACGGAAGTCCGGTTACGGTTCCGTCACAGGACATGGTTCTCGGTATCTACTACCTCACCAAGATGGGTGACGGACAAAAAGGTGAAGGCAAGACCTTTTCCTCTCCCGAGGAGGTAAAAATTGCCTATGACCGCAGCCACATAGCACTGCACGCCAAGATCAATGTGCGCATTGAGAAGAAAAAAGGCGACAAAATGGTCAAAGAAGTGGTCAAGACCACAACGGGCCGGGTGCTGTTCAATGAAATTATCCCGAATGAACTGGGTTACATAAACCTTACATTCGGCAAAAAAGAGCTCCGGAACCTGATTGGTGCGGTGTTCTCCATTACGGGTACGATGAAAACAGCCCGTTTCCTTGATGAGATGAAGTATCTCGGCTTCGAAAATGCCACCACCGGCGGCCTTTCATTCAGCCTTGAAGACATCGTTATTCCCAAGGAAAAGGCGGAATTCATCAACCAGGCGCAGGATGAGGTCCAGCTGATCCAGGACCGCTACGAAAACGGATTTATCACCGACAACGAGCGGTACAACCAGGTCATCGATAAGTGGACCAGCACAACCAACCGTGTTTCTGAAACGCTGTTCAAGGCACTGACCGAGGACAAAGGCGGATTCAACCCGGTATTCATGATGGCTGATTCCGGTGCCCGGGGTTCAAAAGAGCAGATCCGTCAGCTCGGCGGTATGCGCGGTCTTATGGCCAAGCCCCAGAAAAGTTCATTGCAGACCGGAAACGAAGTAATTGAGCAGCCCATTCTTTCCAGTTTCAAGGAAGGTCTGACCGTTCTCGAGTACTTTATTTCGACGCACGGTGCCCGTAAGGGTCTGGCTGATACCGCTCTGAAAACAGCCGATGCTGGTTATCTTACCCGTCGTCTTGTGGATGTGTCCCAGGATGTCATTGTTACCGAAGATGACTGCGGCACTCTGAGAGGAATCAGCATATCGGCACTCAAGGATAATGAGGATATTGTCGAGAGTCTCGAAGACCGTGTGCTGGGCCGTGTATCCATGCATGATGTATACGATCCGCTGACCGATGAGCTCATTGTGGAATCCAATCAGATGATTGACGAGCGGATTGCAAAGAAAATCTCCGAAACTTCCATTGAAGAAGTGGAGATCCGCTCCGTACTGACCTGTGAGTCGGCACGCGGTGTGTGCGCCAAGTGTTACGGACGCGATCTGTCGCGCGGCAAGCCGGTTCAGGTTGGTGAGGCTGTCGGCGTTATCGCTGCCCAGTCAATCGGTGAGCCCGGAACGCAGCTTACCCTGCGGACATTCCACGTAGGTGGTACGGCATCCCGGCTGGAAGCCGAATCACAGCACAAGTCCAAGTTTGCCGGAAAGGTAGTATTTGAGAACGTACGTGCCGTTGATTACGATGACGGCGAAGAGGTTACAACCGTCGTTCTGAGCCGTGCCGGCGAGATTAAAATTGTGGATGACACCGACAAAGTGCTCATCACATACAACGTGCCTTACGGTTCGGAACTGATGGTTGAAGACGGGGACATGGTTCCCAAGGGAATACCGCTTTGCAAGTGGGACCCCTACAATGCCCTGATCTTCTCCGAACTTGACGGAAGCATCGAATACCGCGATATCATTCACGGCGTGACCTACAAGGATGAAACCGACTCCCAGACCGGACACAAGGAGAAAGTGATCACCGATTCCCGGGACCGCAGCCTTGTACCGACGGTTATTGTCAAAGGAAGCGGCGACCGCATCCGTGAAACCACACTTCCTGTCGGAGCCCACGTAGTTGTGGATGATCAGGAGCGGGTGTCTGCCGGACAGGTGCTTGCCAAAATTCCAAGGACATCAGCGTCCAAGTCCAAGGATATCACGGCCGGTCTTCCGAGAATCACCGAACTCTTTGAAGCACGACCTCCGAAAGATCCTGCAACGGTATCTGAAATCGAAGGGGTCGTCAAAATGGGATCACGAAAGCGCGGCTCCCAGGAAGTGATCGTCACCAGCAAGGACGGAACCGACAGCAAGACGTATCTCGTTTCTCTCGCCAAGCATATCCTGGTGCAGGAAAACGATTACGTAAAAGCGGGTCAGCCACTTTCGGACGGTGTCATCATGCCCCAGGACATCCTCAATATTCTCGGACCCTATGCCGTACAGTCCTATCTCGTGAATGAGATTCAGGAGGTGTACCGTCTCCAGGGTGTGAATATCAGTGACAAGCACATTGAGACGATTGTCCGGACGATGATGCAGAAAGTCGAGATCACCGATCCGGGAGATACCATGTACCTCGAAGGCGACAAGGTTGACCGTTTTGAAGTGAATCAGACAAACGATTCACTGATCGGCAAGTATGTTGTCACGGATGCCGGTGAAAGCGAAGTGCCTCTGGGCACGCTGCTCGACCGGCGCGAGATTCGGGAAATCAACTCCAAGCTGATTACTGATGAGAAGAAAGAGATAGAAACGCGCCAGGCGGAGCCTGCCATCTCCAAGCCGATACTTCTGGGTATCACGCGTGCTGCCCTGTCGACAGACAGCTGGCTTTCAGCGTCATCCTTCCAGGAAACGACCAAGGTACTTACCCAGGCAGCTATCGAGGCGAAAGCCGACAATCTGCTGGGACTCAAGGAGAATGTTGTAGTCGGACATCGTGTACCGGCCGGAACGGGACTCCGCAAGTATCAGGATATCATCGTCGGTTCCAAAGAGGATATGGAAGAAGTCGGAGCGGCAAGCCGCGTCTTCCAGCAGCTTGGTGCCGACAGTCCGTCTGTTCAGGATGTGAAGGAAGACGAAGACTGAATGAGCAGAAAATCCTGAGGCCGGTGCCTGATGCACCGGTCTTTAGAGAAAATAAAAAAGCCTGGCCGGTAACCCCGGTTCAGGCTTTTTTTTAATAATGACCGGAAGGATATTGCCAGAACGTGCTGCTCGAAACAGCACAGCCACAGGGCAGAGGACGGTGGCCGCCGGATTGCCGGGCCTCAGGCAGTATCGGCTTATTTTGTCAGAAAAGTTTGGAACGTCAGAAAGGCGTGGAACAGCAGGACAGGTCTGCTCAGCTCATTCCGGCTTAGTTATTCCGGTTCCCGTCGCCCTTGGCATCGTCTCCTTTGGTGTCACCGATGTTTTCAAGCAGTTTTTCAGCCTCGGAAATGAGATCTTCAGCGCGCTTTTGTGCTTCTTCAACCACAAGATCCCCTTCCTTTTTGGCATCAGAAACAATGCCTTTTTCCTTTTGAAGCCGGTCAACGAGGCTGCTCAGCTCATCCACATAATTGTTCAGGCGATAACTGATACGGTCCCGAGTCGTCGCCCCCTTGTCCGGTGCATAAAGAAGAGCAATCAACGAACCGATTACCGAACCCGATATTATTCCGAATATGAACCCCTTGGGAAATTTACTCATGTCTTGCCTATTTGAAGTGGTCGGAAGTAATGTAATTGTAATAAAATAAGATTTTTTTTGAAAGAGATCGTATTCTCTTATAAATTCAACGAAATAAGACAAATAAATTACATATACAAAACCGAGCAGCCATTATGAAATTCTTTATCGACACTGCAAATCTTGATGAGATACGCGAAGCGCATGCCATGGGCGTACTTGACGGAGTGACAACCAATCCTTCGCTGTGCGCCAAAGAAGGCATTGCAGATTTTGACGGATTTATAGCAGAAATCTGCGGTATCGTCGAAGGAGATGTATCCGCCGAAGTTGTTTCCACCGATTACAAAGGAATTCTGGAAGAAGGCAGAAAATTTGCAAGAATAGCCGACAACGTAGTGGTAAAGGTGCCCCTGATCAAAGAGGGTATCAAGGCCATCAAGACATTCTCCGAAGAAGGTATCAAAACCAACTGTACGCTCTGTTTTTCACCAACCCAGGCACTGATTGCCGCAAAAGCGGGCGCCACATACATCTCGCCGTTCGTCGGACGTGTAGACGACATTTCCACTAACGGCATGCAGCTGATCGCTGAAATTGTTGAAATCTATCAGAACTACGGCTATGCAACGGAAGTGCTCGTGGCCAGTATCCGTCATCCCATGCACGTCGTTGAAGCGGCACGTCTGGGCGCTGACGTTTCCACCATGCCTTTCGGTGTGATCGAAAAACTGGTCAAGCATCCGCTGACTGACATCGGACTCGAAAAGTTTTTGTCCGACTGGGACAAGCTGCAGGCGTCGCAATAATTCGGATTACCATGCCGCAATACAGCACGGTATTGTATTTCAGCATGGTTGCAGCATGGTGTTAAAAAACCGTGCCGTATCCCTTTCGGATCATACTGAATCGCATCAGGCCGATCCGTTCAGCGGGATATCGTTGCGAATCAGGTTTTCAGCAATTACCGATGACGAGAGTACGCCCGGTAGTCCGGCTCCCGGATGCGTCCCGGCCCCGACAAAATAGAGGTTCGGGAAATCCTCCGAACGGTTATGCGGACGGAACCAGGCCGACTGAGTCAGCAGTGGCTGTACGGAAAATGCCGATCCCTTGTGGCTGTTGAGCGTATCACGGAAATGCAGCGGATCGATGTGCAGCCGCGCCTTGAGGTGCTTGCGCAGATCGGGCAGGTAATTTTCCTCCAGAAACTCGAGGATTCTGTCCCCGTACGGCTCTGCCATTTCATTCCAGTCCGTATCGCCGTCCAGATGGGGAACCGGGGACAGCACATAGAACGACTCTCCGCCTTCAGGTGCCAGAGAGGGATCGGTGTAGGTCGGCATGTGAAGATACAGCGAGAAATCGTCGGCAAGCTCTTTCTTGTTGAAAATATCGTTCAGCAAGCCTTTGTAGCGTTCGCTGAGGATGATATTGTGATGCTTCAGTTTGGTGTCGGTATACCGCCGGTCTGTGCCGAAATACATCACAAAAAGGGACATGCTGTACTTCATTTTGTCGATTTTGCGATTGGTGTAGGTCTTCCGGAGGGATTCGTCGATCATATTGCGGTAGGTAAAGGCAACATCACCGTTTGAGATCACCGCGTCGGCGGGCACGAACTCCCCGTCGGACAATTCCAGCCCTTCCACCTGCCGGCGGTCGTTGATTCTGATCCGCTTGACTTCGGTTTCCAGATGGATCTTGCCGCCAAGCTCTTCGATCAGCTTTGTAAGTCCGTTGACGATGGATCCGGTTCCGCCCATGGCATAATGAACGCCCCACTCACGCTCAAGGTAATGGATCATGGCATAGATGGAGGTGGTGTCGAACGGATTTCCTCCCACCAGAAGCGGATGAAAGGAAAAGCAGCGCCTGAGAAATTCATCTTTAACGTATCTCGAGACATACTTGTACACGTTCTCATGCGACTTCAGGCGGATCAGATCGGGAGCCACCCGGAGCATATCCATAAAAGAGAGGAAGGGCTGATCGGCCAGCTCCACAAAGCCTTTCTGAAAGATTGCCCTGGTCGTCTGCATAAATTTTCGGTAGCCCTCCTTGTCCTCCGGATTCCACCGGTCAATTTCAGAAAAAATGAAAGATTCGTCGCTGTTGTAGTCGAAATGACGACCCTCATGGTTGAAAATCCGGTAGAACGGCTGACAGGGGACCAGCTCAAAATAATCCTCCCGCTTTTTTCCGGCCTTGTTGAAAATATCATCAAACATGAAAGGTGCGGTGATGACGGTCGGACCGGCATCGAACCGGAAGCCGTTCTCCTCGAACACATAGGCGCGTCCGCCCGGTTTGTCGCGTTTTTCAAATAATGTGACGTTGTAACCTTCGGCAAGCAGCCGTGCCGCGGCACCAAGTGCTCCGAATCCGGTACCTATGATGGCAATATGTTTTGACATGGATGAGTCTCAATAGTTGGTTGGAAGATGAATCAAAAATTTTAAACAGATGAAATGAACATGACCGGGTCGGCGCCCGGACACACAGGCGCATGATTACATACGGTCATGACATTACATGTGACGACATAAATCCAAACATTTAAACACATGAAAAAAGCAAAACGCAGTTTTCACCGCTATCGTTCAGCAATCTCAGATAATATAACCTGATGAATGACAATTGATAGTAAGAATCTGTCACTTCTGCAGCTGCCGGAAAAACTTTACTGATGTTCGTCGGCAAGTTGTCGTATTCTTTATCTGTCAATTCTGCAGCTGCCGGACAAATCCGTCGTGCCCGCGCCGCTTGAGACGGTTGAGGTCGCGGTTGGCATCGCTGCTGCTCCGGTAGCGGCCGTAATAGACGCGATAGACCGTGCTCCCGTCCACCTCCCCTGAGACCACGCGGCTGCTGCGAATCTGCCGGGCATAAGCCTCGGCATCTTCCTTGCGGTTGTAAGAGCCGAGCTGGATGGTGAACTCCTCCCGCCTGATATTTCCGGGTCCTCTTGTGCGGATGGGTTTCTCGGAGTCAATAAGTATCAGCCGGACAGGAGCAATTCCGGAGTCGAGCATATCGATCCGGTCGGCGGCTTCTTTGGACAGGTCGATGATGCGTCCCCGCGCATACGGCCCGCGGTCGTTGATGCGGACATCTACATGCTCGCCGTTGGTCATGTTCACCACACGGACCCTGGTGTTAAACGGAAGCGTCCGGTGTGCCGCGGTGAGTTCGTTCTGGTCGTAGGTTTCCCCGTTTGCGGTCTGCTTGCCGTGAAAACCGGGACCGTACCAGCTGGCTTCGCCCTGTTCCAGCACACTGCCCGGTCGGGGACTGGTGGTTCCGCACGAAGCGAGCAGCACGGATAGCAGCATCAGAACCGGCAGATTGCAATCGCGAATCAGGCTGGAATTACGAATCAGTTTGAAATTGCCAATGCAGCTGAAATTGCGAATCGGGTTGCAATCAGGATGCAGACTTAAACTGCGAAACAAACTGAGCTTGCGTAACAGGCCGAAACTGCGCAACAGGCCGAAACTGCGCAACAGGTAGGAATTGAAAATAAGATTTGTTTGCTGTGATTTCATACGGACGGTTTTCAGGAGTCCGGATGCTATGGGCAGCGAGCTTTTCAAAAGTCAACTACCCTGAAAATAAGAAACTTCAGATATCCGGTCTCCGGCATTTCAGGAAGAACCGGGTGGTCAGGCGCCGCACCTCCCTCATGCAGGAGCTGGACGCGCTTGCCGGTGTCGCGGCAGGCTCTGCGGACCGAATCCAGGAAGGCATCCGCTGTTATGTGATGGGAACAGGAGGATGTTGCCAGGATTCCGCCGGGCTGCAGCATTTCAAGGGCATGACGATGAATTTTGCGATAGGCGCGAAGTGCCGGTCCGACCGACTTTTTGCTGGTGGCAAAATTGGGCGGATCCAGGTTGATGGCATCAAACCGCGCACCTTTGGCGGACCATTCCGGAAGCTTTTTCATCAGGTCGGCTTTCTGAACCGAAATCACCTCATCAAGGCCATTCATCCGGACATGCTCCTGCGCCGCATCGCAAACCGATTGTACGCCGTCAACGGCAACGACTTCCTTTGCACCGGCTTGTGCCGCGTTCAGTGCAAAGCCTCCGTAGTGGCAAAATCCATCCAGAACACGATCACCTTCGGAAATGTAGTGCCGGAACAGCACGCGGTTGTCACGCTGATCGAGATAAAATCCGGTTTTTTGTCCTTCAACCGGATCGACCCGGTACATGACCGAATTTTCGGTTATGGATACCGATAAATCGTTGACTTCTCCGTGAATGACTTCCGTATGCTGCTCCAGGCCTTCGCGGTCGCGCATGGCATGGTCATTTCTCAGGACGATGAAGTCGGGATCCAGAAGCTCCTTGAGCGCATCGACAATGATATTTCGTTGCTTTTCCATGCCGGCACTCAAAATTTGCAGGACCAGCCCGCCGGCGTATTTGTCCACAACAAGTCCCGGAAGGCCGTCACTTTCGGAATGGACCAGGCGCATGGCATTGGTGCTTTGCGCCAGGCTGTCCCGCGCTGATATGGCATTCCCGAGCCTCTGTTTCCAGAAACCGGCATCGACGGAAAGAAGCTGACCAGACAGCAGCCGTATGGCGATAAGCGAGTGGGGGTGATAGAATCCGGTTCCGGCATGCTCTCCGTTGGCTTCGCAAACCTGCACGACGGTACCGGGCTCCGGCCGCTCTTCGGGGTGAACAATTTCATTGCTGAAAATCCAGAGATGGCCGGATTTCAGGCGTTTGTTTTTGCCTTTGGCAAGCAGGACACGGGGGTAATCTGACATGTAATCAATACTTTTTGAGTGAAAATTCCTGTGACAATATATAGCTAATGGCTGAGAATTTTTCACCTTTCGGAAGAGAGAATACAACCGGCGGTCATTCAGCAGGTCAACCCCAGAGCATTCCGCAGATCACCCAACTGATCACCCCATACATCATCCAGAAGATCACCCTGTTGATAATCCGGCAGATCATCCGGCAGATCACCCGGCAGATCACCCCTTAAATCATCCCTCAGATCACCTCGCTGATTATCCCGTAATAAGGCTTGCCAGGAACAGGGTACTCAGCCCCAGATAGATGCTCACACCTGTAATATCTGTAATGGTAGTCAGGACCGGACCGGTCATCAGTGCCGGGTCTCCGCCCAGGCGTTTGATGAAGAACGGGAGCGTACCACCTATGAGCCCCGCCAGCAACACATTGCATCCCAGTGCAAAACCGGCAACCATGCCAAGCACCGGATTGCCCTGCAGAAGGACCGCGATTACCGTGAACAGGGTGCCGAGAGCAAGTCCGTTAACAAGTCCGACAATAATCTCCTTTCTTGCTGCTTTCAGGTACTGGCTCATCCTCACTTCACCAAGAGCAAGGCTCCGGATGGATACCGAGAGCGCCTGAATGCCCACGTTACCGCCCATGTCGGTGATCATCGGAAGGAAAATGGCCAGCGCTGCAACAGCCTCTATGGTGGCTTCATACGAAGCAATCACCGCAACGGCGCCGAGATTCAGAAACACATTTGCCGCCATCCAGGGCAGGCGCTTTTTAACGGAATTGACCGGAGTGGTGAAAAAGGATTCATCCACCGAAGCCGCACCCAGTTTCACGAACTGATCAGCCAGGTTTACTGACAAGATGTCGATGGCATCATCAAGCAGCAGGACTCCGGTAAGCACATTTGCGTCATTGACAACCGGCATCATCTGATACCGGCGGTTTCTGAGCAATTGCGCCGCATCAATGGCCTTGTCATTGACGTGCACGACCACAACATCTTCAGAAGCGACCCCGGAAATCGTCTTCACCGGATCGGCCCGCAGCAAATCTCTCAGGGACACCACACCGCGGGGGCAACCTTTGTCATCAACAACATAGATGTAGGCACGGTTCTGAACCCGGTTGGGGGCATCTTTCAGCGCTTTCAGTGTATCTCCGACGGTCGCTTTCTCCCGCACGGCAATAAAATGGGTATTCATCACCGATCCCACAGTACCCTCGTCATACTGCATCAGATTTCGGATGTTCTTTTCCACCTCGGGATGAATACTGTCAAACAGCTCCCTGCCCTTGCTGTCATCCAGCAACGAAACAATGTCTGCCGCATCATCCACCGGTGCGCGGGCAATCAGTCTTGCAGAAACTTCGGGATCCAAGTGGTAAAATAGCTCAGCAGCTACTTTTTTCGGCATTTTAACGAGAATGTCTGCAGCGTGTTTCTCTTCAACTTTTTCCAGAAACGGAACGACGATATCGTTGCTGTAGCCGGTCAGAAGCCCGGCGATGCGTCCGCTGGAAATATTGGGTGCGATATTCGCGGCATCATCCACATTGCCCTGTTTCATGTTTTCAACGAACTGTTCGCGGTAAGCAAGAAGCACTTCGGGTTCAAGTATCATAGATCGGAAGAAATGGATTACAGGTCAGCTACGAGATCACATAAGCTACCATATTTCAGCAAATTAACCAGCTTTCCGTCAGTTTTTATGCCAACTGACCACTGATCACTGATCACTGAATACTGAATACTGAATACTGACCACTGATCCTGCTTGTTTTTCATCCTGCCAGATATCATATTACAATAAGGTATTGCTTTGTGTCATTAATCCATTGAAGAGGGAGTGAAATTATGAGTGACCAAGTCAAGCTGGAGTGTGTGCAGGGCGATATTACCGATCAGCCCGATCTTGATGCCGTTGTGAATGCCGCCAATGCCGAGCTGCGTACGGGCGGCGGCGTTGCAGGAGCCATACACCGGGCAGCCGGACCGGATCTGGAAGAGGCTTGCCGGCCGCTGGCCCCCATCAAACCGGGTCAGGCTGTTGTGACATCAGCATTTGGCCTGCCAAACAAAAAAATTATTCACTGCCTGGGACCGGTTTACAATATCGACAAACCATCCGATCAGCTGCTGGCGGATTGTTACCAGAATGCGCTCAGGCTTGCAGATTCGGAAAAGCTGGCATCGCTGGGGTTTCCCGCCATATCCACGGGTGCATTCGGATTTCCGGTTCATGAAGCGGCCGAAGTTGCGGCAGACGCCATCCACTCCGTACTGTCCGGACTCAGCCATCTCCGGCTGGTGCGAATGGTGCTGTTCAGTCCCGGAGACAAGGATGTTTTCCAAAAGGCGCTGGGAATCAGCCGGTGAACTTTGCCGCTTGCGGATCGTATAACATACGGAAGCATCTTATTAACCAAATTATTTACGTGAAGCAATGAATCAATATTCCCGGCCTTTTTCCATACGTGGCTTTGTATCATTATTAATGGCGTTTACCTTTCTCGGCCTGGCCGTATCCGGAGTGATCATGTATATGGCGCCGCCATGCGGCATTGCCGGTCAGACGGGCTGGACCATGCTTTCACTCACCAAAGTTCAGTGGGTGTCGCTGCATCAGGTCACCGCCCTGATCATCCTTGTGCTTGCGGTCATCCATCTGTTTGTATACAACTGGAAGACCTTTATGTGCTACTTCCGGAACATGAAGTCCAAAAGAAGAAGGCAAATCGAGAAACAGCAGGAAATGGAATTGAATGACTCAAAGATACGGATCATCCGCATACCGCGGGAAGTCTACCTGTCACTGCTGGCTGCTGTAGTGCTCTATGCCGGAGCACTGACGCTGATGCCGCCCTTCGGATGGCTCCATGAGGGAAGCGAAATTATTGAAGATCGCTACAGGAAAGAAGCTCCGGCCGGATCCGGGCGCGGTCAGGGGTATGGTGATCAGCAGGGCTACGGTCTCGGAGATCGTGACGGCCGGACTCAGCGGGAGATGGCGGTCAACTCCAGTGCCGTTATACTCCCTTCCGACCGAACGGATTCTGATGAAAGTGATGGCGAGCAGGCACGAACCGGTCGCGGCGACGTCACGGGCGAAGGGCAGCATGACGGCTCCGGTTTGCGCGATGGCTCAGGTGAAGGTCTGCAGGACGGTACTGGCGAAGGAGTGAGAGACGGATCAGGAGAGGGGCTTCGTGACGGATCGGGCCGGGGAGCCCGCGATGGATCCGGTGGCGGACTGCGTGACGGCAGCGGACAGGGATTGCGGGATGGTTCCGGAGCTGGCCTGCGGAATGGTTCAGGCGAAGGAGCACGAATTGGTTCCGGGGAAGGTCTGCGCGACGGATCGGGTGTGGGTCAGCAGGACAGTATTGGAGAAGGCTTGCGAGATGGCTCGGGTGAAGGTCAGCAGGACAGTACCGGAGAAGGCTTGCGCGATGGATCGGGAGGAGGTCTTCAGGACGGCTCAGGTGAAGGTGTAAGAGACGGCTCGGGAGAGGAACGTCGTGACAGCAGCGGAATCGGCCGCGGAGAAGACGGTTCCGGTGAAGGACGCGGAGAAGGTCAGGGCCGCCGGGATGGATCCGGCAACCGTGACGGACAGAATGTATCCTGACAGACCGGCCGTCAGATTACACTATGGCATACTCCACCTGACCGGACACCGTTTCCATCAGTTCCGCAAACTCCTTCATGATATCGGAAAGTGCCGGTTTGCCGTCCCATCCGGCTGGATAATACACAGCGACGGCAATGTTGCGGGTGCCGTCATCCGTTTTGGTTTGCTGGCAGTCCTTGACCGGTGAGACTACGGGCGTTTCCTCTCCGCCGGCAACGGCATAGCCGGATACAAGGTCTTTCAGGCCTATGGTCTGTCCGGACGGGTTGAACACAAACTGCTCGCCATCGGCGCCGGTGCGGAAAAGCCAGGAATCGGACGCAATTTTGTCCGTATCCCACAGTGAAATCGGGACCAGGTACGCAAGCGAGATGTAATTATTGATATCGGCGGCGGTGTTGATGCGCGGGAAATTGCTTTCAGAAGCCGCTCGCAAGAGATATTCGGAAGCCGGCTTGCCGCGGCCGGTCGGTTTGTAGCTGCCGATCCGCATCATATCCCGGCAGGCTTTCCGGAAGGCATCCTCATCCGGATTCAGAGCATTGCTCCGCTGATCAAGAAGGCGGGACAGCCGCTCCTCAAGCAGCGGAGAGTCAGCGGTATTGTCCAGCCCCCTGGCCTCAAGCGCACCGATCAACACCTTGTCCTGCAATTGGTTTTTAAAAAGTAACATGATGTTTTATGTTTTAAAATCATTTTAAAAATTAATATTTGAAAAAAGATAGAGAGGGGGGAGTGCGTTCGCAACTTACAATCGGGTCACCGAAGAATAAAAAAGAATTGTGATCCATAAAAAAACAGCATATAAACATACCGAGGTATTGATATGTTTCGCACATTGTTTGCATTTGTATTTTTGCTGTCGTTTTCGCTGACGGCATGCGAGGAAAGATTGCCGCCGCCGGAGGAAGAGCCTCCGCCGGGAGAAGAACAGCCTCCGCCGGATGATCAGCCGCCACCTGACGACCAGCCTCCTCCGGATGATCAGCCGCCTCCCGGACCTATGGGAGAGAGCAGCAATGCTCCTCAGCAGGAAGCTGACCCGGACATTGAGGTCACACAGGATGATCTGGAAGCCATCGCCGAAATTGAGGTAGAGGCTCAGAATCTACAGATTGACCGCCATACTGATCCGGAAGGATTTGAATCGCTGGTCCGGGATGAAGGAATGGAAATGGAGGAGTATGAACAGCTGAACTTTGCCATTCATCGGGACCCAGAGCTTCAGCAGCGACTCTATGAAAAGATTGAAGAGTTGCTTGAAGACGCCTGATGACGACCAGCGGTAAGAATCAGAAGTATAGAATGAGAAGAAAAGAATCAGAAAGCCGGGCGGAAGCGTCCGGCTTTTTTTATGGGCAGGCATCCCGCTTTTACTTCAAGCCGCCATTCCGCTTTTATTTCAAGCTGTCATCCTGCTTTTATTTCAGTACACTATCCCGATTTTTTGCCCCCCCATCCCGCCTTTTCTCGAAACGAGACCCCGGTTTTGTTTTGTTTATTGGGTAGAAATATGCGTCGCGACGGCTTTGCAATGTGCCGTTTTGTTTAATCAAAGTGAATCAGAGAGGTGATTGTATGCTGAAGCACATTATTCACAACCATAAGAAACTCCTCAATAAAGAAAAGGCCGAACAATTTGAAGGTCTTATACAAAAGCAGACACAAAAACTGCAGCGCTATTTCAAGCGGTACCGCAAGCCGGTTGTCCTTGATATCATTCTCTCGGAAGATGACCGGCAATACCATATGACATTGAACCTCAACATGCGTTCGGGTCCGGTTATTGTGAAGCGCAAGAACAGTGACCTGCGGGCACTGACTCATGATGCTTTTGATTCGCTGAAAAACAGAATTACCGAAACACTCGAAAAAGAGAGGAAAGAGCATCTGTATACCAAAAGAAAGCAGCGTTCTGAGCATTTCGATGAGCTGATGGGATATCTCCGCGAAACCCGCGAGACGGCGGACCGCAATACGTTTGAAGCGTTGCTGAAACGCGGTGTGCCGGGCCTGCGCAACTATCTGGATCGCAGAGTGAAACAGACAAACACGGCTGCCGGGGAAGACACCGGGCTTCGGGTTGACGATTTGGCCGGTGAACTGTACACCAGAATTTATGATCGCTTCGGCGATCATCCCGAAGAGGCGGGAAGCCGGCTCTCCTGGATGTATGGCCAGGCCGACTCATTCATGGAAGAAAAGCTGACAGAGAACGATCTGCTTGAGACTTCCGGAACCCCGGATGATGCCCGCACCGGCATCCCGCAGGAACCCGAGTTTACCTACTCGGTGGATGCCGAAGGGGAGCTGGTCCCTGTGGATGAACTTGACGACCCGGTCTTCATCCACAATATGTACAACATCGAGGATATTTTTACCGAAAATCCGGATGAAGCGGAAGAAATGCGGCTGAAGGTGGATGAACGGATGACGCGGGATGGATTCCACCACCTCGTATCATCCGAGCTTGCCACACAGCCGTTCTTCAAGCGCAGCGTCTTCGATCTGTACATTATCGACCGGTTTGAGGCGGATGAGATAGCGGATATCAAGGACTGCAGCAGCAAGGAAGTGGAACAGGCGCTGCTTGAAGTCCGCACCTATCTCAAGGAGCGCATCCGCAGCAGGATCAAAAGCGAGGAAGTTGCACCATGATGGCTGTTCTGTTTTTGTCAGCCATGGCCCTCCGATAAAAAAAAGGGGGACAAGCCGTTGCCGGCCGTCCCCCTTTTTACGTTACAGTGCGATGCACACGGCATCAGGACAAGTCATAACGATCGAGATTCATGACTTTATCCCATGCGGCGACGAAATCATGAACGAACTTTTCGCCGGCGTCATGTGATGCGTACACTTCCGAAAGGGCACGCAGTTCGGAATGGGAGCCGAGAATGAGATCGGTCCGCGTTCCGGTCCATTTGTGCTCGCCGGACTTGCGGTCGTGACCCTCAAACACCTGCTCGTCATCCGAAACGGCCTTCCAGGTGGTGTTCAGATCAAGCAGGTTGATGAAGTAGTCGTTGCTCAGCGCCCCGGGACGGTCGGTGAACACACCATGCTTCGAGTTGTCGTAGTTGGTGTTCAGCACCCGCATGCCGCCGAGCAGTACGGCCATTTCAGGCGGCGTCAGCGTCAGAAGCTGCGCTCTGTCGACCAGCCACTCTTCCGGCTGCGACTCATCGGGCGCCCGGAAGTAGTTCCGGAATCCGTCCGCCTGCGGCCTGAGGTAATCAAATGACTCCTCGTCGGTTTGTTCCTGGGAAGCATCCGTCCGGCCGGGGGTGAACGGTACGGTGACCTTGTGTCCGGCCTTTTCCGCAGCCTTCTCGATTGCGGCGCATCCGCCAAGCACGACAATATCGGCCAGCGATACTTTTTTGTTGCCGGATTGCGCGCTGTTGAACGATTCCTGAACCTCTTCAAGGGCATTCAGAACCTTGGACAGCTGCTTCGGATTGTTGACTTCCCAATCCTTCTGCGGTGCCAGCCGGATCCGTCCGCCGTTGGCGCCGCCGCGCTTGTCCGACCCGCGGAAGGTGGACGCAGATGCCCAGGCCGCCGAAACGAGTTCCGAAACGGACAGGCCGGTGGCGAGGATCTTCTCCTTCAGTTCGCGGATATCCTGCTCATTGACGAGCTCATGGTCAACTTCGGGCAGCGGATCCTGCCAGAGCAGGTCCTCCTCGGGGACTTCCGGACCCAGATAGCGGGACTTGGGGCCCATGTCGCGGTGCGTGAGCTTGAACCAGGCACGCGCAAACGCATCCGCAAACTCATCCGGATTCTCATAAAAGCGGCGGGCGATTTTCTTGTATTCCGGATCCACTTTCATGGCAATATCCGTGGTGAGCATGAACGGAGCATGCTTTTTATCGGGATCGTGGGCATCGGGAACGGTGCCTTCGCCGGCGCCGTCCTTGGGCCGCCACTGCCACTTGGCGCCCGGACCCTTGTGGACTTCCCACTCATACTCGAACAGGTTCTTCAGAAACCGGTTGCTCCATTCGGTAGGCGTTTGCGTCCACGTACCTTCGAGGCCGCTGGTGATCGTATCGGCGCCTTTGCCGCTGCCGTAGGAATTTTTCCATCCCAGTCCCTGCTCGTCGATGGGGGCGGCTTCGGGCTCGGGGCCGAGGTGATCTTCGGTGGATGCGCCGTGCACCTTTCCGAACGTATGTCCGCCGCAATTAAGCGCTACGGTCTCCTCATCATTCATCGCCATCAGGCGGAACGACTGGCGGATGTAGTGCGCCGCTTTGAGCGGATCAGGCTCGCCGTCGGGTCCTTCCGGATTGACATAAATCAGGCCCATGTGATCGGCGGCAAACGGTCCTTTCAGTCCGCCCTGCTCATCGTGGCGCTTGTTGTCGAGCCATTCGCCTTCCGGCCCCCAGTTGATGTCCTCCTCCGGCTCCCAGATATCTTCGCGGCCGCCGGCAAAACCGAACGTTTTGAATCCCATCGATTCCAGGGCCACGTTGCCGGCCAGGATCATCAGGTCGGCCCAGGAGAGTTTGTTGCCGTATTTCTGCTTGACGGGCCAGAGCAGCAGGCGGGATTTATCGAGGTTGACGTTGTCGGGCCAGCTGTTGACGGGGGCGAACCGCTGGTTGCCGGTTCCGCCGCCGCCGCGGCCGTCGACCACGCGGTAGGTCCCGGCGCTGTGCCAGGCCATGCGGATCATCAGCGGGCCGTAATGACCAAAATCGGCAGGCCACCATTCCTGCGAGTCGGTCATCAGCTCTTCGAGGTCCTTCTTGACCTCCTTCAGATCAAGTTTCTTAAACTCTTCGGCGTAATCAAACTCCTCACCCATGGGGGTTGACCGGGAAGAGTGCTGACGCAGGATGTTGAGGTTGAGGCGGTTGGGCCACCAGTCGCGGTTTTTGGAACCGGCGACGGCTGATTGCTTGTTGGCGCCACCGCTGAAGGGGCATTTGCTTTCGTTGCTCATATTCTGACTTCGGTAATTTTAATGATGACGTTATTCATGACTGGCCGGTTCGGGACGCGCTGTCCGTCCGGCGGTAATCGGCGCAACATGCCGCCAAATAGAGAAGGCCGGGCACATTATGCCGAAGGATATCCATTGTAACAACATGGCGCAAGCAGAACATTCCGGATTTTTGGGGGGGCTTGTTGATTCATTATCCTTATAAAAGGTGACCTTGTACATCAAGTCTGCGATGATATCCTGTTTCACAGTCCGAATCAGGTAAGAGATATTTTCAGAAGCGAAAACAAGTAGCTCTTAAATTTCTGAGCAGAAATAGAAAAAAGTTTTTGAAATCATCTTCATAAATCAATGCTAATCGGGATCAGGAGAAGTAAAAACCGGCGTTTAATTAGCATATACAGAAGGCAATCTGTCAACCCCGGCATATTTTATGTCCAAGTCACTGAATAAATATGTAAGGAATTGAAGAAGTCTTTTCAAATGCTCATAAAAGCTGCTTTTTACATCTGTCAACCCTTGTCTTTGTTTTATCGTTATAAGCAGTTGATATGTAATGAACTATATGTAATGAGCAGTGGGGTTTTCATAATGTATAGGAGGTTGACAGACAGAGCAAGACAGACCGGGACAAAAAAACCTTGCATATGATTATCAAATGGTGCTTTTTAAATAGCAAGATAACCCTCTCAATCGTACCTATGTGGAATTAAGATCATTTCAATTCGTCCAGTTTTTTTCGAAGTTACAAATGGCCGTTGCTTTGAACGTGGACCTCATGGGTTTGAATGTGACTGGGGGCGAGTTTTAGCTTTTGATCCGCCAAGTAGAATAGTATTCACCTGGCAAATAGCTCCTGACCGTGTTCCTGAACCAAATCCGCAAAAAGCCAGTGAAATTGAAGTGTTATTCGTGGAAAAAGGCAGAACTGAGACCCAGATGAAAATTGAACATAGAAATTTTGACAAACACGGAGAATATGCTGAGTCCTATAAACAAGCATTACGTTCTCCACAAGGATGGCACTATATCCTTAAAAACTATTTAGAATCAATTTCTTAACAATCTATTTCCGGGCAGACTAACCGTTGGGCCGTTTGTTTGCCAATTACTTCTATTTTGGCTAATACGATTCTTACAACCGCACACTTGGCCATTATAAGCGGTCATAATCCTCGGGTTCCACATCCGGGACCTGAGACAAGATATCTTCAAAGTCTTTGCGGTTTCCTTTTTTTGCTCTTTCCTTCAAATAATCAACCGTCAGTAAGACTGATAACTTTTCCGATACCGCCAAACTGATAAATTGATTCATCGAAACTCCTTCTTTTTTGGCCAGTTCCTTTAGTTTTTTGTGGACCGACTCCGGAAGTCTTACACTTAGTGTACTCATGGCAGTTCCTCGATTATTTTTAAATGCTCCCTGGCTGTAACGGGCTGAATTCCAAATTCATTAACGCCTGCAAAATCAGCCTTGTTATAGGTCACGATGTATTTACAACCAGCTCGTACGGCTAATTCCAAAATCAAATCGTCTCCTGGATCTCGCAAAATAGGTCGCCACAAGTAGTAAACGTCATGGCAGTTACCAACCTTACACAAGTAGTCCATAAATTTATCTATTTGCTCATTCGAAATGGACAATGTCGGCTGTTTTCTCTTTAGTACATCCTCATACTCCAGGACCAATGGAACAGAAAGGTTAATTTCAAATTTTCCAGAATGAAGCAAAGAGAACAAGCGAAAAGAAGCTCCTTTTCGGGATCTTAGTGCAGAATAGAGGACATTTGTATCAATGATAATTTGATTCATACTGGTATTATATATAATACCATAATTAAAATCAAGCCAATAGCCTTTCGGCAGGCCAACATACGCATCAACCGGGCGTGTGGGGCGTTAGAGAGCCTCTCACAGCCATAGCCATTATATCCTCCAAATGAATTGTTTTCTTGATCTTTATTACAGAAATTGTTGTTTAATGAACCTTACTATTGCAATTATGGTCAATCGTACCTATGTGGAATTAAGACTATACACAATTACAGGTGTTTGGGCAAGTTTATCCTCTCAATCGTACCTATGTGGAATTAAGACCGCCGGAAGCACATCGGTATGTTAACTTCCCCTATGATGCGTTGGAAGAAGCTCTGGCCAATGCGGTTTATCACAAAAGCTACGAAGAACCCAAACCGATCGAGGTTCAGATCTGGCCGCATCAAATTGAAATCCTGAGCTTTCCCGGTCCGGTGCCGCCGGTAGATGCGCAAATTCTGGCTGAAAACCGGCGAATTGTGGCACGTGACTACCGCAACCGCCGGGTGGGAGATTTTCTGAAATAGCTCCACCTGACCGAAGGACGGGGCACGGGCATCCCCACCATGCGAAAAGCCATGCTGAACAACGGCTCGCCCGAACCGGTGCTGGAAACCGATGAGCAGTGTACGTATTTCCTTACTATTCTCCCTGTTCATCCTGAATGGTTGGATGAAGCATCAGGGAGTGACCAAGCACCGACCAAGTACCGACCAAGTGGTGAACATGTAGTGAACAAGCACCGACCAGGTAGCGACCAGGATTCTGAGGGTAAGCGGACAAGTACCGGGCAAGTGGTGAACAAGTACCGACTAAGTACCGACTAAGTGCCGACCAGGTACCGACTAAGTATAGGTCATATGTCAAAGAAATAGAGACGCTTATATCAGTTATTAAAGGAGAAATGCAGTTTAGTGAAATAATGGAAACATTACAGCTCAGACATAAACCTCACTTTAGGGACAATTACTTGCAGCCTACACTTAAATCAGGCTTCATAGAAATGACCATCCCCGATAAGCCTAAAAGCAGTAAGCAAAAGTACCGGCTCACGGAAAAAGGACGGGAACTGCGGGAACAGCTAAAAAAAGAATTATGACTACCGTCGGCCAAAAGGAAAAAATAACGCAGCAAAAAGTTACCGGCTTTTTTCAACAGGCTCTGGGTTATCGGTATCTTGGGCATTGGAAGGAACGATCTGGCAATGCCAATGTAGAAGAAGCTGTGCTCCGGCAATGGCTGCATGCTCAGGGACATGATGAAAAGATCATCACAAAAGTTCTGCGGGAGATAGATCAGGCCAAAACCATTTCAGGAACGAAGACTCTGTATGACGCAAACCGACGCTTTTACAGCCTCCTGCGCTACGGAGTAAAGGTAAAGCCGGATATCAGCGAACAAACGGTAACCGTCTGGTTGATCGACTGGCAAACACCCGGCAATAACGACTTTGCCATTGCTGAAGAGGTAACCGTTGAAGGGCAACATGCCAAACGCCCGGATGTGGTGCTGTATGTAAACGGTATTGCTTTGGGAATACTTGAGCTCAAACGTTCAAAGGTATCGGTAACCGAGGGCATCCAGCAAAATCTCGGAAGCCAGAAAAAGGAATTTATTGAATCATTCTACAGTACCGTCCAGTATGTCATGGCCGGCAACGAAACCGAAGGACTGCGATATGGGGTTATCGAAACGCCGCAAAAATACTGGCTTCGGTGGAAAGAATCAGAAGCCCTGCCGGAAGCAGGTGATAATCCGCTGCTTCGTGAGTTACGTCAAATCTGCTCCAAAGACCGGTTTTTGGAACTGATCCATGATTTCATCGTCTTCGACTCCGGGGTTAAAAAAGCTTGCCGGCATAATCAGTACTTTGGGGTAAAAGCTGCCCAGGAACATGTCAGAAGCAGAGAAAACGGCATTATCTGGCATACACAGGGCAGCGGCAAGTCCCTCACCATGGTATGGCTGGCCAAATGGATTCGTGAATATGTGAAAGATGCCCGCGTCTTGATGATTACCGACCGCAAGGAGTTGGATGAGCAGATTGAAAGCGTGTTCAAAGGCGTGGATGAAGACATCTACCGAACCCAAAGCGGTATGGATTTGGTCAATGCACTGAATGAGCATCAGGAATGGCTGATGTGCTCGCTCATACACAAGTTTGGATCCGGTGAAGATCTCTCCGAAAAGGATATAGATGCCTTTATTGAGGAAATTCAGAAGAATCTGCGGCACGATTTCAAACCCAAGGGAAATATTTTCGTGTTTGTGGATGAATGCCATCGCACGCAATCGGGTAAGCTTCACCGGGCCATGAAGAAACTGCTTCCGGACGCGGTGTTCTTTGGCTTCACGGGTACACCCCTCCTGAAAAAGGATAAACAGACCAGTATTGAGGTATTCGGACCTTATATCCACACCTATAAATTCGATGAAGGAGTTAGTGATGGCGTAATTCTCGACCTCCGGTATGAAGCGCGGGATATCGATCAGAACCTGACTTCACAGGATAAAATCGACCAATGGTTTGATGCCAAAACCCGGGGACTTTCGGATTTGGGCAGAGCGCAAATCAAGAAGCGCTGGGGAACGCTGCAGAAAGTGCTCAGTTCGCAGGATCGCCTGAATAAAATCGTTTCGGATCTCCTCATGGATATGGAAACCCGGGATCGGTTGCGAAGCGGGATGGGCAATGCTATGCTGGTCACGGAGGATATTTATGCGGCCTGCCGGGTATATGAAATGTTTCAAAAAACCGATTTAGCCGGTAAATGTGCGATTATTACTTCCTACAGTCCGCATCACAGCGATATCAAGGGGGAAGAAACCGGTGAGGGACAAACCGAAAATATCCGCAAGTATGAAATCTACCGGAAGATGCTGGCCGAATTCTTCGATGAGCCGGAAGATACGGCCATTAATAAAACCGATCAGTTTGAGAAGGAGGTAAAGCGGCGTTTCACCGAAGAACCCGGCAGGATGAAACTGTTAATTGTCGTGGATAAGCTGCTCACCGGCTTTGATGCTCCGCCCGCCACCTATCTGTATATTGATAAAAAAATGCGGGATCACGGGCTGTTTCAGGCCATCTGCCGGGTGAACCGTCTGCACTCTCCTGATAAAGAGTACGGTTACATCATCGACTATAAAGATTTATTTAAATCGTTGAAACAGTCGATTGAAGACTATACCGGTGAGGCACTGGATGGCTACGACAAAGAGGATGTAGAGGGACTGCTTAAAGATCGCCTTAAAGATGCCCAAGAAAAGCTGGAACAAGTGCGGGAGTCCATTAAGGCATTGTGTGAGCCGGTAGAGCCCCCGTATGATACGGCAGCGTATGTCGCGTATTTTGTAGGCCCGAGTGACCGGCCGGATATTCAAAAAGACAATGAGCCGAAGCGGTTGGAGCTGTATAAGCTCACTTCTTCTTATCTGAGGGCGTATGCCGAATTGGCCAATGAAATGGCCGATGCCGGGTATTCCGGGGAAGAAGCTAAAACCATCAAAGAAGAAGTAACCCACTATGAAAGTGTCCGGGAAGAAGTGAAGCTGGCCAGCGGCGATTATGTGGATATGAAAATGTACGAACCTGCCATGCGCCACCTTCTGGATACCTATATTCGTGCGGATGAGAGCGAAGTTATTTCCAGCTTCGACGATTTATCTTTGGTTGAGCTTGTTGTGGAACAGGGCGAAAAAGGGCTGGACAATCTTCCGGAAAACATCAAAAATAACCCGGAGGCGATGGCTGAGACCATTGAAAACAACGTCCGCAAACTCATTATCGATGAGATGCCGGTTAATCCTAAATACTACGAAAACATGTCGCAGCTGCTTGATGAGTTAATTGAGCAGCGCAGGCGGGAGGCCATTGAATACCGGGAATATCTGAAAAAAATTGTGGAATTAACCAAAAAGGTAAGCAAGCCGGAATCCGGTGGAACGTACCCGCCAGAGCTAAAAACACCGGCGCTTCGGGCTTTGTATGATAACCTCGATGAGATCCAAAACGATGATGGAAGAAAAGCTGCTGAACCCCCTGTGGGTTATGGAGACAAGGAAGATTTAAAAGTCCGGACCGCCCTGCAATTAGATCAGGCAATTAAAAACGTTAAAAAAGCGGGATGGCGAGGCAATCACTTTAAAGAACGTGAAATCAAGATAGCCATTCGTTCGGTAGTAAAAGACAACGAGGCAGTTGAAAAGCTTTTTGATCTTGTAAAAAATCACCATGAATACTGAGCAGCTTAGCATTAGGGTTCGTGATATTGATGTAGAAGTGATCAGAAAAGACATCAAAAACCTCCACATCGGAGTTTACCCCCCGGATGGCAAAGTGCGGGCTGCTTCCCCGAGACATCTGGATTATGAAGCCATTCGACTTGCGGTCGTTTCAAGGTTGCCCTGGATTCGCAAGCAGCAAAAAGCGTTTGCGCAACAGGAGCGCCAATCCCGCCGCGATATGGTAACCGGAGAAACGCACTTCTATCTGGGCAGCAAATTCAGATTGGATGTTGTTGAAGAAAACGGGAGAAATAAGATCAAGCTGATTAACAATGACAAACTTCAGATGAAGATCCGTCCGGGTACCGGTATTGAAAAGCGGAGAGCATTGCTTCAAAATTGGTATCGCAACCGCCTCAAAGAACAAATCCCCGATTTAAAGAAAAAGTGGGAAAAGCAGCTTGAAGTTGAGGCTTCTGAAGTCAGGATACGAGCTATGAAAACCAGGTGGGGTTCCTGCAACACCGAAGCCCGGCGGATTTGGCTGAATCTGGAGTTGATCAAAAAGCCGGTCGACTGTATTGAATATATACTGGTTCACGAAATGATCCATTTCTTTGAACGCCACCACACTGATCGCTTTCGTAAGCTTATGGATCATTATATACCGGATTGGCGAACACGCAGGGATCGGTTAAATCAGGCACCTTTGGCTCATGAGGACTGGAAGTATTGAAGATTCTTTTTTTTATAAAAAGGGGTACGTCCTCTTTCAGACACTGTGCATTTTTTTCGGTATCTAAAAGTCAATACTTATAGCATAATAGACCTACAAGTTCAAATGGCATGATGGAACAACAAGAGAAACAGCAGTTTGCAGAGAAGTTTATTGAAGTATATCTTGTTCACGGATTTGGCTTGCACAGAAGTTTACACGCTTGCGTCGTGAGGTGTTTAGTGTAGATAATATAATGGCGCTTATCGGTGCAGAGGCCGGAGCACTATAACAATGCACTAGTGTGGATACAAACGAGCAACAGCAATATTTGCGCTGCAAATCACAATCGTTCAAAGCTCAATAAGCTATCCTGAAAACCACCCAGCACTCACTCCGTACTCGCCGCGCTGATGGTGTTTCCGAAGAACAGCGCATTGGCGAAAAGCTTGTTGGTCCCCAGCCAGAATGCCCTGAAGTTCGGATTGTCGGGCATGAGTATCACGCGTCCGGATCCATGTGAACCGACCACCAAGCCGGCGATCCCTTCGAGCAGTTCATGATTTTTATCGGATACGTACCCGCTGAGCTGAGGCGCTGATGAAACATACCGTACCGGACTGGCATACGGGTTTTCGGTTGGCTCTATCATGATGCGGTTGTCCCGGAACACCGGCAGTTTTTCCCGGGTGTATCCGTACAGCAGCGGATGCGTGAGATCGACCCTGGTCTCAAAAATGGTGCCGCCGATTACTTCGGATCCCCGGTCGGCCGTTTCGTCGGTATATTTCGGGAAGTCACCTTTTTCGGCACTGCGCCTGTGGGTTTCCCGGAATGAAACATCGACAAGCTCGTTTTCGACCGGCCACCGAACGCCGCTGCCAATCGCGGTGAGCGTCCCGCCGTCCCGCACCCATTCTTTGAGGTCCGCAACCTCATCGTCGCTCAGGTCGTCATAATTGCCGCTGACCATCACGATGTTGTTGTAGCGGTCCAGATCGGCGCCGGACAGGTTGTTTTTATCCACCAGGGTGTGGTTCATCCGGTAGCGCTGATCCAGCAGATGCCACACCTGACCGGATTCGTACATGCTGGTCCCGCGTCCCGCAATGATCATGGTCGACGGCTTTTCGACGGAATTGAAACTGCCGCTGCCCAGATCAATGCCTTCCGGAGTCAGTCCGGTCTCAACGGTATGCACCTCAATGCCATCCTCCCGGGCGATGGTTTCCATGATCTCGTGGATCTCTTCCGGACTTGCTTCGTCCTGGATGCCCGAATTGACCATCATCGTACCGTAATCGAAATCGACGCTGCCGCTTTCGGTTTCCGCGGTGAATGTCCGCGAGGCCGTTTTAATCCGCACACCTGCATCCAGCAGTCGAAAAGCGGCTCTGGGCGCATAAAATTCGTGCCATTCGAACAGATAGGCATACGGCTCTTTTTCCCCGTGCAGGCGGCCCTCGGGGAACGGCGGCTCACCGACCCTGTCCCCCAGAAAATCCTCGTCAAAGTCCCTGCTGAAACGTCCGCCTTCCCGGAGTTCGGCATAGTCCAGGTTGAAGGTGTGCGGCAGTGTCCAGGTGGACACATCGTAGAACAGGCTGTCGGTAAATTCGTGATGCTCCATGAACAGTCCCTTCAGGTAGGTGTATTGCGGCTGTTCCGTGGGCACGATGTAGGCCCAGGACGGATCATAGGTCACCCCGCCGCGCTCAATCTCTTCGGCAAGCTCATAGACATCGATGTTGTGATGATCGAGGATATCGAGCAGGTGATAGGTCCTGCCCTGATCTTTTTCATTGCCGAAGACATACGCTTTGATGTCATCATCCCGCGCGTTCTCCATCGCATCGAGGTAAAAGTCGCGCATATGCTCCAGAAACTCCGTGCGCATCTCGTGGGTGCCTTCCATGGTGGACAATGACGTGGCAAACTGGTTGCGAATGGCGAACGGGAAGCTCACCTTGCCGTGCCGGCTGTCATGCAGGTGTCCCCGGGCGCTGGCCTGTTCGAACAAAATTCCGATGGTTCCCTGCAGGTCGGGATAGGTGGATCCCTTGCCGATGTAGTAATCATCGAAGCCTTCGCGGGTCCAGTAAAGCTGGTTGAACTCGTCCAGGAAGGCGGCATGATATTCGGCCAGGTCCGCGGTCAGTTCGATGGTGCGGTCGGGGATCAGCGGGTTGTCGCGCGATGGCACTCCGGGCTGGAAAAAGTAGGTGGCCTGCGTGCCCATTTCGTGATGATCGGTGAGCACGTTGGGTTTCCATTTCTGATACATGTCGATGCGGCCGCGGCTTTCGGGATGCACCACGGGCATCCAGTCCCGGTTGAGGTCGAACCAGTAGTGGTTGGTCCGCGAGCCGGGCCACACTTCGTTGTGCTCGCGATGGTCGGAATTGCCGTCCATGACCGCGCTTCTGTGCGAATTCACCCAGCTTGAAAACCGGTTCAGGCCGTCCGGGTTGTAGACCGGATCGATCAGGATCACGCTTTCATCCAGCAGCAGGTCGATTTTTTCCCCTTCGGCGGCCGCGAGGTAATAGACCAGGAGCATCGATACGCTGGCGCCGCTCGGCTCGTTCCCGTGGACGGAATAGCCCAGCCAGGTGACGACCGGCATGTCGTCGATATTCACGCCCTCCGATTGTCCGGGATCACTCAGCCTGAGGTGGTTTTCGCGGATTTCATCGATATTGCCGAGATTTTCGGGCGATGTGGCCGTGAGCAGCAGCAGCGGCCGGTGCTGGTACGTCCTGGCGTACTCCTTGATTTCGAACCGGTCCGACGCCTCGGCAACCTTGTACATGTACTGCACGATGAGGGCGTGGTCGGGATGCTGTTCGCCGATTTCAAATCCGAGCACTTCGGAAGGTTTGGGGATGCCGGGGTTGTAGGAGACGTCATCCGGCAGGTAGTCCTCCAGTTCCTTGGCCCGTAGCGTAAACGAGCCGGCGAAGATGATCAGGGCCAGTACGGCAGCAGCTTTATACTTCATACGAATTGCGGTTCAGATTTTTGGGATGGTTACACCAACAAGGGAAAGGGAGTAATATCACAGATTGAGATGTAAAAATCCTCATGGATTTGAACCGCGAATTCGGGTGTCCGGTCAGCCATGCCGTGATCGCAGGCCCTTCAACAGGTTACAAATATTAAAAAGTTTAAAATTCATGCCCGGTTTTATTATACTATAAAGACAGCTGTGAAGTGGGATACAGGGTACGGCTGAGTTAGCAGCACTGCTTGAAAGAACTCGTTATAGAGCAGATTAAAGAGTATGTCCGCAACGGACAGAAAAAATGTGCGCATTACAAAATTTTTTGCGCAGTGTGACAAGACGCGGCAATGATTGTGCGACGGGTGATATCAAAGAGGCATTCAGATATAATGATCAAAGTAAGAGGGGGGCGAGCTTATGAAAAAGCAATTATTCGGAATTACGATTTTTCTGCTGCTGCCGGTATTCGCAGCCGCACAGAATGACGAATGGCAGTTTGAAAGCCGGGTGCCATCCGACGGCAGTATTTACAATACCCACGGACTGGTCTTTGACGGTGAGGATAAACTCTGGAATGCCGGTTATTATCCTGCCACCGACGAGGACGGCAATCCGGCCCGTGTCCTGCAATGCCTGGAGGTGGATATGGAGACCCCCTGTGCATTTTCGCCGGTCTACAAAATTGAGCACGGGGACTCTACCTTCCGTTTCGGAAAGATGACCGGCGCGGCCAGGGATCAAAACGGTGACATACTGGTGTCCATGAACGGGTTCATCTACAATTCCGGCACCGAAGAAAGTCCCGATTATACATTTAATACCTCCCGTTCTTTCATTGTCCGGGTAGACCATCAGACCGGCGAGGGGATGGATGTCAGGGACATAACGGTTCCGCGCTTCGGCGATAACTCCCACACGTACCAACTGGCGGTTGACGGGAATGGGTACGTCTACTATTCCGCAGTGTTCCCGGGAAAACCCATCCGGGTGCTGGATCCCGAACTGAACGAAATCGGCAAGGTGACGGATTCCCGGGATGGATTTGCCCGCGCCATCGCAGTCAATCACGACGGGACCAGGGTCTATCAGCCCACCGATAACGTGTATATTGAGATCTATGAAAGCAAGGACGGTCCGCATGGCTCGTATGAACTTGTTGATACCACCTCCATCGACGGTATGGATTCGGGCGCGATCACCATTCATCCGAAAACCGGTGTGATATATGCAACGGCATCGGGTAGCGGCTCGTCTGCGTTAACGGACATCACCCGATGGGATGCCATGGGGATCTACGGATTTGATCCGGATGCCGGTTACGATGTAGTGGATGAGCTCAAATGGCACTTCGAAGATGATGAATTTGTGCATCCGTATCGCGGCCTGGCAATCAACTCGGATGGTTCGGCCCTGGTTGCCGGATCCTTTTCCGGATTTGGGCTGCAGCGGTTTGTCCGCGGGGAGCCCGACGTGCCGGCGCCCCCGCCTCCGTCCGGACCACCACCGGTAACAGATTCAAACTGGAACTTTAAGAAGAGCATCGGCTCCGACAAGCCTTTTAACCGTTCACATGGCGTTGCCTTTGATGCGGCAGGCAATGTTTGGTCCGGACTGTACTTCCACTTTTTTGAGGATGGAGAGAACATCAACCCGGTATATTGCCTTACGCCCGAAGGTGAATTTTGTGACGGTATTGGTCCCGTATACAGTGTTGAAACCGGTGACTCCACATTCCGGTTTGGAGCAATAACAGGGGTGGAAAGGGATCACAACGGAGATATTCTTATCAGTGTCCACGGCTACCGCGAAAACGACAGCACCATCCGATGGAACAGATCCCGCGCCTTTCTGGTCCGCCTGGCTCACAGGACCGGCGAAGCAATCGGGGTTGCCGAAGTTACGCGCATGAGGGAGGATGACATAGCACACGCCACGCACCATGCGGTGGATGATGCCGGATACATATACTATTCGACGGTCTGGCCCGGCGAGCCGATTCGCGTGCTGGACAAGAATTTCAATCCGGTCGCGATAGTGAGGGACAACCGGCCGGGATTTGCGCGGGACATAGCGGTGAGCCCGGAAGGCGATCGTGTCTATCAGCCATCCCGGTATGAAAGCAAAATTGCGGAAAACGGCGATACCGTTACTGTAACCGGGCGTCTTGCGGTTTACGAAGGAAGTGTATCCGACGGATTCGAGCCTCTGGATACCCTGTCATTCATCGGTATGGATCCGGGTGCGGTTGCCGTGGATCCGCAAACCGGTGTCATATATGCCGCGGCGTCGGGTACCGCCAATGACCCGAGGGGAGATCCGGACATGTGGGAGACCAGGACCATTTACGGTATAAAGGTTCACGGCCAGGCCGACTATGAGATTGTCGATCAGGTGGCCTGGAAGAGTCAGTCATCCGGGGATCTGTATCACCTTGTCTACCGCGGACTGGATATTTCTCCGGACGGGATGAATCTGGCGATCGGCAATTTTGGCGGTCCGGACCATGCTGTGCAGCTGTTTCGGCATCGCGATGCGCCGGAACCTGTTGCCGACCCCGAACTTGCGATCCGGGCCGAATATCCGGTCATCTACAAGGACAGTCTGTTTGCCATCACTATTGTTATTGGCTCGGATGCCGCGCCGGTCCGGGATCTGCATGGTATCGGATTCCAGGTGCATCAATCCGAACCCAACCTTGAGATTGAGGATGTGATCTGGGGCGATTTTTTCCCGGGTGACGAAGAGGATCTGATTCTGTTCAAGAAGATTTCCGATGACAGCCTTTCGGTTGATTTGTCGCTTACGCGCAAAGCCAATGACGGCATCAGCGGGCATGGCGAGCTGGCCACGGTGATATATCGTGCCACCCGTGAATTCAAAGGGATCCTCACCATCAGCCTGGAAGAGGTCCTGGCACTGGATTCCGGAGGGGATAAGCTGGTCCTTTCAAACGAGCCGCTTTCGGTTGCATACTCATCACTGCTGGTCTGGCCCGGTGACACCAACAACGACGGGATTGTGGATATGCACGACATCCTGCCGGTTGGTCAGTATTATGATATGAGCGGTCCGGCGCGGGATGGATTTGATGTGAGCTGGGAGGCCAGGCCGGCGGCTTCCTGGGAAAATGTGGAGGCCACTTATGCCGATGCCATCGGCGACGGCAGTATCAACCAGAATGATATTCTGCCCGTTGGCCTGAACTTCGGAAAAACCCGTCCGGGCAAAACCGGCAAGAACGTGCTGGCCCGGGATGAGCCCGATTCCGACGGGCAAACACCTTATGTGGATGTCGGAGAAATGGTGCCCGGCGAAGTTTTGCGGGTGGAGATCAGGGCTGATGCCGATGTGATGCCGGAGTCCGGAATACTGGGGATTTCGGGTCTGATGCGGGCTTATTCCGGTGTCTTGCCGGAACCGGTCATCAAGCCCGTTTCCGGATTTGGTGAGAGCGATGAGCTGCTCATGTTCATGCATGAACTTGAAGATCACGCCGGCGTGGCCATGGCCGTATCACGAACCAGCAAGCACGGGACCACCAGTCAGGCTGGCATTGCCGAGATAGATCTGGCTGCCACCGAACATACGGCGCCGTTCCGTCTGTACTTCGAGGACTTCAAAGCCAGCTCACTTGACAGCGTTTTTGCGGCTGATTTTCTGGAAATCAGCGCATCGGTAATTACATCCTCTGAGCCGGATCAGGTTGTCACCGAATACGCTCTGGAGCAAAACTATCCGAATCCGTTCAATCCGGCTACGCAGATCCGATTTGCCCTGCCGGAGCGGGGACATGTGAACCTGATGGTTTACGACCTGCTTGGCCGGAGGGTTGCTACCCTGGTTAACGAAAACCTGTCACCCGGCTGGCACGAGGTGACCTTCGATGCCGCCCGGCTGTCCAGCGGAGTGTACATTTATCGTATTGAGGCTGATAATTATGTGGAGACCCGGCAGATGATGTTCGTGAAGTAGGGCGGATCAGCTGCCGTGCAGATACCATTGCCGGAGATCCTCCGGGAATTTTTCGATTGCATATCGCAGCATGGTTCGCGGCATGCGGAGGCGGTGCTTTTTCAGGAACTCCTCCTCTGCAGGCCGGTCCCGCTTGCCCGTTTCCCGCAGCATCCATCCCACGGCTTTATGGATCAGAACTTCGGTATCGGCAACGAGCATTTCAGCGATCTTCAGCGTATCTCCGAATTCGTTTTTCTTTATGAAATGGAACGTGGCCATTATGGCAATGCGGCGATCCCACAGGCTGTCCGATGCTGCCAGTTCATACAGCGGCTGCCGCGGCCGGTTGTAAAGATGTGCGCCCACTATGTGTTCGGCCGAGGTGTCTACCAGATCCCAGTTGTTGATGTATCGGGTGTGGTTCAGGTACATCGCATAAATCGATTCCCGGATGTGCTCCGGCGCGCCGTTGTACTTGTGAATGAGGATGATCAGTGCCAGCAGCCGCTCCTCGTGGACAGGAGAGGTGAGCAGCTCCTGTACATCGGAAAGGGAAGCGGATTTTTGATACTTCCGGGCAATCTTCCGGACAACCGGTACGCGCACCCCGATGAACCGGTCCCCCTCGCCATATTCTCCGGGACCGGTTTTGAAATAGCAGCTGAGCTGCCGGGTATCGGATTCACTGGCATGTTCCCGCAAGGCCAATTGAAGTGACTTCAGCATGGTTACGCCGCATTTGTTTGCATTTGTTTCGCCAATAATACGGCTTTGAAAACTAAGGTACTTGTAAAACCTCTCTGTTAGAAACCTTAGCTAAAAGGAAAGATCGCAGCAAACGCATAACAGGCTTGTCTGTTAAATCAATAAAGGTAGAAGCATTTCACAATCCCGCTTGATGCGTAACACTAATTGGTGGAAAGAAATGTAGAAGAAGGGGTTAAAAACTATGACTGAGACTGATATAGTTTTTCTACGCGCTTTTTCAAAGCTTTACGTTTTTCGTCAGAGAGCTGTGATTTCTGCTTTTTCATTAAACCACGGAACTCCTTAAGCTCTTTTTCAGACCAAGGCTCCGATTTGACGATGAAATCAATTCCTTTTGGTTCTTTAATCCTTCCCATGAAAAATTATTGCTTAAAATATTTGGTGATCAGCATCACGGCATTAACGGTTTCGATAAACATTCGTTGTCCGCGGAAATGCGATGCACCCAGTTTTTCCTTGTAGTGTTCACTTAATGCAGACTTGGAGTCAAAAGCAACATAACCCTCATATCCTTTTTCAAAAGAAAGCTTGCCGGATCGCAAAGAAGCGTGTTAATTAGTCTGGGATAGTTTTTCAGTTATGTACTCGTTCAGGCTTTTCCCCTCCCTTTTTGCCCGAACATAGACACTGCGATGAACCTCAGTTGGAAGACGAAGCATCAGGCGCCCCGTAAACGGTTTGTCCGGATCCTCACCCCGCTGCTGGCAGAAATCCAGATAGTCATCAACAGAATCGTGAAAAGCCTGTTGCAGTTCGTCAACACTTTTCCCTTGAAACGTAATCACATCGCGTAAATCCACGACTTCTCCATGAAAAAGACCAGCTTCTTCGTCAAACGCTACGTTTCCGTGATATCCTTTATACCTTAACATTATGCCTGTTTTTAGGGTGGTATTACTCCGGCTTCTTTTAAAAATCGTCGAACTGATTTCAGTGCACCTTTATCTGTTTCCTTCTGTGGGCGCGGACTATTTAAATTACGCAGATAAACCGAATAAAGTTGCTTTGTCTGTCCGGGTTGAAGTTTCGTCCAGCGGGCTTCTTCCGGCTGACCCGTCGGGTAGATCACAAAATGGACAGTGCCTTCGTCTTCTATGTCAATAATATAGAAGCGATAACCGGACAGTATCGTCATTTGCCACGGCCAGAGCGGCCCGGACCGGTTATGGCGGGTGTCAAAATCCCCCTCTCCCCCAACTAGCCTTAACGGCGCATTGCCTGCCGCTTCCGGAAGCTCCGGCATTTCTTCATTGTCAAAGATCTGAATAGTAACGGAAACGTCAGGTACCGGCACATGCTGCTTGAAATGGAATGCTCCATCGACACTGTCAGCTGCAACCGTGACAGAGTGGCCGGGCATATCGAGCCGAACCGACTCAAGATCGTTGAACAGTCTGACTGCCCGTCTTGCACAAATACTGGCCCATCGCCAGTCATGGATAATATCCGGTACTATCAATGGATCATGGCGGGTTTCCAGGGGGTTTTCCGGTTTGCCGGTCCACCGCAGAACCAGGGTTGTTCCGTCAAGTGCTGCCTCGAGGTTTTTCGGCCGTGAGATGGCATGAATCACGTCGGGCAGCAAATCCAGATCACCGGGTTCCGGGAGGCTGCTCAGGCCGGTGCCGCTGTAATTGATGCGGAGGCGGTCGGTGGGACGATCTGTTTCCGGATCGGGCGAGGACATAGCAGCCAGTTCCGCTGCATTGCGGCGAATTCGAAGTTTCAGACTGTCGGTATCATGGCGCCGCGTGAGGCGGGATGCCTGACCGGCAATCGCTCTGATGCGCTGCAGGCTGTGAATGTTTGGCTCTGTGAAGGAAGAATCAAAAATCACATCCAGGTGAAGGACGGATTTCTCATGCTTGAAATTGATCCGATGGTTTCCGTCCGGAAGCTGCCGTTCCACATGTACCAGGGCGTCTTCCAAAGGGACCCGGTCGATTCTGTCCCTGAGTATTTCACTGGCTGCCAGCCCAATGAGACCGGCTGCCACCGCTACAAGAAGGCGGATCAGGATGACGCTGCGTTTTCCGGGAATCCAGCTTTCACCTTCCGACCTGTATAGTATTGCGAAAAGAGCGGCGGGGATCCAGAAGAAAAAGGTTTTCAAAATCCTGATTGTAAGCCCCATCTCCATCCCATAACTGCCGGCCGTGATGCGAAACCAGAATATCCCGGTCAGCACTACGCCCGCAATCCCGATAATCCAGCAGCTCAGGGCATGATGAGGATCTGTGGAGGTTTTGTCGGCGACAATCAGGTGCAGGGGAATCAGAATCAGCACAGCAATCAGAATTCCGTCAAGAACAGGCGTACGCATCGTCCCGGGATCCGGCAGCGTGAACAGGAGCAGGAGCGCAAGGAAAAGCAGGCCGGGGCGGAGGTATTTTTTCATGAGAAGGCTTTACTCATATCCAAAAAAACAGATCTCACAGATTATGATTCCGGAAATAGCTATGATGATTTGAAGCCAAAACTAATTTACGATCATTTTCGATCAGGTCAATCGCTTGTTGCTTAAGCTTTTGATAAACATCGTCGGGAATTCCTTTAATAGTGATATTCGTGGGCATAATGAACTGGTTAAACCGTGGTTCCATTATGAGACCAAAAAGGTTCCGGATTTACTGCAAAAAATCTGCACTATAACGGCCTTGCGCTTGATTCCCGGTTTACCTTAATCGTACCGGCAAAATTCACAAGAATTGTGATGGCAGGGTGATTATTTTAGTAACATTACTTTGAAAACTTTTCCCCGGCATTTTAAAAATATCCCATGGAGCTATTTGTCATCCTCTTGATAGTAGTGATTATTATTGGTGCTTTTTTAGGTGGAAGAAACTTAGGTGATACAGTCAGAAAAGGATGCGGGTGTCTGGTACTAATTTTAATTGTTATTGCTTTGTTATTGCTTTCAAACGCATAAATATCATGCGGTGAATTCTTGCAAAAAAAAAGCCTTGCAAGTCAGTAGCTTACAAGGCTTTTTGTGCCGAAGGCGGGACTCGAACCCGCACGGGATTGCTCCCACACGCCCCTGAAACGTGCGCGTCTACCAATTCCGCCACTTCGGCATCGTTTTTCAGTAGATTTTAAATATAAGGAGTCTTTTTGAAATTTCAATAATACAAATGCGGACGGATGCCGAATTTTCAAACGACCGGCGGATGCGTTGCCGCCAGCCCCGGCTGCGCAGTACCGGAATGTCCTTTTGCGTCAACGGTTCCGCTGGTCCCCGTCTGCCTGTGGTCATAAATATGTCTCATCATGCGGATGTAGTTCTCTTCCAGCGGGATACCGCGCCGGGCCATCATGATCTCCGCCGTCACCATCGCTTTCTCGAATTCGTAGGGTTCGGTTGCTTCGGGACTCACCCAGCTGAAGGAGGGGATGTGTTTCGGAGGGAAGCCATAGGTGAAAATATTGCAGAATACCCCGCACAGGGTTCCGGCGGATAACGTCGTGTTGATCGCGGTCTTGCCGTGGTCTCCCATCACCGTGCCGAAAAACTGCAGCGGTGTGGAGTATACGTGTCCGGTCGACCACTCAGGTATCTTCACCGGTTTGTAATTGTTCTTCAGGTTCGATGTCGTCGTGTTCGCCCCAAGATTGCACCACTCACCGATCAGACTGTTTCCGAGATAACCGTCGTGCGCCTTGTTGGAATGGCTGTGCATGATCACATTGTGGATTTCGCCGCTTACTTTGCAGACCGGGCCGATGGTGGTGCCGGGATAGACTTTGCAACCCATCTTCAGCACGGAATCTTCGCACAGGGCGCCCGGACCCTGGATAACCGCACCGTACATTACGTGGCTGTTTCGTCCGAGGTACACCGGTCCGGCAGAGGCATCAATAACCGCACCGGGATCAACCCTGACATCGGGTCCGGCAAAAATGGCATCAGGATGGATCAATGTGGCATGGGGCCAGTCCGGCCTAACAAATGAGCGGACCGATTTCAGCAGTTCGATGTCGTTGCATATCTGCTCTTCATTGACCTGAAACAAATCCCACAAATTGCTGATCAGGGTTCCGTTTTCAGTGTCCCGGACATCGTCCGTATGAGTAAGAAAATGATTCAGCCCGATCCCGTTCTCATAACAATCCCGGCTTTCGTTCACGGGCAGCCGCATGGCAACGATCCGGCCGTCGTGCCTGAGCGCCTGGTACGCATCGAGATTTCGCACTTCATCAGCCGCTGCGGCATCGGGCAGCCAGCGCGCATTGATCCACAGCACATCGCTGCTGTTATCGGGCAGTCCGGTGGTAAACAGGTAGATCAGCGGAGGCCGGCGGGTGCGTGTGATGGAATCCGGACCGAGGTACATCTCCCATTTTTCACGAATGGTAACAATTCCGGCACGCAGGTCGTCCACCGGCCGGGTCAGGGTCAGAGGTGCAAAGCGGCGATGGCCTTCATCCTCAAAGAAACAAATAGTCATAGTGCATCTTCTTTTGAAGAATATTGGGGTTCATATGCAACCCGCAAATGATACATAATTTTTAAAGCAAATAGAATTAATAAATAATAATTTTTCCAGGGTGCTATTATCCATAACTTTGAGAGCGCCTGAAGCAAGAGCGGAAACGGAATCATCATCACGGATCAACCTGAAAAACATTTATCACCATGTGCGGAATTGCAGGATATACAGGCTGGCGGAATGCCTCTGAAGTCATCATCAAAGGGCTGCAGCGCCTGGAGTACCGCGGATACGATTCGGCCGGAATGGCCGTCACGGGAAACGGGCTTGAAATACTGAAATCAGCGGGTAAAGTTGTCGCGCTGACCGAGCGCAATGGCAAGCAGGGCCTTGCCGGCACGGCAGGCATCGGGCACACGCGCTGGGCTACGCACGGTGAACCCAGCGATATCAATGCGCATCCCCACACAGATTCGCATGGGAACTTTGCCATCGTTCACAACGGGATCATCGAAAATTACAATGCGATCAAGCAGGACCTGGAAAGGAAGGGGCATACGTTCAGGAGTGAAACCGATACCGAGGTGCTGGCTCATCTGATTGAGGAAATGCACGCGACCGGCGGATCTGATTTCACCCGGGCCGTCAGACAGGCGCTGTCGCAGGTTGAGGGCACATACGGGATCGCCATCATCCACAAGGATCAGCCTGACCGGATTATTGCCGCAAGGAAAGGCTCGCCGCTTTTGATCGGCATCGGCGAGGATGAATATTTTATCGCATCGGATGCATCCCCGGTTGTTGAATATACCCAGAAAGTGATCTATCTGGAGGATGAGGAAGTGGCCGTTGTTTCAAAAGACGACTGCCATGTCTCGACGCTGAAGGAGCTCGAGCAGTCCAAGGAAGTGTACGAGCTGGCCATGAGCCTGGAGCAGATTGAGAAAGGCGGGTATCCCCATTTTATGCTCAAGGAGATATATGAGCAGAGCGAGACCATCGCCGACTGCATGAGGGGGCGCGTGATTGCCTCGGAGAACCGTATCCAGCTGGGCGGATTGGCCGACGTTCTGGACCGGCTGGTCAATGCCCGCCGGATTGTGATTGCAGGATGCGGAACCAGCTGGCATGCCGGTCTGGTGGGTGAGTACCTGTTTGAATACCTGGCGAAGGTGCCGGTTGAAGTGGAGTATGCCTCGGAGTTCCGATACCGCGAGCAGCTCATCGGTCCGGGGGATGTTTTGATTGTCATATCCCAGAGCGGGGAAACCGCGGATACCCTTGCGGCGCTTCGTGAGGCGAAAAAGAGGGGAGCTCTGGTGCTGGGGATATGCAATGTGGTCGGGTCGACGATCGCGCGCGAGACCGATGCCGGAGTGTATACCCACGCGGGACCGGAAATCGGAGTGGCATCCACAAAGGCCTTTACCGCCCAGGTCACGGTCCTTGCCATGATGGCGCTGCTGCTCGGCCAACAGCGGAACATCATATCAGATGAACTGATGAAGGTGCTGATCAGTGAGCTGTTGTCGCTGCCGGAAAAGGTTTCTGCCGTTCTTGAAAATGCATCCGGGGTAGAACATGTTGCCCGGCTGTTCACCTATTCATCGAACGTGCTGTATCTGGGAAGGTCGTATAATTTTCCGGTAGCACTGGAAGGGGCTTTGAAGCTGAAGGAAATATCGTACATACATGCGGAAGGATATCCGGCCGCAGAGATGAAACATGGTCCCATCGCGCTTATCGATGAGTATATGCCGGTAGTTGTCATCGCAGCTACCCATCATACCAATGACAAGATGATCAGCAACATCGAGGAAATAAAAGCCAGAAAAGGCCGTATTATCACCATTTCGACAAACGGGCAATCCGGGGTGGGACAGCTGGCCGAGTTCAATATTACCGTGCCTCCGGTCCACGATTGTTTCACTCCGTTGATTACAGTAATTCCTTTACAACTTTTATCGTATTATATTGCTGTTAACCGGAACTGCGATGTTGATCAGCCAAGAAATCTGGCCAAAAGCGTAACCGTTGAATAATCGCAGAAATCCGGATAAAGCAAAAAAAAATGCAACTCCGCATAAATCTGTAACTCCGCATAAAACCGATGACAAAAACCAGGGACAAGCAATCTGGTTCCAGTGATTCTATACGGCCCGTATCAGCCGGCGGACAGGATGCGCACAAACTGCGTATCAAAAACATGGTGTGCGACCGGTGCATCATGTCGGTCAGGGACCTGCTGAACACGCTGGGTTTTGAGGTTTCCGGGGTCACACTCGGTGAAGCGGTTGTTTCACCGGTCCCGTATGACGATCAGCTGACGCTGATTGAGCGGGAACTCAACAGTATTGGATTTGAGCTTGCCCGTGACCGGAGAGAGGAGACCGTTACGGTCATCAAGTCGCTGCTGATTGCCTATCTGTCCAAAGTCGAGGCGCAGTCCAGGGCGGACAAAAAAGCGGGCGGCAACGGGGATGTCATTTCTCAGCCGGTATCGGAGTTTATCACCTCCAGACTTCACCGGTCCTACTCCTCGCTTTCGAGATCCTTCTCAGCCAAAGAGGGGATAACCATCGAAAAATATCTCATCAGGCTGCGCATCGAGCGTGTGAAAGAGCTGCTGAGCTATGATGAACTGACACTCAGCGAGATCGCTCACCAGCTTGGCTACAGCAGTGTCCAGCATCTGTCCGCCCAGTTCCGGAAAGTGACAGGCAGTTCCGTCACCGAGTACAAGACGAATAACCCCGGAAAACGCAGCAAGCTCGACGCGCTCAGCTGAGGCCATTGCAAAACGTTAAGAGAGCCGGCCGGGAAGTCAAAATTGTATAACATTTTCCTGACTCGTTGTAACACGATTCCGCTTCTGTTTTTGTTTTTTGGATAAGACATGATCACAGCATCGATGCCGGTGCCGGATTTGATCATACCATTTTGCAATGAAAGCGACAGCAACAGGAAATGACGCGTAAAAATCAGCCATACAATAACAATCCGGTAGCGGAAGGAAACGAAAAGTCCGGCAAGCATAAAAAGAACCTTCAGCAGAAGAGTTCACAGGAAAACGGTCCGCAGGACAACAGTCCGGAATCCGGCGATTACACATTGCAGATCGACGGCATCAGCTGCGCAAATTGTGTAACGAATGTGGAGCGGGCTTTGAAATCCGTGGATGGTGTGGAGCAGGCCGATGTCAACATGGGCACATCCGAGGCCAGGGTAAAGGCGGCCAGCACGGATATCAATACGCTGATCCGGGCTGTGGAAAAGGCCGGCTACGGTGCAGCTGCCATTGATGAGCTTGGGTACCTGCAGGATCAAAGCCCCGGCGCGCCTTCAGAAGCCGGAGATGAAGCAGATCATGGCGGAACAGATAAAGCAGACCGTACCAAAACAGGTGAAGAGCAATCTGCAGGCATGGAAGTTCCGGAGGCAGGTCATAAACGCGACACCCACGCCATCGCACCCCGGACATCCCGGTTCAGGAAAAAATTCTGGATTGCCCTGCCGCTGGCGGCTGTCGTTTTTGTGCTGGACATGGGCCCGATGGCCATTCCCGCGTGGAATGAATGGGTCATGCAGAACCTTACCATGTGGAGTCTGGCCCAGATGGTCATTACGGCCGTAATTCTGTTTTATGCCGGCGCATCATTCTTCACCGGCGCCTGGCGGGCGGCAAAACACGGGGCTGCGGATATGAACAGCCTCGTTGCCATCGGTACGGGTGCCGCCTTTGCCTTCAGCACCTATGCCATGTTTTTCGGTCGCGAAGGCGGCGTGGTCCAGCCCAATGAAATCTATTTTGAAACTGCCGCCATCATTATAGCGCTCATCCTTCTCGGAAAATGGATGGAGGAGCGGGCGCGGCACAGAAGCCGTGATGCCATGGCCGGATTGCTGGAGCTTGCCCCGCAGCGCGCCAACCGTATTGCCGGATCATCCTACGAAACCATCCCTGTCAAGGATGTGGCTGTCGGGGACAAACTGCTGGTCAAGGCCTGGGAGCAGGTTCCCGTCGATGGCGAGGTGCTGTCGGGCCAGGCAAGTGTCGATGAATCGATGATGACCGGCGAGAGTGTGCCTGTTGAAAAAGAGCCCGGAAGCGAGGTCGTTGGAGGTACGCGGAACACATCCACCACGTTCGAGATGACGGCCACCAGGGTGGGCCGCGATACCGCACTGGCGCGCATCATCAAAACGGTGCGTGACGCCCAAAGCTCAAAACCGCCCATCCAGCGTCTGGTCGACAAGGTGGCGTCCATTTTTGTGCCCATTGTTCTGGTGGTTGCCGTGGTGACATTTCTGCTCTGGCTCTGGGCCGGAAGTCCCGCGCAGGCTATGGTCAACATGGTTGCGGTGCTGGTCATTGCCTGTCCCTGCGCACTCGGCCTGGCTACGCCGACCGGACTGATGGTGAGTTCCGGGCGAGCCGCGGAAAAGGGTATCCTGATCAAGGATGCGGTGACGCTTGAAGAAGCCCGTCGGGCCGATGTGGTGATGTTCGACAAAACCGGGACACTGACCACCGGTGTGATGCAGGTCAGCCGGGTGGATGTGACCGGCGATGATACGCTCACCAATAATGACCTGCTGGTGCTGGCGGCTTCCGTGGAGCAGCAGTCGGATCATCCCATCGCCAACTGTATTGTCCGCCAGGCTGGGGAAAAGGAGCTGCCGCTTCTGGATGCCGAAGAGGTGGAGACGTTCATGGGCATGGGAATTACCGGCATGGTATCCGGACGGAAGGTCACGGTGAGTGCGCACACGGTTTATGAGTCGTACGACGAGCAGAAAAAAAAGTACATCGAAGAAGCGCAGGATCGCGGGGAAACCGTGCTGCTGGTCAGGTTGAATGACCGGCCGGCCGGATTCATAACTGTTTCGGATGAGGTGCGTCCGGAAGCAGCGGATGTGATCGCGCGGCTGAACCGGATGAATGTTGAAACGGTCATGGTCACCGGCGACCAGTACCGTAATGCACGCGTAGTAGCCGACCGTCTCGGTATTGATCACCTTGAAGCAAATGTTAAACCTGACGAAAAGGCGAAAATTGTAGAACGTTATCAACAGTTGGGCAAGCGGGTGGCCATGGTGGGTGATGGCATAAATGACGCTGCCGCACTGGTGCAGGCCGATCTCGGCATGGCATTGTCAGGCGGAACGGATCTGGCCATGTCGTCATCAGATATCACCCTCGTGGGAGGGAGCCTTGACAAAGTGGTGGAAGCCCTTGATCTGTCACGAGGTACACTGAGAATAATCCGACAGAATCTGTTCTGGGCCTTTGTCTACAACTCAGTCGGAATTCCACTGGCTGCTATCGGATTGCTCAGCCCGATGTTTGCGGCATTTGCCATGGCCATGAGTTCGGTCAGTGTGGTCACTAACAGTCTTCGCATCCGGCGGCTGTAATTATCCACATGGAAAGTAAAGAAATTTTAATATATTGACGATAACCCGGGTAGATGAGTTTATACAGACATCCCTCACAATATTTACCTAATCGAGGTTTCGATGAAACGTTGGAAGAACCGTATTGCGGCTGTGATGGCCGTTATAGTGGTGGTTTTCGTCATGTTGACCGGCTGAGCCGGAATGATTTTTCGATCACATGATGTTCACGAATTATGGAAAAGAAAGAAGTCTTTAAAGTCGAAGGAATGAGCTGCAGCGGCTGCTCTGGTACTGTCGAAACGGCATTGTCACAAGATGATGGTGTCACCCTCGCCCGTGTCAGCCACGAAGATGGAACAGCTGAAGTGCATCACACGCTCACGGACCGGGAAATCATCGATATCATTACCGGGGCGGGATACACCGTCACAGAAAAAATATCGGGTTGATATTCTGTGTTACATTGCGTTTAAATATTACATCGTAACCGTCAACGAGTTACATTTCCTCCAGTGCCATCCAGAAAAAGATGAACCAGCCGGTCCCAAAATATCTGTCACTGCCTGATGTGAATGCAGCTGCCCCCGGAAAAGGGCGGGTCCACTTCATTGCGGCGTTTTTGCTGATGGGATTGCTGTTTCTGCCGATGGAAAATCTGGCCGGTGCTCACTGCACAATGGAGGAGCAGGGGCAGGCAGAGCAGCCCGTGAGCAACGACGACTGCTGCCCGTTAGAAAATGAGAACCCGGAATCCGACTGTACTTCCTGCGAGATCTGCAATTGCTATTTCGCACCCTTTTCCGGTCATCACGATTCATCCTTCCGTGATGCCACCCTGCAGCATACACTGAAATTTGCCATACCCTCATCCCATGAGGTTCCCGCCCGAAGTATGGCATCGTTTCAAATAAAGCCTGCGGCGAAGGTGGCCGATCTGCCGCCATCCGTACCCGTCTATCTGGCCAACCAGGTATTTCTGAACTGAAAATACCGCCACTGATCACACAAGCCTATCCTGTGATCAGAATCTGCTTTCCGGACACAGCCTGTTTGCCATCACACCTTATTGTGAGCCGGTTGTGCCGCTTTGTGAACTGAGTATGCTGTCCGGCTTCTGATTATTCAATCTGACGCTGACATCCAACCGGATGCAGATTATTCAGCCGGTGCAAAAGCATTCAGCCCGATTCAGGTGCAAGTAACATAAATACCTGCATCCCATGCAACAAGAAGTATCTAACGCACCCTGAAGCATAACACTCAAACCGCTATTTACACGTCACAATGACATCCCGAATTATTCGATTTTTTCTCGAAAACAAACTGATTGCCCTGCTGCTGTTTCTGGCTCTGGCAGGCTGGGGCATCGCCACCGCACCCTTCGACTGGGATATCGACCTGATTCCGCGCGATCCGGTACCGGTGGATGCCATCCCGGATATCGGCGATAATCAGCAGATTATCTTCAGCGAGTGGTCCGGACGCTCGCCGCAGGATATCGAGGATCAGATCACCTATCCGCTCACCACTCAGCTGCTCGGCATCCCGGGTGTCCGCACCATCCGCAGCAACTCCATGTTCGGCTTCTCATCCATAAACATCATTTTTGAGGATGACGTCGAGTTTTACTGGAGCCGTGCGCGTATCCTCGAAAAACTCAACGCACTGCCCGGCGATCTGCTGCCTGATGGGGTCCAGCCGGCACTCGGTCCCGATGCCACCGCTCTCGGACAAATTTTCTGGTACACCCTGGAAGGCCACGATGCCGACGGCAACCCCACCGGCGGATGGGATCCGCAGGAGCTTCGCTCCATTCAGGACTTTCAGGTGCGATATGCGCTCTCGGCGGTCGAGGGTGTCGCCGAAGTGGCAAGCATCGGCGGATTCGTCAAAGAATATCAGGTGGACATCGATCCGGACGCCATGCGCGAGGCCGGTGTCACGGTGTCCGATATTGCCGATGCGGTTCGCAGCAGCAATCTGGATATCGGCGCCCGGACCATCGAAATGAACCGAGCCGAATATGTGGTCCGCGGCCTTGGCTACATCCAGTCACTGGAAGATCTGGAAGAGAGTGTGGTGGCTGTTCAGGACAACACGCCGATCCGCATAAAAGATGTGGCTCACGTCGGGATGGGTCCGGCACAGCGCCGCGGCGCCCTTGACAAGGCGGGCGCGGATGCGGTCGGCGGCGTGGTGGTGGCCCGGTACGGAGAAAACCCGCTTGAAGTTATTCAGAATGTAAAAGAGGAGATCGAAACCATCGCTCCCGGACTTCCGTCCAAAGAGCTGGACGACGGTACCGTTTCCCAGGTGGAAATTGTCCCGTTTTATGACCGCACCGGCCTCATTTACGAAACACTCGGCACGCTGGAGGAGGCCCTTTCGCTGCAGATCCTGATCACCATTATTGTGATCATCATCATGGTCATGCATCTGCGCACGTCGCTTATCATTTCGTTGCTGCTGCCACTGGCGGTGCTGATGAGCTTCATCATGATGAAATACGTCGGGGTGGATGCCAATGTGGTGGCACTGGCCGGTATTGCCATATCCATCGGGACGGTGGTCGATATGGGCATCATCCTCACCGAAAACATGCTCAGGCATATAGAAGAGAAAGATCCCGAAGAGAATATGCTGGAGACCATCTACCGGGCTGTCTCGGAGGTGAGTCCCGCCGTGATCACCGCGCTGATGACCACGATTGTCAGCTTTCTGCCGGTATTCATGCTGGAGGCTCAGGAGGGGCGCCTGTTCGGCCCGCTTGCCTTCACCAAAACCTTTATCCTGATCGCGGCACTGGTTATCGTCATCACGCTGATTCCGGCGTTCTCCCACTGGCTCTTTTCACGTCGCATCGACAGCAGGAAATGGCGCATCATCTGGAACAGCATCATGATTGCCGGTGGTGTGATTGTTGCCTTTGCGTATCTGGCCTGGGCCGGAATTGCCCTGATCGCCCTCGGCGCCAATAATCTGGCGGGAATCTGGCGCGAAGAGTACCGGCCGTGGGCACCGTGGGTCAACAACGGGATCATCTTTCTGGCCGTTGCCTGGCTGCTGGCCGGCAACTGGCTGCCGCTTGGACCCGAAAATCCGGTTTCGGTCAGCCTGCTCTTCATCCTGTTGATGGTTGGCGTCATTTTCGGCCTGTTCTGGCTTTTCATGAGATACTACGAACGTATTCTGGACTGGTCACTGAGGCGCAAAACCGCCTTTCTGACTATTCCCCTGCTGATCTTGCTTTTTGGGGCGATGAGTTGGCAGGGATTTGACACGACGTTCCGGTTTGTTGCAAAGGGCTGGAATGTGATCGGAGTGGAAATAGAAGAGACTCGTGTCTGGTCTGCCGCCGACGAGCGTTTTCCGGGTCTGGGTCAGGAGTTCATGCCGACTCTTGATGAAGGGTCGTTCCTCCTGATGCCTACCACCATGCCGCACGCTGGCATAGAAGAGACTCTTCAGATGATGCGCGAAATGGATATGAGGATCGCTTCCATCCCGGAAGTGGAAACCGTGGTCGGCAAGATCGGTCGTGTGGAATCGGCCCTGGATCCGGCGCCTATTTCCATGTTCGAAAATGTCATCATGTATAAAAGCGAGTACAAGACCGATGAGCGGGGCCGCCGGGTGCGCTATAAAGTGGAAAACGGTGCGTTTGTCCGGGATGATGCCGGCGAACTGATCCCCGATCGTCGAGGGCGTTACTACCGCCAATGGCGGGATCATATCCACGACCAGGACGATATCTGGACAGAGATCCTGCATGCGGGTGATCTGCCGGGGGTCACATCCGCCCCGAAACTGCAGCCGATCGAAACCCGGCTGATTATGCTGCAAACGGGCATGCGGGCCAATATGGGCGTGCGTGTCAGCGGACCGGATCTGGAGACGATCGACGAGTTCGCCACCAGTCTGGAGCCGGTGTTGCGCCAGGTGGAAGGCGTGCGTCCCGCTTCCGTATTCGCCGATCGGGTGGTAGGCAAGCCCTATTTGGAAATTGCCATCGACCGGCAGGAAATCGCCCGTCATGGCCTGACCATCCGCAATGTGCAGGAGGTCATCAGCACCGCTATTGGCGGACAGATGCTCGGGATGACCGTCGAAGGACGTGAGCGGTATCCGCTGCGCGCCAGATATGCCCGCGAGTACCGGGATAATCCGGATGCAATGAAACGGATTCTGATTCCGGCTCCGGACGGCTCCCAGATCCCGCTCGGGCAGCTGGCCGAGATCCGGTTTGAGACCGGCCCGATGAACATCCGCAGCGAGAACACCTTCCTCAACGCCTACGTCACCTTTGACGCTCAGCCCGGCGAGGCGCCTGTGGATGTGGTCAACCGTGCGCAGGACCAGATCGACCGGCAGATCAGCGAAGGCAACCTGAGTGTGCCCGACGGCATCAGCTATGTTTTTGAAGGAGAGTTTCAGAATCAGAAACGGGCGGCTGAACGACTGTCGGTCGTGCTGCCGATTACATTGCTGATCATCTTCCTGATCATCTACTTCCAGTTCCGCTCATCGCCGGTCACCATGATTGTGTTTTCCGGGATCATTCTGGTCTGGGCCGGCGGATTCGTCCTTCTCTGGCTGTACGGACAGGATTGGTTCTTCAACTTCTCTGTCATGGGCACGGAGTTGCGGGAGTTTTTCCAGATGGGAACCATCAATATGAGTGTGGCGGTCTGGGTCGGATTCCTGGCCCTGTTCGGCATTGCCGTGGACAACGGCGTGGTCATGGCCACCTATCTGGAGCAGCTGTTTGAGCGGAAAAAGCCGGGCGACAGGGAGGCGGTGTACGCAACGGCCATCCAGGCCGGCATGCGCAGGGTAAGGCCCTGTCTGATGACCACCGGCACGACTCTGCTTGCGCTGATGCCGATACTCACATCTCCCGGCAAGGGCTCCGAGATTATGATTCCTATGGCGATTCCCATTTTCGGCGGAATGCTCATCCAGGTACTTAGCCTGCTTCTGGTTCCGCTGCTCTACGCCTTATGGAAAGAAACAACGCTGACATTTAACCACGAAAGCAAAACAGACCATGACTGATATTCATAGAAATCCAAATCCTGCAATGTCGTGCGGAACGGCGCGGTGGCTGCCCGTGCTGTCACTGGCCGGTTTGATCATCCTGATGACCGCCTCATCCGTTCCGGCTCAGGCGCCGGACCGTCCGGAAGATCAGACCCGGCAGGAGTCCCCGTATTCCGGACAGGAGAGGCATCCGCAGCTCGAAGAGTATCTCCGCATCGCATCAGAGGAGAACCCGGAGCTGCGCGCCCTCTGGCACCGGTACCTGTCAGAGCAGGAGAAGATTCCCCAGGTGGGAACACTTCCCGATCCAGAAGTAAATATCGGGTTCGATTTCAACCCGATGATGTCGGAGACGGTGCTCGGTCGTTTTTCGATATCCGCAATGCAGATGTTTCCCTGGTTCGGGACCCTGGAATCGCGCCGGGAAATGCAGCGGGCCGCATCGGAGGCTGATCTTCAGAGCCTGAACAGCCGGCAGCTGGAGCTGTTTCGTGATATTCAGTATGCATGGTTCGATTTGACGGAACTGCAGCAGCAGATCGAAATCGCTGAATATACGATCGAACTGGTGCGTGATCTGGAAACGCTTGTGGAAATTCGTTACGAAACGGCGAACACCGCACAGGCCGACCTGCTTCGCATTCAGATGGAAGAGCAGCGTCTGCAGACCAGGATTTCTGATCTGGAAGATAAAAGGAATCCTGTCAAAGCCCGCTTTAACGCGCTGCTGAACCGGGCGCCCGATGCCGAAGTACAAACGGATGATGAGATTGCATCGCGCACGCTTCCCCATACCGAAGAAGCCCTGAAAGACCGGTTGATCGCGCAAAACCCTCAGTTCGACCAGCTCGATGCCCGGGAGCGCATGCTCCGGGAGCAGCAGAATCAGGCCAGGCTGGACGGACGGCCGAGTTTCGGTCTCGGACTGGAAGTAATGGGACGCGATTTCGGACCGATGTCGATGAGCCCCGACATGAACGAGGGTTTTGTCGGAATGGCGACCATACGGGTGCCGATATACAGATCGCGCTACAGCGCACAGTATCGCCAGGCCTCAGAGCAGCTTCGCGGACTGGATTATGAACGGGTGCAGACAGAAAACACCCTGCTGACCGGGCTTGAAGAAGCCCTTGAGCAGTTCCGGGATTCGGAGCGGTCGCTGAAACTGCTTGAGGACGAACTGATTCCCCGGGCCGAACAGGCATATGAGATTCTCGGTGATGAATACGCCGCCGGAAATGTCCGGTTCGATGAAGTGCTGCAGATGCAGCGGGAATTGCTGGATCTTGAGCTTGAACGCATCGAAACGCTGGTCCGGCAGAACAAGGCGGTCGTCTCGGTTGAAAGTATCACCGAAGAGGCTTCCGTGTCTTATTAAAACCTCATTCAACCCACTTTTACTCTTTTTATTTCAACAAACACAACGCTATGAAACCAACAAGAAATCAAATAATTACCGGAGCCGGACTGGTCCTGGCGGGTCTGCTGCTCGGCTGGATACTCTTCGCGGGACCGGCAGATCACGATCATGAAGACAACGGGCATGACCATGATCACGAAATGGCCGAAGGCGAACACGATCACTCAGCAGAGAACGGCGAGGAGGTGTGGACCTGCTCCATGCACCCGTCGGTCCGGGAAGACGGGCCGGGAGCTTGCCCCATCTGCGGGATGGACCTGATTCCGGCTTCTGCCGAAGAACATGAAGACGATTACTCGATGGTAATGACCGAATCGGCTGTGAAACTGGCGGATATTCAGACCACATCTGTTGTTCGCGGCAATCCGGAGCGGGAAATCCGTATGCCGGGCCGCATCAAGGTGGATGAGCGCCGTCTGGTCAATATAACGACACAGTTTCCGGGCAGAGTCATTAAAACCAAAGTGGATTTCACCGGGGCGCCGATTCGCAAAGGCGAGCCGATGGCTTCGGTCTATTCTCCGGAGCTGATTGCTGCCCAGCGGGAATTGCTGGAAGCCGCCCGGAAAAAGGAGAGCAATCCCCGGCTGTACGAGTCGGCCCGTCAAAAATTCCGGTTCTGGGAGTTTACCGACAATCAGATTGATAACATCATCTCGCATGGTGAAGTGCAGCGCGAGCTGGAAATACTCTCTCCGGCAGACGGATTTGTGATGTCACGTAATATTGCGGATGAAGAGCACTTCGCGGAGGGATCGGTGATTTTTGAAGTGGCCAACCTGGATCATCTCTGGGTGGTGCTGGAGGCTTATGAAGAAGATCTTGACTGGATATCGACCGGCGATGAGATCAGGTTTTCAACCCGCGGTAATCCGGGCAACAGCCATACGGCAACGGTAAGTTATATCGATCCGGTAATCGATTCCCGCAAACGAACCGCGGGCGTCCGCGCTGACATTGAAAACAATGATATGCGCCTGAAACCGGAAATGCTGGTCAGCGGTACAGTCAAATCCGTTATGGAAGAGGAAAAACTTATGGTTCCGGCTTCATCGGTTCTCTGGACCGGTCCGCGGTCGCTGGTCTATGTGAAAGACACCGGTGCCGACACACCGCGATTTGAAGCGCGGGAAGTGGACCTCGGATTGCGCAGCGGCGACCATTTTGTGATTGAGGACGGTGTCGAAGAGGGCGAGCAGGTGGTCTTCCATGGCGCCTTCCGTGTGGACAGTGAATTCCAGCTGGCCGACCGCTTCAGTATGATGAACCGGGAGCCGGGTACCGGTGCGGTTCCGGCGCACGATCACGGTGACATGGACATGGACGACCATGATGATCCGGCAATGGATCATGATGACCACGCCGAGCCTGACGACGAGCCGCACGAGCACGGTGAGGCAATTGACGGAGCCACCGATGATTTCCGTGAAGATTTTGCCGCTGTTCTGGAATACTATCTGCAAGGCAAAGAGGCACTGACAACTTCCGATTTCGACGGTGCGCGCCAGGCTTTTGAGCGAACAGCCGAAGAACTTGAGGCCGTCGGACTGCACCGGATGGAAGGGGACGCACACATGCGGTGGATGGATCAGTACGAGGCCATTGACGGGCATCTGGATCACATTCTGGAGGCCGGTGATATCGAAGAACTGCGCCAGGGATTTGCACAGCTTTCCCATGTACTAATCGAGGTGGTCCGCAATTACGAAATCCCCGGTGTGCACTATCATCAATACTGCCCCATGGTGGATGAAGACTGGCTCAGCAGCGAAGAGGAAATCGCGAACCCCTATGATCCGGATATGCTGCGCTGCGGCGAGGTGATTGAACGGATCGAATTTTGAGATGGCCGGATGGAAGCGAAAAACCGTCTGAAAATCCAACGGCAGAAGACAGTAACAGAGTAAATCAGCAATCTATCAACAACAAATAAGAGGCAATTATGAAAAATGTAGTGATAACCTTTTCCATCCTTTTTGCGGGCATGTTGCTGGTCAGCCAGGCCGAAGCCCGGAGCGGGCAATCACATCATGCTCATCTTCTCCATGAAGCGGCATACGCCGGCAATGATGCAGATGAATTCGGGGCCGAATTCGGCGCCTTGATGCAGGACTATTTCGGTTTGAAAGAGGCGCTTGTGGAATCGGATCTGGAACAAGCCGGCAGCAAATCGCATGCAATGGGAGAACGGCTGGATGAAATCGGCCCGCACCGGCTGGAAGGTGATGAGCATATGTTCTGGATGAATCGCTTTGAAGATCTCGCCGGTGAAATAACTGCGATCCATGATGCCGAAAATCTGGATGATGTCCGTGAACATTTCAGTTCATTGTCCGATCAGCTGGTTGAAATCGTGAGCACACTTGGTACCGGCGACAACGTGTACCACCAGTATTGCCCGATGGCGGAAGCCGGATGGCTGAGTGACGAGGAGGAGATCCGCAACCCTTACAAACCGGAGACCATGCTGGGTTGCGGGCGAATTGAGGCAAAAATGTAAACCACTCAGAGGTGCTGACCATGAAAGAAATCAAAGCTTTAATACGACCGGAAAAGTTTGATGAAGTAAACCGGGAGCTGCGCAAAGAAGGTTTTTGCTGTATGACCGTGTTTAAAGGAGAAGGCACCGGCAGGCACAGTGATAGCGAAAAAGCCGCTCCAACCCTGGAGTTTCCTGTGCTGCATTCACATGTGGTGAAAATTGAAATCATGGTGGATGACAAGGAAGCAGACCGTATATGTTCCATCATTCAGGAATCTGGCAGCACAGGCCGTAAAGGTGACGGCATTATTACCATAACCGAATTGAGCCGGATTATCAGCATTCGAACCGGAGAAAAAGGTGCGGGTGCATTGTGACGGATGGAAAACGGTCTGTATAACAGCATGCAGCATAATGCATCGGAGTCCGGCATGTAAATAAAAACAGGCCGGTATCAAAATGAACACATAACAGACAAATCATGACTCCCGACTGGATTCCCAATATTCATCCCTTTATTGTCCACTTTCCTATCGCCCTGCTGGTTGTGGCGGTTTTATGTGATGTGATCCGGGTCTTTTTGAAAGATCAGTCCTGGCTTCACAAAATGGTGCTTGCACTCTATGCAGCCGGTACCGTCGGATTGATCGCTTCGTTTTTATCCGGCCGGCAGGCTGTTGAGACAGTCACTGTAACAGGAGATGCGATCCCGGTCGTCACAGCTCACGAAGACTGGGCGCTATACACCCTGTTTTTTTACTTCGCCTTTACGCTTCTGCGGGGCTGGACCTGGTGGAAAAATCTTGAAGTAAAAAAGCCTGCATTAATCGGCCTGGTACTATTGGCTTTTGCCGGTACGGGGATGCTGTGGTATACTGGCGAACTGGGAGCCAAGCTCGTATATAAACACGGTGTGGCGGTCGGCGAAATTGACCGGCTGGAACAGCAAATTGAAAAACTCCGGCAAGATCTGGCAAGATTTCGTGAAGATGCGGCTCCTGAGCAGCATGATGACGGATCGTGGACCTGGAGAATCGGACCGGGAGCCGATCACGCGCTGACGGAATACTTCACTGTGGAAGGATCAGAACCTGAAAGAGCAGAACTGTCTCAGACTGACGGACAATATCACCTGCAACTGGAAGCCGGGGATGAATCTTCATTTCTCCTGTTCGGCGATGCAATCCGGAATGTCGACGGCCGCATCGAACTGAACACAGAGGAGTTCAACGGTGAGTTTGCACTGATCCATCATTTCCAGGATACGGAGAATTATCAGTATCTGAGGCTTGTGGATTCGGAACTTATCCAGGGACAGATCCTGAACGGGTCCGATAATTCACTGGGTTCCGGCGATGTGGACACAACGGACTGGTTTACACTCCGGGTAACGGCAAGCGGACGCCATTTTTACGGATACCATAACGGTCAGACCGTTGTCCATACCCATGCCGATGAGATGGAGCCGGGTAAGACGGGAATTCTGATTCGTGGTGAAGGAACCGTGGGCATGAGGTTGCTTGAGTTCAATTCGGTAGAGTGACCAACCATTCGCAGGTATTATTGACAAAACGGTGGAAAACCTTATAACAGTCCGGAGGTACTATGTCACATAATCATAAAAAACATGGTGGGCATGAAAATCATGACCATCACGGCCATGATCACCACAACCATCACAAAGATCATGATCACCACAAAGGCCATGATCATCACGGAGGCCACGGTCATCACGGCCATCATGAAGGCCACGACCATCACGGTGGACACGGTCATCACGACCACCATGAGCATCATGCCGCTATGGTTGAGGATTTCAAGTTCCGGTTCTGGTGGGTGCTGGCACTGACGATCCCGATCCTCGCCCTGTCACCCATGATCCAGGAGTTTATGGGTGTGGATTGGAGCTTCACCGGAGACATCTGGATCCTGTTTGCGCTCTCCTCCGTCGTCTTTTTCTTCGGCGGATGGCCGTTTTTGTACGGTCTTGTGGATGAACTTCGCCAGAAGCAGCCGGGTATGATGACACTCATCGGCCTGGCCATTTCGGTGGCCTATATCTACAGCACTTTTGTGGTATTCGGCCTGGAGGGCAATCTGCTGTTCTGGGAGCTCTCCACCCTGGTAGGCATCATGCTTTTGGGGCACTGGATTGAGATGCGCTCGGTAATGAGCGCCTCGGCTGCCCTGGAAAAGCTGGCCGAGCTGCTGCCGGGTAAAGCGCACAAAGTGCAGGACGACGGCAGCGTGGTGGATGTACCACTGGAAGAGCTGCAGGTAGGTGATAAGGTTTTGATCAAACCGGGAGAAAAGATTCCGGCTGATGGAGTTGTCATCGAAGGCAGCACCAATGTCAACGAGTCGATGCTGACAGGTGAGTCCAAGCCGGTAAGCAAAGATAAGGATGACCAGGTTATCGGCGGGGCGGTCAACGAGGAAGGATCGATTACCATCTCCATCAACAAAACCGGTGACGACTCATTTCTGTCGCAGGTGATCGACCTGGTGAAACAGGCCCAGGCCAGCAAGTCCCGAACGCAGGATCTGGCAAATCGCGCCGCATTCTGGTTGACGTTGATTGCCATTACCGGTGGAATCCTGACCTTTTTTGCCTGGATCGCTTTCACCACGCAGGATCTTAGCTTTGCCATCAACCGGACGGTTACGGTGATGGTCATTGCCTGCCCGCACGCCCTTGGTCTGGCGATTCCACTGGTGGTTTCGGTTTCAACGACCCTGGCGGCAACCAACGGATTTCTGGTCCGGAACCGGGTGGCTTTTGAGGCAGCCCGCAATCTGAAAGCTGTCATTTTTGACAAAACCGGAACGCTTACGGAAGGAAAGTTCGGCGTTACAGACATTCTCGCCTTTGATTCGATCTCAGAAGAGGAGCTGCTTCGGACAACCGCTGCCGTTGAGGTCAATTCCGAGCACCCGATTGCCCGCGGAATTGTCGAAAAAGCGGGTGATAATAATGTGCCCAGGGTAAATGACTTCCAGTCCATTACCGGCAAAGGCGTACAGGGCAATGTGGAAGGAAAAAATGTGAAAGTGGTAAGTCCGGGATATTTGCGGGAGCAGAAAATGGATTATCCCCGTGAACAGATCGAAGAGCTCTCACGGCAGGGCAAAACGGTGGTGTTTACCATCATCGACGACAAACTTGCCGGAGCCGTAGCGCTGGGCGATCAAATCCGGGATGCTTCCAAAAACGCCATCTCAAAACTTCACGACATGGGTATTCAGTGCGTGATGCTCACCGGCGACAACCAGCAGACGGCTGATTATGTGGCCGGTCAGCTCGGAATCGATCAGGTCTTTGCCGAAGTGCTTCCGGATGAAAAGGCGGCCAAAGTGAAGGAAGTTCAGGATCAGGGTATGACGGTAGCCATGACCGGCGACGGTGTGAATGACGCGCCCGCCCTGGCTCAGGCCGATGTCGGCATCGCGATCGGGGCCGGATCGGATGTAGCCGTCGAAACCGGCGATATCATACTGGTTCAGAACAACCCGGAAGACGTGGCCGATGTGATCCGGCTTTCAAAAGCGACTTACGGCAAGATGGTGCAGAACCTGTTCTGGGCGACCGGCTACAACGTCGTAGCCATCCCGTTGGCAGCCGGTGTGCTGTTCACCTGGGGCGTCATTTTGACCCCGGCGGCCGGCGCGGTATTGATGTCGCTGAGCACGGTAATCGTGGCGATTAACGCCCGGTTTTTAAGTATGAAAGACGACTAGAAAAAAAGACCAACACCTGCCAGATTCAGAAATCCGGCAGGTACAAATAAAGCAATTAAAGAAGCATACAGATACCTGCCAGTCCGCCGGCCGGCGGATGGCAGGCGAGATTGAATTTTGAAATCAACCAAAACAACAACGCGAGGTTTTATTATGAAGACCGCAATAATGTCAATTCTGACCGCTATAATATTAGGATTTGTGATCCATCCTGCCGAGGCGCAGCATCATAACCATGACAATGGCGACAGGCATCAGCATATGATGGAAAAGATGGGAGAATGCCCCATGATGGGTGATCACGATCATGACATGGATCACTCTGAAATGATGCAGAAGATGGGCGAACATCCCATGTTCGAGGGTAAAGATTTGAGTCATTCAGAAATGATGGAAAAAATTCGGGAATTCGGTCACTCCGAAAAAATGGAATTCATTGAAAAGCATCCTATGATGGAAGATAAAGATATGGATCACTCCGGAATGATGGAGATGGCCGAAAAATGCCCGATGATGGGCGGTGATGATGAGGAGGAAGAGTCTGACGGACACGACGGTCATCATTGAACCTGACAGATAAGCAAAACCATCCCGGGTAGCTGTATTCGGCTGTCCGGGGTGATTTCTGTATAAAGACTCATTTTAAGCCGGAATTATTTATGAACCGGAGGCATCTTATAACCGCATTTACCCTGATGCTATGGAACATCTGACCGAACTGCTAAACAGCTGGTACCCGCTGATGTTTATCCTGAGTGTGGGCGTCGCACTGATAATCTGGATTTGGGCAATCAAAAAGAAAACCCGGCACGACTTCCGGCAGGCGGCGGAACTTGTGCTGAATCGTCAGTACCGGAATGGATATCTGTCAAAAGATGAGCTGCAAAGCCGGCTTCAATCGCTGAAAAAACGAAATTTCAACGAATAGAAAGGAGCAACGCCATGGATAAGCATTTGCTTTGGACACCTCCGAAATTATTCGTATGGATATTTCCTGGTGGCAGGGAGTATTAGGACTCATCCAGATCTTTATTATTGGCTGGCTTGCAGGAGCATTAATAGCTGCAATTTACAACTTCGGAATAACTGACAAAGAATCGACATGAACCAACCTCAATTAGCTCCTGATAAACCAGACCTGATTATTTATTGCCAAAAATGGTGTGACTATATGCATCACTTGGTCAATATGTTACAGGAACTCGGCTGGTCATTCATGTTTATTGACCTGAGGTTTAACCACAAAGCAGGTCAAGAGCTGATTTCTGTTTTAGGCAAACCGGTGCCGTTACCTGTACTTGAATTCGGCGGGCAATATTATGTAAAACCTGAACTTGCGGAGTTGCCGGATTTACTCAAAGAAGGTCGGGGATTCCGTTTTTTCCGAGGCATTGATGGTTCAAAAACTTAGATATGAGTCAGGATGATTATTCATAGTTATGGGCCAGGATAGAATTGTTAGATGTTAAAGGAGGCAGCAATGAAACAGAAAACAGATGGCAATGGTATCCTTATAGTCGGAGGTTATGGCCATGTGGGGCGCTTGATTGCGTTGGACATGGCGCCGCGATTTCCGGAACGAGTGGTTGTGGCCGGCCGTAATGGTGAGCGGGCGCAGGCATTCGCTGAAGAGCTGGGAAATGGGGCGCGCGGTATAGCACTCGATGCTGCCGATTCAGCAGCGGTGGAGAAAGCTCTTGAAGGCATGACCCTGGTAATCTCCTGCATCGACCAGGAAGTGCCGCATCTGCTCCGCTCTGCTGTTACGGGCGGCCTTGCTTACATAGACATCTCGGCTGAACTTGATTTATGGGAGCGTGCCCGGGAGCTCGAAGACGATGCGAAGAAAAACGGAGCACGTGTTCTGATAGGATCTGGACTCGTACCCGGCACTGCGGGAGTAATGGCCAGGGAGGCAGTAGCTCAGACCGGCCCCGGAGGTACATTGGATGTCGGTATCCTCTTGAGTATAGGCGACAATTTTGGAGCCGCTGCGCTCAACTGGATGATCGGTGCATCCGGCCGTGAGTTTACCATAAGCGAAAATGGACGGAATCGGCAGGTACGGGCAATGGCAGAGAAAAGGCGTATGGTTTTCCCCGATCCGTTTGGTCAACGTACCGTCATGCGTTTTGCAATTCCCGATCAGGTTTACTATCCGGAGACGCTGGGGGTTCGCCGTGCGGGCAGTTGGGTCGCACTGGAACCCGGCTGGATCGCGACGTTTTTTTCACTCTGTGTGCAATCGGGACTTCTCCGTGTAATGCAACGGCTGCAGTTACAACGTGGATTAACAAGTATGTTCGAATGGCTGCAACGACGATATGAAGGGCGGAACACCTATGCTCTGACGGTCAAGGCAGAAGGTCCCAATGGGACAGCGAATCTATATGTAATCGGCCGGGACGAGTCTCAGGGAACGGCAGTCAGTGCGGTTACTATGGCCGATACATTTTTGGAAGACGGTAATATCGCACCCGGGGTATGGCTGCCGGAACAAATTTTTGAGCCTGCTTCTTACTTTGCCACATTGGAAAACCGGGGAATTAAATTGAAAAAAAACAATGCGCAGCCCGGAGAACACGAATCTCATCACAAAAGTAAAGTAAACCGGGGCAGGTGATAGATGCAGATGTGTGGACAAAATGGTCAACATCCATTCCCATTTGGCAGTAACCGGTAATAGTCCGAACAGTAGTTCTGGTACCATCAACAATGGGCACGCCACCGGGTCTTACAGCAATATTGGAAATGTGACAGATTTATTACCTTAGCCAATAGCAGATTAAAAGTATTGCTATGCATAAAACCACTGTCTTCGCAGTTATTGCAGTCATAGCACTATGGCCCGATATTGCTCAAGCCGGCGATGATACGGGCTCGTCCCCGAATCGGGGGATTTTCTTCGGAGGCAGCTTCTCTGGCAGCATGGCCTGGATTGACTATCCGGACGAGGATCAGTCGGGCAAAGCCGGTGCTGTGTTTGACTTCAATTTCGGTTGGTGGCTCTCACCAAGACTGATGCTGGGTGGCCATTACGGTACGTGGGGGACCTCGATCATTGGCACACCGCTCCATCTGCATCTGGTTGGCCCGCGGATTGACTATCGCTTAAAAGAAAGCCCCGGTTTTGACGGCGTTTTTGTTACGTTTGCACCCGGTCTTGCGCTTATCGAGCCGGTTGATGAGGCTCACAGCGGCATCGGGGGGATCATAAAAGGCGGTTATCGCTATCAATGGGAGGATTTTACCACCGTGGGGGCTCATGTTGGACTGAAGAGCCACTTATTTGCTGATGGTTTTACTGTTATCCCGTTTGCAGGCGTGAATGTGCAGTTTTACGGTCTTACAAGGTGAACTTTTTCGTGAACGAAAAAACCGTATATCACATATACTTGCAATTATACTTGTTTTTGTGCGTTCTCAACAAGGAAGTTTTATATAAACTCAAAAAATATATTATGCCACAAATTTCTCTCTATATTGATGAAGAAAAACTGAAAAAAGTAAAGCAAGCCGCCGGGACCGAAAATACGTCCGTTTCCAAATGGGTTGCCCGGCAAATAGACCATGCTTTGGAATCGCGGTATCCGGAAAACTTTGAAAAATTATTCGGCTCCATTGATGATGAAACCTTCACACCCGTAGATCGAGACTCTGAAGCCGAAGATGCAGAGCGGGAGTCGCTCTGATGTATTTTCTTGATACCAATATTTGCATTCATTTTCTGAAAGGAGAGTATGATTCGATCAGGCAAAACATACTTGCGACTCAACCACACCGAATAAAAATTCCCGTAATTGTTGAGTCCGAACTGATGTATGGTGTCAGCAAAAGCAGCAAGAAAAAAGAGAACAGAAAAAAACTCGAGGCTTTTCTATCCGCTTTTGAAGTGGTCGACTACCGTCAGGAGATGTCACCGGTTTATGCTGAGTTACGAAGTGATTGCGAACGTCGCGGAGACCCGGTTGGGCCTTTAGACCTATTAATAGCAACCATTGTGAAAGCGCACAATGGAACTTTAGTGACTCGAAATACCCGGGAGTTTAGGAGGGTTGCCGGATTGTCTTTAACCGAGTGGTAGTTTGAAATAATACGCCATACAATATTCTGCTAAAATATCCGACAACATGCATCCGACACTCTATCTTTGGAAAGGGGTTGCATTAATCAATGCCGATTTTACGGAAACTTCATTGCACAGTCATCATGCAATACAACTGACCTGCGGTTATTCCGGAAACTTTTCAATTACCATACCGCAACAGACAGAGTTACAGTCGAACGCTGTTGTATTGGATGCTGATACACCCCATTTGTTTCGAAATAAAGATCATGGGTTTACGCTGTTTATTTACATAGAGCCGGAAAGTCTTTTGGCTGATGCAGTTCGGAATCATCTACTGAAAGGCAATAACTATCGGCAGCTTGACAGGGAGCTGTTCATGCCGTTGTGGCAGCTTCTGACATACCGGGATGCGGCTTGCAGAGATATGATTAACTCAATATCTGAATTGGCCGGGCTCCTTCAAGTTGAGGAAAGTGACAGGCAACGGTATGATGAAAGAGTTTTAAGGGCATTGAGCTATATCCGGGAAAGTCTGGATCAACCCCTATCCATCAAGGATCTCGCTTCTTCATTATATCTTTCCGAGAGTCGTTTGATGCATCTTATAGCAGAGCAGACCGGTATGCCGTTTCGCAAACATGTACACTGGGCTCGATTGTTTGCCTGTGTCAAGGTTGTGGTTGGTGGAGCCAATCTCTCTGAAGCTTCTTTAAAAGCCGGATTTTCTGATCAAGCTCATTTCACAAGAACTTTTGTGCGAATGTTCGGTATTCCACCCGGTGATTTTTTAAAAGATAGCAGAAACGTTCAAGCCTTCTTTTGTGAAAGCGGGTAAGTTGCATGTTACAACCATCTGAACCTTAAACATAATAGTGTAATGGGAAATCAACTTACCTCCAACTATGTACCGGCTGCCGGTTTTTCGTTTCTCACCCGTTTTTATGACCCGCTGGTGCGAATAACCTGCCGGGAGACTTATTTCAAACAACGTATGATTGAGCTTGCACATCCGGCTCAGGGTGAGAAGATCCTGGATGTCGGCTGTGGTACAGGAACCCTGTTACTGCAAATGCAGGCATATCAAGATAACCTGGAATTACACGGATTGGATGGCGATGCCAGGGTTTTAAAAATCGCACAACAAAAAGCAGGCCGTAGCTCTTCAGAAATTTCTTTCAAGCAGGCGTATTCCACAAATATACCTTACCCGGATAATCATTTCGATCTGATTACGAACAGTTTAATGATCCATCACCTCAATCCTGAAGATAAGATTCGTACTTTCCGGGAAATGCACCGGGTACTGAAGCCGGATGGCCGGTTGATTCTTGCCGATTGGGGAGAACCTCAAAACGATCTCATGCGCCTGGGCTCTCTTGGAATACGTTTGATCGACGGGTTTGATAATCTGAAAGCGCATATACAAGGTGATATTCCGGAAATGGTGTATGAGGTCGGATTTCTTCCGGTTAATGTGATGGAATATGTTCCAACAGTATTCGGCACGCTTTCTCTTATAAGAGCTAATAAAGCATTATAAGTTTGTAGAAACACTTAAAACTCAGGAGCCCGTTATGCAGGTTGCCATTGTAGTATACCCGGGAATGACCGCACTCGACGCTATCGGTCCTTATGAAGTTTTCCGTTTTATACCTAACTGTGATCTGCGTTTTGTTTATCATCAAACCGGCCCGGTAGTTACTGATAGCAGGGTACTGATTTTAGGCGCAACACATTCATTTGAAGAAACTCCAGAACCGGATATTATTCTGGTTCCAGGCTCAGAAGCTAATACAGTGACTGCCATGGCGGATTCAGATTTGATAAAATGGTTGCGACGGGTACATCAAACAACCCGGTTAACTCTCTCTGTTTGTACCGGATCAATGATACTTGCAGCAGCCGGAATACTGCAAGGCCATCCGGCTACTACACATTGGATTGCCCAAAAAAGACTTGCTGCATTTGGCGTTCAACCTCAACCAGATAAGAGAGTCGTCTCTTCGGGAAAAATAAAGACGGCCGCCGGAGTATCGGCAGGGATTGATCTTTCACTGCAAGTAGTATCTGAACTTTACGGGAGGCAAATGGCAGAAAAGATTCAGTTGATTATAGAGTATGATCCAAAGCCTCCGTTTCAAAGTGGTCATCCGAATAAAGCTTCAAAAGAAGTGCTGACTAATGCCGAAACAGAAATGAAAAAACGTTCTTATAATTCGCGAAATTTTATATCCGTTCCAAAAATCTATTGGAACAGCATTATTAACAAAGTGAGAATGGGAAAAGAAGATTAAATTCAGAACTCCTGATCCGCAAATCTCGAAATAAGTATTTTGACGGCGGTTTTGTTACGTTCGCACACGGTCTTGCACTTATCGAGCCGGTTGATGAGGCTCACAGCGGCATCGGGGGGATCATAAAAGAAAAGATAATACCAGCAATTCTACTTGCAGTTATAGTTGTCCTTTATCGTTTTAATTTATCGTCCCTGAAAATTGAAGCACATCAGTTTTCATTCCCGTCAGGCTGTAAACATACCCAATCAAAATCAGGATCAGGAGCATAGCAATAAGCCAATTTGAAATGACAGGAAACATCCCCATCAGTAAATAGACATTCCTGAGCTGCAGTACCAGTAAAATCAACAAAACGGCTATTGCTGATTTTATGAAACCGTAGGGCAGGGATATTGATGCATGTAAACTGATTCGCCGTTTTTTGGAAATGAGATCACGGAAAAGTTTTATACTCAAGGCTGATATCATGAAACCGAAAAGTACAACTGCCGACCATAGTATTGTGGCAAACCTGGAAAAGGATCTGCTGATGGCTCAGAATCTCCTTGCCAATGTCGGAGACCATTGTACCTGCCGCCACAAATTGTGAGAAATCCCGAACTGTAGTTAAAAGCGCTCCGTGCGCATGAATTGGTTCGGACTTCAAGTGTACCGGATTCCCATTATACTGATAACCGGTTATGGCATTTTCTTTGATTTCAGGGGTGAGTTCAAATCCGGAATGATGCATTTGAAGCGGCTGAAGAAGTTTCTTCGCAATGAAATCAGGATAAGATTCTCCGGATACTTCCTCGATAAGCAGTTCCAGAACTATATATCCCGGATTTGAATATTTGAAGCTCTTGCCGGGTTGCTGCACGATCATGTTCTGATATTCAGCTAATTCCTCCAATACACGCTCCTGCGATTCGTGCTTATCCATATCGACATTGTCAAAAATACTAAAGGGTAACCCGGCGCTATGATTTAGTAACTTGCGTATGGTTATCTCTGAAGAATCATATTCGGATTCCGGAAACTCCCATCGTGTGAGATGTTTTTCCACCGGATCATCGAGATGAATAGCCCCTTGCTCCACCAATACCATGACTGACCAGGCAGTGAGTGATTTCGTCATCGACTCGGCTCGAAAATAAGTGTCGGAGGTAATCGGGCTGGATTGATCGCGATCCGTAAAACCGAATCCTTTATTCCAAACCGGCTCACCATCTTTGATTAAACCAACTGCGATACCGGGAACATTATAATTATTTAATAATTCCGGGATAAGCACTTCGAGATGCCCGGCAAACTTCTGATGATCCTTATCAGTCCGATCTTCAACTCCGAATAAACCGAAAAGTAAAATTATCCAAAGCTTAATCATGATCTTCTATATCATATTGGATACGGATGATCTCCCGGCTGAATTTTTGCGGTTCTGCGAGAAACGGGGTGTGGGCTGAGGAGTCAAAAATTACCAGTTCCTTTCGGGGCACTTCGATGATTTCGTAGTATTTTTCGACCAGCTGCCGGGGTGTGTTTTTATCTTTATCGCCAATCAGAAACCAGACCGGCACCTCAAGGGAAGGTATCTCCGGCATGTAATCAATATGATGCGCAAACAGCTCATCCCACATCGGTCCGCTGCCGCGATTGGCACCGTTTAGCCACCGGTAGTAATCCCGAAGATTGTATTCCGGCGCCCGGAAGGCAATCCGTGCCATCCGGGTCATGCTGATGTCGAAATTCCCGCCATAATCCCCGACCAGACCCGCAAGTTTTACATGATCACCGTGATCGGTGTAAGGCGGCTCACCCAATTCCTGAAGCCTGTTTTTGTCACTCTGGCTGCTTGTTGTTTCAATTTCGGATTTCAACCAGTTGTAGCTGATTTCGTACGCCCGGTGATTGTCCACAACCTGGCTTATGCTGATGTAGGCGTGCAGGTTATCCGGATGCTTACGGGCATATTCAAGCCCCAGCATGGTGCCCCATGAATGACCAAGCAGATAAATTTTTTCCTGATTAAACCGGTTTTTGAGATACTCGATCAGCTCATGAGTATCACTGAAAAACTGATCGAAAGTCATCGTCTCTTCATCAAACCCGTTGTGGTTGGATTTGCCGGCTCCCCGCTGATCCCAGTGAACTAAAACAAACTCCTCTTCGAGCTGACGGTCCAGATGATGAGCCAGCGGCATCTGAGCTGCCCCCGGCCCGCCGTGCAGCCAGAGCAGCACCGGGTTGGACCGGTCATGCCCCCGCAAAAGAACCGACTGTTTAAGTCCTCCCAGTTCAATCTGTTTCAGCTCCGCAATGCTTTCGGGGACCGTTTCTCCCCCGGCATCCCGGATCGGATCGGTTGAGGAGGAAAATTGTCCCGTAATGCCGGACAACAATAGCAGCAGGAGCAGTAGTGCTGTGAAAACAGTCAGTATATATAGCAGTATGGACTTCATCAGAATGCTTCACCGATGGTTATGTACAACCCGCCTCCATGCGGACTTATTCCGTAGTCAATCCGCAAGTTCGTTGTGTCATCCGGATTGAGGTCGAAACGCAAGCCTGCTCCTGCGGAAAATTTCGGGTTGTTCAGGTGAAAATCCTCAAACCGGTTCCAGACTTCACCGGCGGCGGCAAAGACAGCAAAACCGATGCGCCACCAGGCGTGCCGGCGAAATTCAGCCTGGATTTGAGCGCTGTTGGAATCCCGGAATCTTCCCTCGTAGTATCCGCGCATAATCTCCCGTCCACCCAGAAGCGCATACTCACGAAACGGAAGCTGTCCGGTCGTCAGCTGACTGCGGAAGTGAATAGCAAGAACCTGACTTTGATCCCCGGACAAATCCAGGTAGCGCCTGGCATCCATACGCCAGCTGCTGTGCGGATGCGTGGCGCCGGATATATCGGGATAAAACATGGCAGTAAGCTCCAGATACCGGCCTTGAGCAGGTGTGGCTATGCTGTTGCGACGGTCCTGCCGGACCGAAAATCCGATGCCGGCCAGTGTAGTCTGCTCAACCGCATTATTTCCGGCATCCGATGCAGTATTATTCTCCGGTTCTTCCACTGAAATATCATACACCCGGTTCCATCGGAGTTTGGGTCCTGCAAATAAATCCGGACCCAATTTACGCAATACGGATTGTCTGAAATCAAAAGAACTGTACTCGATTTCCAGCTCGTCATCATCTGCGGTCTCACTGCCCACTCCCCAATAGCTTTCCGGGAAAATCGAGAATTCGTAGCGGCCATCCAGTATCCATCGCTCCTGCGGAAAAATTACATTTGGAGTAAACTCGATCATAAGCTGACGGTTCAGCGTATACATTGCTGAAAAAATGAAGCTGGATGAACGTGTTTCCGGTCCTGCATCACCCGGTTTGAACTGATGCAGGGACAATCCGCCAAACATCAGGCTGGTTTCAGGAGTATAGCTGACGAACGGCAGAACAGAGTAGCTGCTTTGATAGACGGTATCCTTATTTGCAGCAGCCGTGCTTTCCTCCGCAAAAGTATTAGTCGGAAAAGCATTTTCCGAAAAAAAAATTGCTGCAAAAGCATCAGCAGGAAAAGCATTTGCAGGTAAATCATCTGCTGCAAATGCTTTTGAAAATAGAGGCAATGCGACAAGCGTCAGAAGTATCAGCTTCATGGGTTTTGTGAACAAAATAGAGCTGATGATTTAAAAATTATACTTTAGCTGCGCGGTAATCAGATTTCCGGCATTCGCAAAGGCCGAATCGTCACTGCCGGTGAAAAACTGACCCAGAACATGGAAGTCGAGATCGGTAATCACCGACCAGCTTACCGAAGGAGAGACAAAAAACGCCTCTTCATCCGGGTAGTAGATCACGGCTAAAGTTCCGTCCACAAGAGGATGAATGGGATAGGTGACCTGAGAGGTGATCTGATATTTGGAAAAAGAAGGATTGTCCGGGGTCAGCTCTTCGGCCATGAGCTGAAAATCTTCGCGGCCGCCTTCGGCATTGTACAGCAATTCGGCTACCAGGAACATCCGGTTGTCAAACATGTAATCGACGGATGCCGAGGCGATGAAGTTGGTTTCATCTGCATCCGCATAAAACATCGTTTCTCCTTTGATGCCGGCACCGCGATAATCTCCGGCCCATCCGGCTCCCATCGCAAACCGTTCACGGTAATATCCGCTGATGAGCTGAATATCATAGCCCCGGGTGTGGAAGGAGTAGAGCGCGGCGGCAATACTTCGCTCAAAATCTCGCGCCGGGCTGACGGCCAGTTCCAGACGGGAATCAAAACCCAGATAGCGCTGCAGGCGAACCGCATCCGAACCCGGGCGTTCCGGATAGTCAAAATCATAAAAGGAGTAGATGTTAAAAATGTCATTGGGATTGGTAATCATGTTCACACCCCAGTTGACTCGCTGGCGGCCGACGCGAATGTTCCAGTCGGCAGTATCCCATTCGGCATACAAACGGTCGGGGATGTAATGCAGCAGCCAGTCATTCTGATCAAAAATCAGCCAGGAGAGACTCATCAGCCCGTCGTCATGGTCAATGCCATCTGCATATCCGGGAATGTCGCGGACCAGATCTCCGGCAAACATCCGGGTGCGCATCTGCCAGTAGAATGTCAGGTCGGAGGCGGCATCCCACCGCACGTTGAGTCTGTTCTGAAATCGGTATTCCATCCAGGTTTCATCTCCGAGAGGCTCGGGCAATTCGGCGGCAATCCGTACCGGATTTCCCTGCACGTACCCGGAGATTCGCAGATTATCCCGATTTTGTGCGTTGCTTGCCGATGGCAGACCAGCCAGGACGAGCAATGCCGCTAAGAGGGGAATCAGATTATACCTTGCATCAGACGTCATCATATTCTTTCGCTTTTTGATACTCATCGCTGTAAATCGCGCCGTCCACCATGGTGATCACACGCCGTGCCCGGTCGATCACGCGCTGATCGTGAGTCGAAAACACGAAAGTGACATTCTGTACATCATTCATTTTCTGCATGATGTCGAGCAGATTCATTGCGGCAGAAGAGTCGAGGTTTGCCGTAGGCTCATCGGCAAGGATGAACTTCGGCTCTGACGCCAGTGCACGGGCAACGGCAACGCGCTGCTGCTGTCCGCCGGACATCTGCCCGGGCCGGGCATCTTTCCTGTCCGCCAGTCCGACTTTATCCAGAAGCTCATCAGCCCGCTTTTGCATCGCTTTTTTGTCCTGCTTCTGCAAAAGCATGATGAAGGAGACGTTTTCACGGGCGGTGAATACGGGAATCAGGTTATAGTGCTGAAAGACGAAGCCGATATTCTTCAGACGAAAATCAATCATTTTGCTGTCTTTCATTTTGGTGATATTGGTCCCGTTGATTTCCACATGTCCGGAGGTTGGCTTATCCAGCCCGCCGAGCATGTTGAGCATGGTGGTCTTGCCGGATCCCGACGGGCCGACAATACTGGTAAATTCGCCCTTTTCTATTTCGAGCGATGCGTCCCGGAGTGCGTGAACCGGTACGGTATCCGGGTTATAAACTTTGGTCAGATTTACTGCTTTGACTATTGCCATGATTATTCCTCATTTACATTTCTGTTTTTTCTGAAAATCGTTGGTCAGCAACGATTTGCAATGCCAGGTCGATACTATTTAATTATTTTTTGTGATGTCAAGACGATGTACTTCATTGATTTTTGTGATGCAGAGCCGATGCATTTCAATGATATTTGCGATGCAGGTCCGATGGTTTTCAATGATATTTGCGATGCAGGTCCGATGGTTTTCAAAGATTTTGTGATGTTAAGCTGATATTTTTTCAAAGATTTTATAATTTTGATCCGATGCATTTTAAACATTTTTGATGTCAGGCCGATGCACTTGATTAGTGATCTTTGGCCGCTTCCAGCGGGTTGATCCGGATTGCTTTAAGTGCCGGATAAAGCGAGGCAAGAAGGGTTATAAAAATCACCACGAGTAAAATTCCGGTGTACTCGCCGGGTGTGATAATCGGGTAGATGATGTGGTCGAATCCGATTTCAGCAAAGCCCCGGGCATCGGCAAAAATTTCAAGATTGATGCCGGTATCCCTGAAGTAATACAGGCTTGCCCGCGCCAGAAGCATCCCCGCGACAGCTCCCGTTATGCTCAGCATGACCGATTCCAGCATGATCATGGTAAATACCCGCAGCCTGCTCATTCCAATGGATATCAGCATCCCGAGTTCGCGCATCCGCTCAAACAGGGCCATCAGCATGGTGTTGAGAATTCCGAAGGCGAGCGCAATCATGATGATCATCGTAATGATATAGGTCATGCTGCCTCCCATCTGAACCATCATGTTGAGTTCCGGAGAAAGCTGACTCCAGGTCTGGGCGTGAATATCCGGGAATTCGTTATTCAGGTCGGATGCCACCGAAGAAGCGCAGGCATCATTTTCGAGCATCATCGCAATTTCGTGATACACCGGCTGATCCGACAACAGTGCCAGAAAGTCACCGGAACGGATGAGCACGTTCCGTTTGTCGTAATCAGCCGAAGCCGACTCGAAAAAACCGGCGATGTTGAACGAGCCGGAGGTGAGCTCGTTATTCACATCCTCAAACGTGAGCACGATGCGGTGTCCGAGGTCCAGATTGTGCTCATCGGCCAGTCGCCGGCCGATGATGACGGGGTTTCGCATATCGGTATCCAGATAATCCCCTTCCACCATGTTTTCGTGAAACGTGGTGGTGCGGTTTTCGGACTCCATGTCGATTCCGCGAATCCTGATACCCGTGGTTTTAACGGGGGACTGCAGCATGCCGTCGGTCAGTACCCGGGATGTATGTGAGGCGACCCGTTCGTCATCATCCAGCCAGGATGTGATTTTTTCGTGATCAGGAATATACATCCACGAATAGCCTTCGCTCAGAAATTCGGGATGATGAACCTGAACGTGGGTAAGTTCGCTGTCAATGACGTGGTCTGTGCGTTGCTGGATCATGCCGTTCATTGTGCCAACGGCCATGACACCGGCCCACAAGCCGATAATTATGGCGGCCAGTAGCACCGAGCTCCGTGCCGGGTGGCGCCAGATGTTTCTCCAGGATATGGTTAATAATGTTTTCATAAGTTTGTATTGTTAGAAGGCATAAAATGCCGGGCATGTTACACTCTGATTACTTTCTTGCTGCTTCAAGGACATTTAATCTCATTACCTTTATCAGTGGAAACAGGAACACTACTATTGCGATCAGGAAGACGAAGAATCCCTGTGTGTAGAACTGATCGGCGGCAAAGGACATCGGCAGGACGGGTTCAAAACCGAAATCTATTACGGCCTGGGCGGCATCGCCGCTGAGTGCAATGGGATCCATCCACTTGAGAATCAGCCAGGCGGCAGCAACGCCGGCAAGCGAGCCCAGGATGCTGATGAACAGGGTTTCCAGAAACAGAACCGCTGCCAGTCTGCCTCGCTTCATCCCGACGGAGATCAGTACACCGAATTCGCGGAGGCGCTCCATGGTCATGGTGAGGATGGTGCCGAGGAATCCGAACCCGATCACGATATACAGTACGAGCGTAAAAAAGCGGGGACCAGCCAGGTCCATTTCCATCAGATCAAGCAGTTCGGGCATCAGCTCCGGCCAGGTGAATACGACCAGTTCGCTGTCTTTGCCTTCAAATTCGCTCTTGAGCGACGAGGCCACCCGGTTGGTTTGCCGTTCCTGCTCCGGGTTGATCATCAGTTTGCTGATGTATCCTTCGGCGGAGAGCAGTTCCTGCGAGGCCGGCAATGACAGGTACACTACCTGGTTATTCAGCTCCCGCATCGGGTGTTCGACGATGCCGCTGATCTCAAACAGCGCGCTTGCCGACATGCCGAACCGGCCCTGACCAATCAGTGCCAGAGTATCGCCGACTTCAAGCTGAAGACGTCTTGCCAGACCCTCGCCTAACACCGTTTTTCGTTCGTCAATACCGAAAAACCGTCCATCCTTCAGGTAGTTCTTGATTTCATTGACTTCGTGCTCGTTCTCCGGTTCAATACCGAACACAGCCGCACCCCGTGTGGATTCGTCATTGGCGGCCAGCATGAATGTTTCAATTCGCGGCAGGATGCTGACGATGCGGTCATCTGCGGCTGCCACACGCTCCCGCATTTCCTCGTCAAAATAAAAGGTGTTGTCGAGCGAGGCCTCATCGTCGTAACGATAATCCTGAATCTGAAGATAGCCGGTGTTGAAATTCACCATCCGGTCGATCATCAGTTCATAGCTGCCGCGGTTAACCGATTGCATCACAACCGCTGCCATCACCGCAAACACAATAGCAGAGACCGTAATCAGTGTGCGGCGTTTGTTTCTCCAGATATTTCTCCAGGCAAGTTTAAGATACATAGCCAGTTATCAGTTATCAGTATACAGTGATCAGTTATCAGTTGACAGTAAGCAGTTTTCAGATGCGAAAGTGTGAAGTAATTACTTTTTATCTGTGTTGGTGTAAGGTTGAACAGGTAGAAAACTCTTATGGGTATCAGCATTTAACGGATTATACCTGGACATAACAGTTCACACTCAGACTTGGTGAAAATGGATAATAATTTGTATGAGAAAGCATATTCGTTTTCTATTCGCATTGTCAGGTTGTATCATTATTTAAGCAAAGAGAAACGTGAGTTTGTTATATCCAGACAGGTTTTGCGTTCGGGAACATCGATTGGTGCAAATGTAGCTGAGGCCAACGGGGCCATATCCGTTTCAGATTTTTCAGCTAAAATCTCTATTGCATACAAGGAGTGCCTCGAAACGAAGTATTGGCTGTGTTTGCTTAAGGATACCGGAATCATCACTAAACCCTCATATAATTCGATTTACAATAATGCTGACGAACTTGGCAAAATCCTTTTTTCCATTCTCAGAACTACCAGAATCAGTTGCCAGTGATCATTACAGTTGTCAGTTATCAGTGATCAGTGAGATAATTTGAAGTAGTCAGATGATGGTTAGTGTTTGCTGGTTACTGTTAACTGATAACTGTTCACTGTTTCACTGAACTCTTTGCATATTTCTCTGGGTGAAGAATCCCTCGTCAATGTCGACATCGAACTCCAGGTGCTGATAGGTCAGAATGGTGCGTTCGTTGTCTTTGCCGGCGGGGATTACGGTAATGCGGGCAGGGATTTCGCGATCACCGAACCGGGTGACCTGATCCAGTTTCATGGTGTTTACCAGCTCATTGCGCTGATCGTAATTTTCCAGGCGGAGCTGTATGTAACTCTGTGTGCAGACCCACATTTTGACTTTTCCCCAGACAATCGGGGTGTCCGGTTTGGGGATCATTTCGATTACATACGCTTCGCGGCCTTCATATTCTTCGGTTCGCAAAAGCTCGTGCTCGTAATCCTCTATGATATCACTGTCCCGGACAAGGTCATCATTGGTGAAATCCGAACCCATCCACGATTGTGCCATCATGGAAGAGGGCATGCGCGTGGTGCGGTCGATGCGTGGGTCGTAATTCCATATATCACTGCCGCGCATTAAATAAGCAGTGCCCTCATCGCGTGACGGAGCGGTAATGACGATCATCGAGTGGTCACGGCCATACTGCCATGAGCGCATGGATACTTCACGCTCATATCGGGGACGCTCGATTTTCATGGTCATTTCGGCCTCGTTGGAATTTCCGCGCATCACCTGCTCCATGCGGTCGAGAATTTCAGCCGGATCCGGGTCTGAAGCCTGCAGTGTTGTCGCCATCAGCAGACCTGCAAACAGGGATAAGATGGATATTTTCAGTTTCATAATGATATTGCTGTTATTGAGTTTTTGTTTTTAAATATACGGTTTGACCAACCACTTGGTTGACTGCGGGTTTGACTGCGCTTAATAATCTTGCAGCCGCCAATCCTGTCCATCATGTCAAATATCAGTCAGCAAATCCGGTGCATTATGTTATTTAAGAGTCAGTCAATCCGGTCCATTATGTTATTTATCAGTCAGCTAATCCTGTCCATTATGTTATTTAAAAGTTAGCCAATAGTCGTTTTATTTATCAGTCATACGTTGTTCGTAGTATTCCGGTTTCATCAGGATGCGGAAAGCGTGATCCACCACTTCTTTTTTGCGCTCTTCCACAAACTTCCGGTACTCTTCCTCATTCAGCCGGAAGGCCTGCATTAAGGTATTCCTGGCAATGATGGGGTATACACACATCCCGATCAGGGAAACAGAAAAATGTTCGGGATTTACAGGGTTGTACCTGCCCTCTTTTTGCCCTTCTTCAATCTGCCGAATCATCGTCATGGCGCGCATATCGTCATGATCGGCGTCATCTGATTCGGATAACGGGGCGTATTTCCGGGTGATGGCAAGCAACCGGTCCGGATTTCTGGCAATTTCGTACATCAGAAACAGCGGAAGCTGCGGGTTGGCGGCCATGACATCAATATACCTTTGCACAAACAATTTGATCATATCTTCCACATGAATGGAAGGGTCACGCGTAATTTGTATGATCGGTGCAAGTTGAGTGATGAAATCTTCTTCAAATACCTCCTGGAACAACCTCTCCTTGCTCCGGTAATAATAATGCAGCATCGCTTTGTTGATATTGGCTTCATCAGCGATGGCCTGCATGCGGGCACCTTCCAGCCCTTCACGGTGAAACACCCTGCGGGCGGCTTCTTTTATTTGCTGTTCGGTATTGTTGTCTTTTTGAGCCATTTATAATTTCGTGGTAATAAAGTAGTTAACTAAAGGGATAATCTGAATGATATAACTAAATGGTTAAAACAAATATATTGCCCTGCTGCGCGTTTGTCAAGAGGTTTAACCAAATAATTTTACCATATGGTTAAATTTGTGCCGGGTTATATTGCGAGATGTTATATTGCGGACAAAATATCACACGCAATCAGCAGTTAATTACTTTTGTCAATTAAAAATCAGCAACTACTGGCACCTGCCGAACAAAATACATCCAACAAATCAAAAGGCATCCGGTATATCAATAGACACCCGATAAACAAATTACATCCGGTATATCAATAGGCACCCGATAAACAAATTACATCCGGTATATCAATAGGCACCCGATAAACAAAATACACCCGGTGTATCAATAGGCACCCGGTAGGTAAAAAGACATCCAACATATCAACACACACCAAACCAAATACAGAAATTCATGTTACTCAGGTTACCTTGCGCAATGAAATTTGTTTCCCTTATGCTGCTGGTCTTCATCTTCCATGGCTGCAAAGATGACGGCAATGAACACCCTCCGGGAGAAATGCCGGAAGAGTCAGCTCATGAGGAAGCCGGCCCGGATATGCAGGAAGAATCAGCGGAAACTGCTCTTGAAGACACTGCTGCTGAACGTTTTGACTCGGTGCTGGAGGAATATCTGGCTCTGACCGACGCCCTGGTAGCATCCGATACTGAAAGGGCGGCTTCAAACTCTGAACTGTTCTATGACGCCGTGCAATCGTTTCAGCAAACCGATATCGATGCTTCACTGCGGGCTGATGTGGGAATCCTGAACATGACGCTGCTTGAAATGAGTGACATCATCACCGGCAGCACAGATATTGAGGAACAGCGGGGTGCCTATGAAACGCTGTCGGAAACCATGATAGCCATGGTTCAACGGCTGGGCCATCAGCGCGATACCCTCTATCATCAGCGCTGTCCGATGGTCAATGACGGCGATGGCGACTGGCTCAGCACAAAGGAGGAGATCCGAAACCCCTACCACGGTGACCGGATGATGAACTGCGGGTCGACGGTGCAGCAGCTTTAGGTCCGGACATGCACTTCATGCGTTATGCCGGGGCACACATAATCGTAAACCCCGGTCCACAGTGTCACAAATCGTCCAGCAACCCGGTTCATCCTGTCACAAATCGTCCAGCATCTCGCGCATATTATCTTTCCAGCGCTCATCGTCACTGGTAAGAATTTCCTGTTGGAGTCCCTTTTCCAGTGACTGACGGGCCTTGTCTTCTTCTCCGATGGTCAGATAGAATTCTGCCTGGTCATGATAGTATAGAACGTACTGCGGGTCCAGCTCAATGGCTTTTTTGAAGGCTTCGCGGGCGCTGTCGTTACTGGCACCTTCCGGGGCTCCTCCAAATAACGCATTGGCAGCCAGGCGCTCCATGCGCGACAGGTTTGCCGCACGATGGTGCCATACGCCCAGTACATTCCATGCGCGGGAGTATTCAGGGTCCAGTTCTACCGCTTTTTCGGCGTGTTCGCGGATTTCCGTGGATAATCTCAGTCGCTCTCTAGCCCCTGCACTCTGGGCTTTCCTGCCGACAGCGGCGGAATAGGCGAAGTGCGATGCGGCACTGTCAGGGTAGGCCTCGAGCATTTTTTTGGCAAGCTCGTGGGCCTGCTCATAATGTGCTTCCTCATCCCTGCTTCGGCTCTGGCGGTTTCCGATTGAGGTGTGCAGTATAACGGCATTCCACAGTGCTTCAAAGTGCTGCTCGTCCTCTTCAAGAACTTCTTCAAATGCCTTCAGGGCCTCTTCGTCCTTGAAGTCATTTTTCAGCTCCATGGCATGTTTAAGCTTTTCTTCAGAACCGGACTTTGCAGCAAGTGAAGTTTGCGGAAAAAATGCGGAAACTCCGGCCACCAGCAAGGTCAGCATCAGATACGTGAATAATTTGAGTGAAAGTGTTTTCATTGAAAGTATCAGGCTCATATTTATACAAGGTTACATTTCCGGCTGCCTCTTTTAGCAGGACTGCCTTTTATAAGGTTACATATTCTAAGGGTATATATTTTAAAGTTACAAGCTTCTATGAAACTGCATTTTCCACACGGTTACTTTTTGGAACGTTACAATTTTTCTGCCTGGTTACGTAATTCAGATGTTTATTCCGGTGGATATTTAATCCGGCTAACGACGTGACTGTATTTTAAGCCATTCGCCATAGCAGTAACGGTACCTGAAAAAATGCGGCAGGCGCATCAGTAATCCGGTATAGTGACATTTATATCACGATAGCTGGCAGGCACTTCGAACAGTTCCGGAGCAAGGGTCTCTTCAACGATGTCATACAACCTGATGTTGATTTTCGTCTCTTTTCCCTCATAGAAAACAAGAAACGGGAAAAAGCCGGCAGGGACATCATGTTTAAGCAGTCGCGAGAGCGCCGGATTGCCGAAATCAGGAAACTGAAAATACCCGTAACGGCTCGCGTCAACCGGAGACCACAGGACAAAGTCTTCATCCCTGTCGGTATGAATGATATATTCGTTGCTCAAAACTCCGGAAATCATCTGCTCGTTTCCGGTAAACGCAAATCTGTCCACCCGGTCAATCAGTGCTTCACCGCGGTCAGCAAGTTCCTTGAAGGCAACTTCGGAATACCCGCCCACCTCATGCATGAGTATCACCACCTGATCATGATCCTGCGCCATCAGCAAGGTCATGGATCCGCCCATCAGAGGATCATCGATTTCCAGACGGATCAGGTTTCCTTTTATCCGGTAGCGGAACTCCTGCTCCATCCCGTTGATATCCAGATCGTAGTACAAGGTACCCTGAAAATAGTCGGGATCCGTATCCGGTGCGCCTGACGGGTTGGCATAACCACTGGCTGACACACTGCCAGAACCATATCCCGAAAGCGAAAAAAGTGAAACAAGCAGAATCGCACAAAGAAATCGTTTCATTTGCGTACCCGAAACCGGGAGTTTATGGCGCATAATTGATGGTGCCGCACGGATTACCATGCCGCATTGGTATTGAACTGGCAGCCTGCTATTTTTGAGTTCGGGCAGAAAAATATCACCCCATTAAATATTGCCACATAGGATATCACCGCATATCTCTGTATAAGGTAATAAATATCAGTAAAAAAAAGGAGCGGCATATAAAATTATGCAAAAAGTAATGATAATGGGAAGCGGTGCCGTTGGCGGATACTACGGCGCGCATCTGGCATCAACGGAGGGAGTTGACGTCAGCTTTGTTGCCAGGGGCAGACATCTTGAAGCGATCAGGAAGAACGGCTTGAAGATTACCGGCAATAAGGAGCTGCATGTTAAAAGTGTCCGGACTCTGGAGCATCCCGAAGAACTGGGGCACCCTCCCGACCTGATCATTGTTGCAGTGAAGTCGTTTGACACCCCCGATGCCATAAACATGATCCGCCCGGTGGTGCGGTCCGGCACCATGATACTGACACTGCAAAACGGACTGGAGAATTATGATCTGCTGGCGGCTGAGTTCGGAAAAGAGAGGGTTATCCGCGGATTCTGTCAAATTGGTGTGGAGGTGACCGAACCCGGGGTAATTGATTACAGAGGCATGTCCCGTGTGGTTTTTGGAGAGGAGAGCGGGGCATCATCTAACCGGGTGATGCAGCTGCAGAAAATGTTCGAACTTGCAGGCGTTCCCGCCAGGGTGAGTGACAATATCCGCAAAGACAGCTGGCTGAAATTTATCTGGAACGGCATATTCAACATGATTACCGGCATCTCCGGTGTTACAACCGACAGAATTTTCGAGGATGATGACACTCTCGCAACAGCCCGGGAGTTGTTTTTTGAAATGAAGGCGCTGGCCGGTGCTTCAGGTGTATCCATAACGGATGAGGACGTAAGCAAGATCATTGATGATACCCGGAAGCTGGGTGCTTTCCGCACATCCACATATCAGGACCGCCTCAAGGGAAAACCGCTTGAATATGACACTTTCTGCGGATATGTCGTCAGAAAGGCGGATGAATACGAGCTGGAAGTTCCGGTTAACCGGACCCTTTACAGTTTGTACAAGCTCCGGGAGAGATGATGCAGATTATCAGCTTGATGAGGATTCGGATTGTCAATTTGCCCCGGATTACTTTTCAGGAAATCTGCACCAGGTTATATATTACCTGCCGATACATATTTTCCGGGGTCGCGTTACCAGGCGCTGATGTTATCTAAAAATGGCAGGTCGACGCTTTAAAGACGGATAATTACATTAAGCACAGAGCCATATATTCAAACGCGGAAGTTGCATTTTCAGATAACAGAATTACTTTCACCAACACGCACCAACACGCACCAACACGCACCAACACGGGAGACATTATGAAAATCGGCATATTATCAGACACTCACGATCATGTTCCCCACATAACCAGGGCAATGTCCCTCTTCAGAAAAGAGGACATCCGGCATCTGCTGCATGCCGGTGATTTTTGCAGTCCGTTTACTATACCGCTGTTCAAAGGATATGAAATGGACGCCGTTTTCGGCAATAATGACGGGGATCATTTCAGACTGATAGGAAAGTTCCGTGAAAACGGGCTCTCCATCCACAACGAGTTTTTCCAGACCGAACGTGATGGATGCCGGATTGCCCTGTACCACGGCACGCGTCCGGAAATTACCGACGCGCTGGGCCGGTGCGGAACGTATGACCTGGTCATCAGCGGGCATACCCACACGGTAGTAAATGAGCGGATCGGCAGCACACTCATGCTGAACCCGGGCTCGGCCCACGGTTTTGACAGCCAGGCCACAGTCGCGGTTTTTGACACCGAAACGCGGGAAGCGGTTATTCACTCCCTGTGATCTTTTTCAGCTGACTCACCACAGCATTGGTGAATTTTGAGGTGCTGCCCTCGCCCCCAAGGTCGGCAGTGATTACCTCCTTGTCCGGCAGCGTGCGGTAAAGGGCTTTGCGTATCTGCTGTGCACTGTCAAGTTCGCCGATGTGCTCGAGCATCATCAGAGCAGAAAGCAGGAGGGCTGTGGGATTGGCCATGCCTTTTCCGGCAATATCGGGTGCTGACCCGTGGACGGCCTCAAAAATTGCGTGTTTGTCACCGGTATTGGCCGACCCGGTGACACCGAGTCCTCCTACCAGGCCGGAGGCCAGATCGGACAGAATATCCCCGAACAAATTGGTTGTCACGATGATATCAAATGTTTCGGGACGCATTACCATCTGCATCGCGGTGTTATCCACGATCATGTCATTAAAGGTGATATCCGGGTAGTCTTTTGCAATATCCTGGCCCACCTGCAGGAAGAGCCCGGTAGTGTATTTCAGGATATTGGCCTTGTGCACCAGTGTTACTTTCCGGCGCCGGTATTTCCGGGCGTACTCGAATGCCGAGCGTATGATGCGTTCGCTGGCTTCTCTTGTGATTACGGCAATGGACTCGGCACGGTTCTGGTCGCCTTCGACATATCGTTCCTGGCCGATGTACATCCCCTGGGTATTTTCACGAAACGTGATGAGGTCCACATTGCCGAACCGGCTGGGTACTCCCGGAAGCGTTCTGGCCGGACGCATATTGCAAAAAAGGTGGAAACGCTGACGAAGGGCGACATTTACGGAACGAAACCCGCTGCCCACCGGTGTTGTCAGCGGTCCTTTTAGGGCAATTTTGTGCTTGTCAATCAGGGCTACGGTTTCATCGGGAAGGGGGTTTCCGGAAGATTCATAAGCCTCCATACCTGCTGATGCGGGAATCCAGTTTATCTCAATCTTTGCGGCTTCCAGTATTTTCAGAACCGATTCCGTGATTTCCGGTCCGATACCGTCTCCTTTGATAAGAACAATATTATGCATGTTGAAAAAGTATGATAAGGGGAAAGTGCCAGGTTTGTGAACAAGCGCAAGGTAATAATTGATTTTGGAATTATCATTATTTCAGCATTGTAATTTCAGCGCTGAATATGCGATATTATCCCGTACAACGTTATACTGTATTGTAAAAAGACGTTAACTGTAATGGCAGCTCGAACTAAAATCCGTATAATTTGTTGTAGGAGATAGAGCAACAAACCAAATAAGGAGAAATATGAAAAGCATGAAATCTAAGATATTCGCAAGCGGTCTCGCACTTTTGATTACGGGATTACTGCTATTTCAGCCCGAGGCAAAGGCACAGGTTGAGACCGGTGAAAATATTATGACATCTGCTGCTCAGTTCGGGCAGATTCAGTATTTCCGCACACTCATCGAAGAAGTCGGTCTGGATGACAAACTCAATGAGGACGGCCCGTTTACGGTTTTCGCACCAACCGATGAAGCTTTTAATGAAATACCGGAAGCAGAATTGCAGGAACTGCTTGAGAGTCCTGATGATCTCCGTGAGGTACTACTGGCCCACATTGCCGAAGGTGCCTATCAGGCTGAAGACATGGCTGACAGGGATGATCTGACCATGGTTAACGGAGTTGAACTGAATGTGGATCAGCACGAAGGCGGTATCTCTGTAGGCGATGCCCTTATGGTAGCCGCTGATATTGTTGCAACCAACGGAGTTATTCATGCCGTTGACAAAGTGATACTTCCGGAATAACAGCGCAGCTGAAGGTTTGCGTGATTTTTTTAAAATTTGACCCCTCCGATGGAAAAGGGATTGTTATTACAGCAATCCCTTTTTCCTTTCAATCAAGAGCCATTGTAACGCATGATAAGCAGTGTCATGTCATCATCGGGAGACTGGCTGCCGGTAAACCTGGTTACCGAGGCATCAATTGTCTTCAGCAGTGCGCCAGGAGGCTGTTCCAGGTTCTTTTTTATGGAAGCTAAAAGCCGGTCGTCACCATACATTTCTTTGCCCGCATTGACTGCTTCGGTTACGCCGTCGGTATAGAAAATCAGACCGTCCCCCGGTTTCATGGTGATCTTTTCCTCGGTCACTTCCTGCTCAAAAGCTGAGTTGCGTGTCAGGCCAATTGCAATGCCCCGAGACCGGATCAGTGACACGCTCTTCTGGTCCGGACGTATGAGAATTCCGGGATTGTGCCCCGCTCTGGCATACCGGACAGTCCCGTCACGAACATCGGCAAGTGCATAGCAGACGGAGATAAAACTGCCGCGCCGGGCATTGTCATAAAACAGCCGGTTCATACGGGTCAGCAGCGGGATGGGTTCCGGTATTTCTTTTACCAGACTTTGCACAATGCCCTTGACCATGGTCATAAAAAAGGCAGCCTGAATACCCTTGCCGCTGACATCGCCAATGACAAAAGCAAGCCGGTGATCGTCAACTTTGATGACATCATAATAATCGCCGCCGACATCAAACGCAGCCTTGCAGTGGGCTGCAACTTCAATTCCGGAAACAGTCGGAAGATGAACGGGCAGAAAGGACTGGTGCACCTGACGGGCAATTTCAAGTTCACGCTCAACCCGCTGCTCACGGGCAATTTCTTCAATATAAGCCGGAGTAAGTCCGGCAATCTGTTCGTTATTATTGCCGTATTCGGCAACATACCATCCGGTGGCAAGAATCAGGATCATCAGTCCGGGAACGGACCAGGCAAGCCAAATATCCGGTGAACCCGATACCATCAGCCCATCCGTAACAGCCCACAAGGCAATAAAAAAGAAAACCGATGTCATGAGTGCAAGCAGGTCATACTTGAGGAAGACGTACGTGAATGCCAGGCCGGGAATGAGCCAGAAAAGCAGTACCATCGGCGAACCCGGAGTCGATACGTAAAAAGAGGTCATAAGGGCCAGACCAATACTGCCGGCGATCAGCAGAAATATACGGGACGGGAAGTTGAGTGCCAGCCAGGAAACCAAACAGGCGTACAGCCCTGCAGAAATGATAAACATCCAGAAAAGCCCTGATGCGGCCACATGCCAGACTGAAAAGAGGTAGCTCTCAGTGTAAAAGAACTGTTCGTTCATGGGATTCAGGAAGCTGCGGTCAACGAGTGTGTACATCACGGCAGCAAGGCCAAGAATGATCATGGCTGCAGAAATGCCGGTATAAACGGAAAGTCCGGCACGCCTGCTCTTGAAATAACCCAGCCTCAGCAGGGACAGGCTGGTGATTTTTTCGGGCCAGACTTCGCGGCTGACGGATTCACCAAGTCCAGAAAGCAGGAAGGCCATGCCTCCGGTCAGCGCGGCAAGAAACAGCAGGATCACCAAAAAGGATATTACAGACAACAAGGGCTGATCTATCTGAAACAGGGCCGGATCCTGCAGAAGAAGAAAAACTATGTGGAACAGTGCAAGTCCTGCCACCATGGAAGCATATGTCGTGGAAGCCTTTAAATCAATCAGACGATGAAACAGGCGGCGGAAAAAAACGGAAAGCAGAAGCAGCAGTCCGGCAATGTAAAACAGAACCCTGATGAAGTCCGCATACTCGGCCTGATTTATCCCGTCAAAGCCGCTGAGGCTGACATTCTGATCGATACCCAGCAATTGTCCGTCTTGCGAGTATGTGACCGTTATGGTGGGTGTGTGTGAAAAAATTTCCGATTTCAGAGACATGCGCACCCTGTGTACCTGCTCTCCGTGCGCTTCGTGGAGGTACATGGAGTCCGGTGCTATCAGACCGGTATCCCACACGGTATTTCGTATAAGGGACTTCAGAAAATCTGCTCCGGGCTGTTCGGAAAGCGAGGCTCCCGGTATGATTGCATCCGGGTCAATTTCCTGAAAGCCAGGGACATGCCGTCCGGATTCTGCCGGCACCCCGGTAATATGTTCCCCGGCTTTTTTGTCCGATATTTCCAGTTGCTGAACAGCCCCGTCCGGCGCATGTACTGTTCGCAGAAGAGGCGGACCGCCCGGATGCCGAAATCCTGTCATGGTCAGTTCCGTATCTTCAGCAGGATCATCGGTAATCCAGAATACCTCATAGTACCAGGTCGGAATAAATCTCAGGAATCCGTTTTTGATAAAATCATTGAGGGAGCGTTTTCCGAAATGGGATATCTGCTCATCAAGAAGTGTTTCGTTGGTTTTAAAAACTGCAAACGGTTCGAGCGGACCGGTATCGAATCCGGAATCCTCAAGAAATGACCGTGATGAGTCAATAACCTCCCGGTTTTCAGCAATGTGGGGGATGTGCGAAGCCGGGTGCGAATGTTTCATCAGAAGCAAAAATAGCATCATGCCGGCAAATGCTGGCAGCACGATCCACTGGTTATATTCCCCTGAAGCAAACACTGAATAATGTTGGTTTCGGATGCAGTTTGAGATACGATTTGAAATATAGCTCGAATAATGTACGTATGCTTCAAATAGTTGTTACACGCATTTGCCGGTGAGGTAAAAATGAGCTTATATTAATCGGAATTACAGTAAAATCAAGATCCAGGTCAACCTGCCTGATGAATATCCAAAAAAACGCACAGAATCGGATGGACCAGGCCAGCAATGAGATTCGGAACCGTCTGGTCCGGGAGAAAAGTCCGGACATGAATGCCATACTGCACCTGCTTGGCAAATCCGTGTCCGCCGACAGGATTTGCGTATGCCTCTTTCCGCTTGAAAGTGACCATAATAACAGCACCAGAGAGCTTTACCATTGGGAGTCCGGTTCCTGGAAAAGCAAAAACAGCAGTAATAAACCTGAGGACTTTGAGTGGTGGAATGATTCGGTTTTTGACGGAGAGCACGTATTGTGCGAGGACACGGCGAAACTGCAGCCCGGTGAAGGGCCGGACGTGACCATGGTCAGGGCCGCTGGTGTGCGGTCACTTGCAGCATATCCTTTTCGTTCGGAGGAAACCGGATACACGGGTATTATTGAACTGAACTGGGTGGAACCGGATTTTGGCGGCACGGATCCGGATCTGAATGCACTGGCCATGATCGTTGAAATGGTCTCGTCGCACATCATCCGGTCCCAGGCGGAGGAGAAGCTTCGGAGGAGTGAAAGCCGTTTTCGAAGCCTGATTCAGAAAAGCTCGGATATCGTAGCAGTTCTGGGACTTGACCGGAAATTCATGTACGTCAGCCCGTCGGTGAAGAAAGTCCTGGGCTACGAAGAAGATGAGCTGCTTCAGTCCGATGCGTTTTCCTTCATTCATGAACAGGATCTGCCGGATGTTGAAAAAGCTTTTGATCAGGTCAGGCAGAAACCTGAAAGCGATATTATTGCTGAATACCGTTTTCAGCACAAAAAAGGGCACTGGGTCTATCTGGAATCGGTGGGATATGATATGACGGATGATCCCGATCTGGGAGGGATCGTTATAAACTCAAGGGACATCAGTGATCGCAAAAAAGCCCAGCAGCAATTGATCAAGGCCAGGGATCTTGCCGAAGATATTAACCGGGTCAAAACGGCCCTTCTGGCCAACATGAGCCATGAGATGCGCACACCACTTACCGGAATTCTGGGCTTCGCCAGCATTCTGGAGTCAGACATTGAAGACCCGGAGCATCGGAAAATGGCGGGAAGAATTCAAAGCAGCGGCCGGCGGCTGCTTGAAACCATTGAATCGATCCTGGACCTTGCCCGGCTGGAAGCCGAACAGGTGGATATCCATCCCGAGGAGGTCAATATCATTGATGAGGTCTCCCGTGCGATGGACATGCACATACGAACTGCGGAACACAAAGGACTTTCTTTTGAAGTGAAAAGCGAATTTGATCGGTTGCCGGTGCATGTCGACCGTCAGCTGTTCAACAGGGTGCTTTACAATCTGCTCTCCAATGCATTCAAATACACCGATCGGGGCAAAGTTTCGGTCATCGTTTCCGTTGCTGATGATCAATACGGCAAATGGCTTCAGGTGGATGTCAAGGATACCGGAGTGGGGATAGAAAAAGAGTTTCTGCCCAAAGCGTTTGAGGAGTTTCAGCAGGAAAGCACCGGGTTTTCCCGCAAATTTGAAGGTACCGGCCTGGGTCTCACCATTTCAAGACGTCTGGTGGAGATCATGGGCGGCACCATTACCGCAGAAAGTGAGAAGAACAAGGGCTCCACGTTCACAATTCGCCTTCCTTACAAAGACAGTATCCAGATCCAGAGGGATATTGCGGAAAAGGTTCCCGCAGAGCCGCAGGAAGATCCTGCACGGCCCCGTATTTTGCTGGTTGAGGATGATTTTGACAGCTCCGACATCACCAGTCTTTACCTTGGAAGCAAGTATGATGTTTCGGCGGTGGATACGGGTGAGCGTGCACTTGAAATACTCCGGCAGCATACCTTTGATCTTGTGATCATGGATATCAGTCTGGGTACGGGCATGGACGGAGTGGATACACTCAAAGCTATGAAGAACAACCCCGTCCTTGCGAAAATCCCGGCCATTGCACTGACCGCCCACGCGCTTAGCGGAGATGAAGAATATTATCTCTCACAGGGATTTACGGGATACCTTGCAAAGCCGTTCAAGAAGAACGAGCTGATGAAGCTGGTGGGGCAGTACGTCTGAGACGATTGTCAGAGACGATTGTCAGAGACGATTGTGCCCCTTTCCCTACATAGTGACACCAATGACCAGGCTGGCGATGCTGAAGTATATCAGCAGACCCGCCGCATCAACAATAGTGGTAATCAGCGGACTGCTTGCCACGGCCGGGTCAATATTAAGCCGTGTGAGCAGGAAGGGCAGCAGAGTCCCGATAATATTGGCGACCAGTACAATAAGGACCATGGACAAGCCGACGACAATACCGATTTCCGCTCCGCCACGATACAATCCCAGCGCCCAGCTTGCCGCACCCATGGCAACTCCAAGGGCAATACCAACCAGTACCTCTTTTCCGACAGTCTGGAGCCATTGCCGGAGTTTTATGTCCCCGATGGCGATAGCCCGGACCATAAGCGTAGCCGACTGAGCTCCTGCATTTCCGCCGCTGTCAATAAGCAGCGGAATAAAAAAGGCCAGCGCGATGGCCGAAGCGAGAACCTCTTCAAAAGCTTCAATCACACCGGAGGACACAAGGTTGACAAATACAAGAATAATCAGCCAGGAGATACGCTTGCTGAACAGGTCCCATATGGTGGCTTCACGGTAGCTGGTCCGCAGCGGAGCCACCGCAGCACCTTTCTGGAAATCCTCGGTCGCCTCTTCTTCGGCTACGTCCAGAAGGTCATCAATGGTAACGATTCCAAGCAGCATTCCTTCGGAATCGACAACCGGAAGCACCGTTTTGTCATATTTCTGAACGGTCTGCACGGCTTCTTCACGGTCTGCAAACGCTGGTATGGAGATGAAGGTATCATCCATTATCTCCTCGACCTTCTTGTCCGGGTTGGACAGGATGAACAGCTGCAGGTCAAGAGCATCAAGCAGTTTACCTCCCGGATCGGTAACATAAATGACGTTGATGGTCTCGCTTTGCCGACCCATTTTTCTGATGTGATCCAGCGCCTGTCCGATAGTCCAGTGCGGGCGGACGGAGAGGTAGTCCGGTGTCATCAGACGTCCGGCACTCTCTTCGGGATAGCCAAGCAGCGAACGCGCCTCTTTCAGATCCTGGGGACTCAGAAGGCTGAGCAGCTGCTGAGTCACCTGTGCCGGAAGTTCATCCAGCAGAGCCGTCCGGTCATCGGGTGCCAGGTTGGAGAGCAGCTGGCGGGTTTCATCGTCCGTAAGTTCCACCAGCAGCGAATTCTGCTGTTCGGGCTCAAAATGGGAAAAAACCGCGGCACTCATGTGCCGGGGGAGGATGCGGAAAAATACTACCCGGTCCTGTTTTTCCAGCGTCTGCATCAGATCAGCAATTTCGGGAATCGGCCAATCCTCTACGGATTCACGAAGTTCAGACCATTTTTTCTTTTTTATGAGCTCGGAAATCTCCGGCATTATCAATTGCTTGTTGATCATGACGACACTCTTTTTTTCTGTGAATCCCCTCTGCAACTAACGGGAAAAAATAGTAAAACAAGGACTAAAGCACAGAAAAAACGGAAAAAAACTAAAAAATCCGGTACAGCAGCGGCCTGGGCATGAGCGAGAGAAGGTAGGCAATAAGCCGCCAGCGGCGGGAAACGTAGCTGATCGGTTTCTTTTTGATGATATCCCGGGCGATCTGCCGGGCAGCTTTTTCAGCGCTTGCCACCCAGAACATGCGCTTGTTTTCCTCGGTCATGGGGGTGAGGATGTAACCGGGCATTACATCGGTTATGGTCACGTTTTCGCCCCTTCTTTTGATCCGCAGACGCATGCTGTCGAGATAATTGGATACAAATGCCTTTGAGGCATTATAAGCCGAACCGTTCGGATGGGGCAGCAGTGAAGCGATGGACGAGATTCCGGCGATGTGTCCGTGTCCCTGTTTCTGAAAAATACGGTATGCCTCGTGGAGCATGGCGGCAAAACCCAGGACATTGATCCGGATGAGTTGTTCGGCCGCCTCCCGTTCCATGTTGGACGAACTTCCGGAGACCCCGGCATTGATGACCATCAGGTCAATACCACCCATCTTTTTAATTAAATCATGAAGAGCAGAAATGGATGATTCGATGTCCGAGACATCCATGTAGCTTAAATAGGACGGGGAGACAAGTTCGGGCTGGATTTCCTTTTCCATAACCCCCATTCTGCGTGCCGTCAGTCCCAGGATATACCCTTTTTTGGATAACTCTATAGCAAGCGCGGCACCAATCCCCGAACTTGCACCAATTATTACTGCTTTTTTCGCCTGATTGTTTTTCTTTTCCAAGGTGCTTCGTTTTCAAACTTTGATATGCCCGTGCTCCTCCCGTATGACAGGGAAATATTTTTCAGCCCAGATAAAGACTCCAAACAGGATCGCACTGTACATCAGTGTACTGATGACCATATAGTGCAGAAATGGTATGGCCGCGATATATGCCGCGGCAAGCCCCTCGATTGTTTTCGGATACATGGATCCTGCAAGCCATACTCCGAAATTGGTAATGATAAAAAAGAGCATGGCACCGGTTATTCCGCCGCCTGCTACGTATCCGACAGATACTTTTGGACGTATGGCCCGCCCGATCAGCACCATCAGTATGAATGAGAGATATACGAAGGGGATGGTGTTGTGCCACCCGAGAAAAAGGTCGGATATCATCATTACGGCAAGCGGTGCAAGCATGGCGGCAAACCGGTCACGGAAGAAGACACCGGAAAAAAGTGCCAGCGCTGCAACGGGTGTGAAATTGGGAGGCTGAGGCATGAAACGAATAGCCAAAGCTGCGATAATGAGTACAAGTAGGACGGTTATCCGGTATTTGTTCATGATATTCCTGATACTACAGTCTTTTGTCTGTTTGTGTCTTGAAAGTCTGAACCTTTTGAGACGTTGAAAATAAGCAATTAAGCAACCAGATTAAAAAAGAAAACGGACACCCTTGACGCACCGGACGTTTGTCAGTACAGGAAACACTGCGCAGACAGGCAGTGACTGCAGGCAGCTCAGGGAGCGCCAAAAGTGTTGGTCGCCTTGAATACCGATTCGGATGTATCCCAGTAAATTACAATATCATCACTGGCATCACGCCCTTCATCATCCATCATCACAATTTCGATGAGGGTCACGGCATCATCGTAAAGTGCGTCATTCTCAAAGGGTTCCAGAAGCAGGGCATAGCCGTTTGCGGCCGGAACCTGGTCGATCATCCGGTTGCCGTGCTCATCCGTGATGGACTCATCGTCTATGGCAAGAACGGGAAAAAGCTCGCGCTCACGGACTTCATATACAACAAGATTCCGGAAATTATGGGTAAATCCGACATCGGAGAGCAGGGGGCTCAGTTCGGGGAGCTCAGATTCACCCCGGGAGATGATCAGATAGTTGGGAGCTTCGTTTGCGTTGATATCCTCATCCAGAATCAGTAATTCAAAGCCATCGGGCAGCTGATTGTTGATGGCGTCGCGGTCAAGGTTCTCATCTTTTGACCAGCGTACGATGCTTTCAATCAGTGGTTCACCGTCGATAATAAAATGATCCGGAACCGGAACATCACGGGAGTGGGTCAGAGGATCGGTCCGGTCGATTACAAGTATCACGGCAAAGTAAATGCCGATCAGAATGATCACCATGGCACCGAGCCGGATCAGCATGGTGTTTGGTTTTTTTTTGTTGTTCATCGGGTGATTCGGGTATTTTTTTAACGTTCACTTATCACATTCCCAGACAACACAATATACAAAACTGTAACGCATGTCATTAAGTTGATCCAGCCGTTATTTTGATTAAATTCGGGATTTTCAAAAAATAATTTTATGTTTACCATGTTATAGTAACCTTAAACCACATGTATTAATTAATGATTGAGGCTAATATGAGTTATCAATGGATTGCCGGAAGTATGGCAGCATTGCTTTTGATTTTTGCAGCAGGAACGGTTCAGGCGCAGTTTGAGCAGGCTCCCCAGCAGCCTGAAGCTGCAACCGATGTTTCAGATGAAGAGTTGCAGGTCTTTGTAGATGCTTCCATGAAGGCACAGCAGATTCAAACCGAGTCACAGATGGAAATGATCGCCATTGTCGAAGAGGAAGGACTCGAAGTGGAAACCTACAACGAGATTCTCCAGGGCATGCAGATGGGTCAGGAACCCGAAGAGCTGGAAGTCTCCTCCTCCGATGTCGCCAAGTTTGAGAAAGCTTCGGAACAAATCGGTGAAATCGAGCAGGAAATGGAGCAGGAGCTCATTACTGCCATCGAGGATGAAGGCATGGATCTTGACCGGTATCAGGAAATCTTCACCGCCATCCAGGCTGATCCCGAGTTGCAGCAAAAAATGCAGCAAATGATTCAGGAAGCCCAGATGCAGCAGGGCGGACAGCAGCAGCCCGGCGGATTCTGATAGTATCCTTTACAAACGAGTTATAAAAAAAGCCTGCTGCTCCCGGAGCGACAGGCTTTTTTTATATATACGGAAGCAGGCGCACAGCAGTGGACATACAGAAACGGGCAGCCTGCAGTGGCTGGTCAGAAGGGTCCGTAAGTAGCAGACAGTCAGAATCTTTCAGACATCAGACGGCCAGTCACCTACAATCAGTCAGCGCAGGTACACGGACTTTAGTCGCTATTTGGCCGGACTGGTCCAGCCGGAGTTTGCAATCCGGAACCGCCACGGAAGACGGGCGTCATCACCGGCATAATCGATACCGACACGGGGAGTGGCCAGGATGCCTCTTTTATCCGGAAGATCTTCGCTCTTTGCCGGTGTCAGCCAGATTCTGTCTCCGTCAAGCGGCACCCCGTAATCCTCACGCGTGATGCCGAGTGCCTGACTGACCAGACCCGGACCACCCGCAGTGTTGCGCTTGAGGGAAGTCTGGTTCCGCCTTTCAAGGATGGTTTTTATACCGTACACCGGCTTCAGTGCTCTGATAAGGATAGCCTGCGGAACCTCTTCCGGACCTGTGATAATATTAAACAGGGTGTGGATGCCATAGCACAGATAGGTATACGCACAGCCTCCGGAATGATAGAAAATTTCCGTACGCGGGGTACGCCGCCCGCCGAACGCATGTGTTGCGCGGTCGGTCAGCCCGTCATAAGCCTCTGTTTCGACAATGATGCCGGCCGTTACATTGTCTTCATGCCGCGACCACAACCGGCATCCCAGCAGATTCCTGGCCAGGGCAACGACATCATCCGACAGATAAAATGATCTTGGCAGTTTGCTGTTGGTGTCGATTTGTGACATACCGATTTACCTTGTCCCGGAGTTCTGCTATTTTACAAAATTAATCAAAAAAACCAGCTTTTGATCAGCATACCGTTCATAACGTCATGCAATGACAATATGTGATTCCGGCTGATTGATTGTGAACGGACAACGGGAATATCGGAAAGTATGGGCAAAACCAACACCGCTGAACCACGAAAGGAGGCGACGCCGCTGATGCGTCAGTATCAGCAGATCAAGGAGGAGCATCCCGGTACCATACTGTTGTTTCGGGTGGGTGATTTCTACGAAACGTTTTCCGATGACGCCGTGACCATCAGCCGTGAGTTGGGCATTACGCTGACCCGCCGCAATAATGCCGGCGACCAGACCCCGCTTGCCGGATTCCCCTATCATGCCCTGGAAAGCTATTTGCCCAGGCTGGTGAAGAAAGGCTACCGGGTGGCCGTGTGTGACCAGTCAGAGGATCCGGCACAGGCTAAAGCCGCAGGCCGCAAACTGGTCAATCGCGAAATTACCGAAGTGGTAACCCCGGGAGCCACACTTTCCGACAAAGTCCTGGACCGCAACAGGAACAACTACATCGCTTCCGTACATCCGTCCGGCAAGGTCTACGGATTGGCATACGCGGATATATCAACAGGGGAGTTTGCTGTTGCCGAACTGCCGCAAAAGGAGCTGCAGAATGTGCTGGAATCGCTCGCCCCATCCGAAATCCTCATCGGTAAAAAGCACAAACAGACTATACCGCAATGGCTTAACGAGTACGTTGTTACCTGGCAGGAGGACTGGATTTACGAGGGTAACTACGGCTATGATGTTCTCCTGGAGCACTTTAAAACCCATTCGCTGAAGGGGTTTGGTGTGGAAGAGCTTGCCGAAGCCCATGTTTCCGCCGGCGCGCTGCTTCACTATGTCCGGGAAAACCAGCGAGCCTCACTGGGTCACCTTCGCACCATGCATGCTTTCGAAAATTCGGCATATATGATGCTGGATGCTTCTACCAAACGCAATCTGGAGCTGATCACAAGTCTTCAGCAGGGAGGGTCGGAAGGTACACTGATTTCAATACTTGACGAAACCGGCACTCCCATGGGCGGGAGGATGCTGCGCAAGTGGCTTATGCGCCCGCTCACGAAGCTGCCGGATATCCGTAACCGGTTGCAGGCCGTTGAAGTGCTTTACATCCGTCATGATATGCGGCAGCAGTTCCGCGAAATATTGAAAGATATCGGTGATCTGGAGCGGCTGGTTTCCCGGGTTTGTGTCAAACGGGCCAATGCCCGGGAGCTGAAGCAGCTGAATGAATCGCTTGGCCGCATCCCGGATCTGAAAAAACTGCTGTCGGATTTCGAAGAACCCCTGCTTTCTGAGATCAACAGCCAGCTTTCGGTTCCGGACGATCTGCAGGAGCGGCTGGAGGCGGCCCTGGTGGATGATCCGCCGGCCGGTCTGCGCGACGGCGGTTTTATTCGCGACGGTTACTCAAAAGAGCTTGATGAGCTGCGCGAAATTGCGAGCAGCGGGAAAGAGTTCATTGCCCGCATACAGAAAGAAATGGTCGAACGAACTCAGATCCCGTCACTCAAGCTGGGTTACAACAAGGTTTTCGGCTATTATATTGAAGTCACTAACGCCCACAAGGACAAGGTCCCCGATGACTTCATCCGCAAACAGACCCTGGTCAACGCCGAACGGTACATCACCCCCGAGCTGAAAGAGATCGAAGAGAAGATCCTTTCATCGGAAGAGCGGAGTCAGACGCTGGAGCAGGAGCTTTTTCAGGAACTTCTGGATTACGTTGCCGGATTCGCCGAACCCGTTCAGAACAATGCCGATGCCCTGGCCCGCCTGGATTGCCTTCAGAGTCTGGCGGAGGTTGCCTATCGCTATAATTATGTAAAACCCTCCGTCACCGACGGGACGGAAATTGATATCAGCGGCGGACGCCATCCCGTGGTTGAGCGGTTCCTTCCCCAGGGCGAACCCTTTATCCCGAATGATGTGCGGGTTGACAGTGAATCCGATCAGATTCTCGTGATAACAGGCCCCAATATGGCCGGTAAAAGCATCATCCTGCGGCAAACCGGGCTGATCGTGCTTCTCGCCCAGACCGGATCCTTTGTCCCTGCAAAAAAAGCCCGGATCAGCATTGTCGACAAGATTTTCACCAGAGTGGGCGCATCGGACAATCTGGCGGCCGGAGAGAGCACATTTCTGGTCGAAATGAACGAGGCTGCCAACATTCTCAACAATGCCAGTCCGAAGTCGCTGATTCTGCTTGACGAGATCGGCAGGGGAACCAGCACATTTGACGGACTCAGCATTGCCTGGTCACTTGCTGAGTATCTGCATAACCAGCCTGCTGTGGCTGCCAAAACCCTTTTCGCGACGCACTATCACGAGCTCAACGAACTCGAAAATCTGTACGAGCGCATTGTGAACTACAATGTGCAGGTTAAAGAGCACAAAGGGAAAATCATTTTTCTGAGGAAGCTCATAAAGGGGGGAGCGGACCACAGTTACGGGATTCAGGTTGCTGCGATGGCCGGGCTCCCGGAGCTGGTGATACATCGTGCACGGGAGATTCTGGGGAACCTGGAGTCGCACAGTCTGGATGTCACCCGGTCATCAGGTACACTTGAAAAAGGAACCTCAGCTGAAAAAGAAGCGGGAGCAAAGAAAAAAGCAGCGCGTGAAGCGGTCAGAAAAACCGAAAAACAATCTGCGGTGCCGCAGATGTCACTTTTCCAGGCAGAACTGGATCCGAACCTGGAGACGGTCAAGCACAAACTGGAAGGAACGGACCCCAACCGCATGACTCCGGTGGAAGCGCTGATGCTATTATCCGAGCTGAAACGCATTCTTGAAAACAGTGAATCGTAGCTTGGCTGCGCCCGCCTGTTCCACCAAATTCGCCCGATTAACCAAAATAACCCGGCCCCTGAGCCGTTTGCAGATCATGCGTTATTCCGTACCCGAGTTTTTTCCACAAATTGCGCCGGTTTCACCTGTTATGACCGGCCTTCTCCTTTCTGTGCTGCTGTTTGCATACGGATGCAACGAGCAGGGCGATCCCTTCATTTCCGGAACTGTTACAAATGCCGCAGGGGAACCTGTAAGCGATGCGGAGGTGATGATAGCCTACTATCTGGATCTTCTTAATCCTGAAGAAGAAGATCATTCTTCGGGCAATGAGGCCGTTACCGCAGACAGAGTATATCTGCCATGGCCGAATCCGGTATGCAGGGGAGAATCGCAAACCCTTGCTTTCGACCTTGCCGATACAGCCACTGTTACATTCTATGCCCGCTCATTCCGTGATCTGAATGAATACGATCACCTTTTTATGGATTTTTACGAGGCCGGGCGCCATGACACCTCCTATCAGATGGTTCCCGACATGTATGAAATGAATGTGACATTTGTTGAGGATACGCTCGTTTCCGTTGTCGTCCCCGAGGTTTTGCCTGTATCCTGGGACCGCGGTGAAATGCTGACACATTGTGAGGGGAACGACGGATATCCGGCCGAAGTTCTGGATGTAACCGACGACCGTGGCCGATTCTCGGCAGACCGCCGTGATATTTTGTGGCAGTTCCGGGCGTTCTGGAAAACATCACCCGACTCAAGCCTTAAATCGCGAAATGAAGCCCCCGTCTACCGGCTGGGAACGACGGCGGCTGTCTTTGTCCGCGATGATCTCGCCGAAGACGGGACGGTACGCCTGGAAGAGACCGACCTTATGGAAGAGAGCAGTTTTATTGAGATAAAAACCGAATAAAAAAAAGACTATGTACCACACACATCGTATTCTTACACTTCTGATTGCCTTTTCACTGCCGTTGCTGATGATATCCTGCGACGACTCCACCAGTTCGAATGACGATCTGTCGGATGTGCCTGAACTGCCGCCGTTCCAGGATATGGCGCTGGCAACGGGTATTTTCACCCAGGGTGGATTCGGAGGCGAGCAGGAGGCGCTTCAAAAACAGCTTGCGGATCCTGATCATCCGGAAGCATCACTTTCGGGCAGCTCACAGCTTCGCGATTCGTTTGACGAGCAGCCTGCGATAGCTGATGAGCCCGGGACGCCGGCATTCATTCTGGCATCAACACTGGTGAACAACTATCAGACGGCTTTCTTTACCCATCTCCAGTATGCCAATACCTTCACATCCCAGGTTAATCCGGGAAATGCGGAGATGTCGGATGATGAGTATGTCTGGGAACTGGAAATTGAGGACCAGGAACTTGACGAAACGGTTAGTATCACTGTGACGGCCAATACATCCAACGATGCCGTGGAGTGGGTCGCGATCGCTTCATCGGATGCGTCCGAAGGCGGCATTGCCGAACAGCAGGTCATTGACGCCACCACGTCGGCGGACGGTCGGTCGGGTGAATGGACAGTTTCTCTGTATCAGGAAGAGTTTGAGTTTGACTATGAAAGCACCATCACCTGGGAGTTTGGTGACGATGCTCTGGAAATGCTTGATCTGACATTCGACATGTCAGAGGGTGGCGAAGAGTTCTATTTCCTTGTCGACGGATTTTATAACCTGGAGCAGCCGGTTGCCAGTATCACCGACGGCCAGTTCCGGAGCTCGGAGCTGACCGACGAAGGCCTCCAGACCGATGTCGATATCACCGAGATCTTTGACCTGACCTGGGATGTTGAACAGGGCGACGGATCGCTCGAAATGGACGGTGTGACTATGTGCTGGGATGAGACGCAGGCTGACACCGATTGCTAAACAGCGATTGATTGCATCACTGCCTGATTATCACATCGCTGCCTAGTTTCTGCGAAACCGGTCCAGAACGCCGTCGATGATGTCCCGGCCCTCGTCCTCTGCACGCCGGCGAAGATAATCCTCGACGGCTTCACGGACCTTACTGTCATCAACACCCGGACGCGGACTTTCCGAAGTTCCGCGAATGGTCAGAGGCAGCACCAGCATGCCGTCATCACGCTTGAGGGCTTCCCTGCCTTCGCGCGGGATGGTTCCGGCAAGACGCTCGACCCACTCGCCCGGCATTACAATTTCGGCCCGGTAGTCCAGCTCATCACTGATCAGATCCTGAGTGCCGGACAGATTCAGACCCAGATCCCGGCTCGTCAGGTTGAAATTGTCCAGCCGCATAATCCCGTCTTCTATGTGATAATCGGCGGTCCAGGTATCAAGTGACAGATCACGAAGATCATCCGAGTTCAGTAAACCGGCGAGCCCTTCCTGTACCGGATGATCTGAGATACGCGCCTCATCCATGCCGAAGTCACCATCCGCAAAAAGCTCCATCATATCCATTTCAAAATATTCATCGAACTCAGCATAGAATTCAGTGGTGGCGCTGAAGTCGGCCCGCACATGCTCGGCGAGATTGGCCTGTCCGCCCAGATCAAAATGCGAGAAGAGCTCCTCCACACGCATGTTTTGCAGATCGCCATTGAACGTGAAACCCGTATGATCTGCCGCAAAAACATCCCACCGGAAACTTCCGTCCATTGAGCCGCCGTAGATGGCAAGCCGGGCATTATCGGAACCAATGTGATCGGGCGACATTTCAACCGTACCGGTAATATCGGTAGCCTCCATTGCGAAGAACTGCAGCACGTCGATTTCGACCTCCATTTCACCTTCCAGGTTGGGCAGCCAGGCTTCAAACGGCTCCGGGTCTTCCGGGACATCTTCAAAGTCGAGGAATTCATCCGCATCGAAAAATTCGGACCGGAACCTGCCGGTGAAGCGTGTCGGTGACGCCTCGCCGGGCTCGTACATCAGCGCCTTGAAATTCATGATGTCACCGGTAATGTGATAGTCGGACTCACCAAACAGGAAGGTGATGCCGCCGGTGGTCAGGTCCTCCCCGCGAAACGTGATGGCGCCGTTAAGATCAGCAAGCGGAAGCAGCAGATCGGGAGAATCCATGCTGATGTCGTTTGCCTCTACGGTTCCGTCGAGCCGGATTCCCTCCAGGTCATCAATGGATCCGCGGAGCCTGACATCGGAATCCACGCTGCCGCTCATGACCAGTCCGAACTCATCTTCCAGCGGATAATAGGTGTCCATTTCGTTCAGCGCCAGAAAGCCGTTGATTGTGAGATCGAAAACGGCATTTTCCTCCATGTAATTTCTGACACTGCCGTTCATGGAAAACCGGTTGGATCCCGAGCGCACGGCGGCGTCGGACACAGAGACATTTCGTTCGGTAACATTGACCCGGGTGGTGAGCTCCTCAATCGGCTGACCCAGTTCGTGATAGCTGATGAAACCGTCAGCCAGCTCAAGATCAAGATCAAAGCTTGCGTTTTCCGGATCATCCAGGCGTCCGCCTGCAGAACCGCTGAAGCTGATCATGCCACGTATCTCAAGCGTATCTTCATCGATGGGATAGTACTCTTTGACCGTTGCCAGATCCCAGGTTACATCTCCGGTCGCTTCAAAAGTAGCGGCATCAAGGTCCAGCGGCGATGTGAGCGTTCCGGTTGCCGAAAAGTAGTTGTCGGATGAGCGCGCCGTTGCCCTGGTGATGCTTACTTCCTGATGTGTCGCCTGAAGTTCTACAATGATGTCTTCCACGGCACGCGGAATTTCGGCATGAGCAATCCGGCCGTCGGAAAACGAAACCGAGACGTCGAATTGTACGTTTTCAGGATCCCAAACCAGTCCGCTGGCCTCGGCAGAGATGTCAATCAAACCGGCAAGATCGGTGATGTCAAACTCTTCCAGGGGAACGTAGCGGTCCATGGTGGACAAATCGGCGCTCATTGATCCGCTGATATCAAAAACAGCCGACTCTTCGAGGGGATCGCGTATCTCTCCGCTGGCCGATATGCGCGTTTCACCGGCAGTTGCTTCGAAGGCCTCAATAACTACAAGATCATTTACCGCATTGGCGGACAATGTGATGCCGGAAATCCGGTCGGGCACATCGGTGTGCTGGATGAATCCGTCGGTAATACCCGCCCTGGCTTCGAAAGAAGGAACCTCATCCTCACTGATGCGTCCCTGCAGGCTGAGCATAACCTCCAGCTCGCCGCCGGTATCCAGGTCGGCAATAAACTCCTCGAATTCAGGCGGGACCAGATCAAGCAGCGCCCCGAAGTCATCCGATTCCGATTCCATATTCAGATCGACCAGCGGTTCACCTCCGCCCCAGTCGGAAATATTTCCCTCCAGCGTGAGTCCGAGTCCGGCCAGGTTCAGCGTGCCGTCCTGCAGCTGCAGCTGCTCGCCTTCGATGTCCAGAACGGAGGTCTGGGTAAGCGTGAGTCCGAGTCCGGAGACCATCCGCTGCCCCTCAAATATCACATCAAGACTGCCCAGACTCACATCCATCGTACTTTCAAGTACGTCGGTAAACCTGAGGGCGCTGCGGATGTCAAGTTCCGAAAGCATCACGGATGTTTCGGTTTGATGATCCGTCATGCCGAAAGCGGCATCTGTGACAATGATTTCAGACAGATCCAGTTCCATGAGTTCTGCCGGTTCAGGCTCCTCATCGGGTTCCTCTTCCGGCAAGAAATCGTCCAGGTTGGTTGAGCCGTCTTCGTAAATCACATATGTGAACTCGGGACGGTTAACCTCCAGGCGATGGACGCTGACTTCCCCGCCGATGAGCGGAATAAGGTTCACCGAGACCAGCAGCCGTTCCACTCCGGCCAGTTTGTCTTCACGCGGATCCGGCACTTCCAGGTTCTCAATGACAAGCCCGAATCTCGGAAAGGTCCGGAACAGGGTGTAGGATATGCGCTCAATCTGAACGTCCCTGCCGGTAGCTTCCTGAATTTCCGGGAGAACCCACGACCGCAGGCGCTCATCGGTCAGATACAGCGAAAGACCTCCGATCAGAATGACGATGACCAGCAAAAAAATACCGAGAACCAGGGCAACCTTTTTCATGTGTTTATAATTTATGATTCTGACGTCACATGTAGTACCCATGTTGGCTATAATCATGCTCCTGTGTGACGGTAAGCCGCCATGGGTATTTCATCTGTTTTAAATTTTCGATTTATAATGACGTGCACATTTCATGAAAGATAGCGAATAAATGCTATCCGACCGATACCGGTTTATCTGCCTTGCTGATAAATTCTTCGAGCAGTTCTGAAAGGGTCGGGCGGCCGATTTCCTGAAGGTCATAGCCGACCCTGGCAACGGGCTGTTCAATGGAAACCACACGAGTCAGGTCGATGGGTGTTCCGATGATGACCGTATCGCAGTCGGTGGCTCTGATGGTTGCCTCAAGGTCGCTTATTTGCTGTTTTCCGTATCCCATCGCAGGAAGGAGGGGGCCGATATTCGGATAATTTTCAAACGTTCGGGTCAGTTTTCCCACAGCATAAGGGCGCGGGTCGACAAATTCGGATGCACCGAATTTCTGGCCTGCCACGGTACCGGCACCGATGGCCATCTCGCCGTGTGTCAGAGTGGGCCCGTCCTCAACCACGAGAACGCGTTTGCCGCGGATATGCTCCGGGTTGTCAACCGTCAGCGGCGAGGCGGCATCAACCACCCGTGCGGCCGGATTAACTTTCAGGATATTTTTCCGGAGCAGCGCTATGTCTTCGGGAGCTGAGGTGTCAATTTTGTTGATGACTACGATATCGGCCATCCTGAGGGTTGTTTCTCCGGGATAATAGGAGAGTTCGTGTCCGGCACGGTGCGGATCGGTAACGGTTACCATGAGATCCGGTTTGTAGAACGGGAAATCGTTATTGCCGCCGTCCCAGATGATGATATCCGCCTCCTTTTCGGCTTCCCGCAGGATCGCTTCGTAGTCAACCCCGGCATAAATCACATTGCCGCGCATAATGTGAGGCTCGTACTCCTCCATCTCCTCAATTGTGCACTCATGTTTTTCAAGGTCTTCAAGTGTTGCAAACCGTTGTACTTTCTGCTTTGACAGATCACCGTACGGCATGGGATGCCTGACTGCGGCAACCTTGTAGCCCTGTGACATCAGAGACTCAATGATATGCCGTGATGTCTGGCTTTTTCCGCATCCGGTGCGCACTGCACCCACCGCTATGACCGGCCTGGAGCTTTCCAGCATAGACTGCCGGGGACCAATAAGCAGAAAATCCGCTCCCGCGGCATTCACTATGGATCCGACATTCATGACCTGCTGATAGGAAATATCGCTGTAGGAGAATGCGCAGATGTCCACGTCAAGATCACGGATCAGGTCGGGGAGTTCTGACTGGTTGTGAATGGGAATTCCGTCAGGATAGAGCGCACCTGCCAGTTCAGGGGGATACCGCCTTCCGTCAATATCCGGGATCTGAGCTGCTGTAAAAGCGACCACATTGTAATTTTTATTGTCCCGGTAGCAGGTGTTGAAGTTGTGAAAATCGCGTCCTGCAGCACCTATAATGATGATGTTTTTTCTTTTGGAATTCATGCGGCCTCCTTTTGCAATAATAGAATTGGTGTGGCGGTGCATCTTGACTACTACAGGGCAATTTACGTCCTGCAATAACATCAGGCAATAACCACAAGCAACAACCGCAGGCACCTTCTTGCATCTGATTTTCTTTCTTGGGATTATAGGACTAAGGGAAAGGATAAGGGTATGTGATACGCTTTTGTGCTGCCAATCTGAAATAATTCAATTTAAGCTATGAATACACCAAAAAGACGCTCCTGGGCCGAGCCCTACAAGATCAAGATGGTGGAACCCGTCAAAATGACCACCAGAAAAGACCGGGAAAAAGCCATCTCCGAAGCCGGTTACAATACATTCCTTCTGCGGTCTGGTGATGTCTACATTGATTTGCTGACCGACAGCGGCACCTCTGCCATGAGCGACCGGCAGTGGGCGGGCATGATGCTCGGCGACGAAGCCTACGCCGGCAGCCGTAACTACTATAACCTCGAAGATGCGGTAAGGCAATTTTACGGATACAAGTACCTTGTGCCCACACACCAGGGGCGCGCCGCCGAACACCTGATATCCAAAATCATGATCAGCGATGGTGATGTGATACCCGGAAACATGTACTTCACCACCACGCGGCTGCATCAGGAACTGGCCGGTGGCACGTTTGCCGATGTGATCATCGACGAGGCTCACGATCCCGAAAATGAACATCCTTTCAAGGGGAATGTGGACCTTCAGAAGCTCGAGGACCTGATCAAAAAACATGGTCCGGACCGAATGCCCTATGTCAGCATTGCTACTGCGGTGAATATGGCAGGCGGACAGCCCATATCCCTTGAAAACCTGCAGCAGGTTCGTGAGCTGACCGCAGAGTATGATATCCCTATTATTCACGATATGACCAGAGTCGCCGAAAACGCTTATTTCATCAAAAAGAAAGAACCGGGTTACGCCGATAAATCGGTTGCCGCGATCGTCCGGCAGATTTGCGATCTGACAGACGGGGCCACGATGAGTGCCAAAAAGGATGCCCTGGTGAATATCGGAGGTTTTCTGGCAGTCAACGACCGGGAGGTGTTTGAAGAGGCACGAAATCTCGTTGTCGTCTATGAGGGACTTCATACCTATGGCGGACTGGCCGGAAGGGATATGGAAGCAATGGCCCTGGGAATTGAGGAGTCCGTCCAGGAGGATCATATCCGTGCAAGAATAGGCCAGGTGCAGTATCTTGGGGACAAACTGATCGGATGGGGGATTCCGGTAGTTCGTCCGATCGGCAGCCATGGCGTATTCCTGGATGCCCGTAAGATCTTGCCGCACCTTTCCCAGGATCAGTTTCCGGCTCAGACACTCGCGGCAGAGCTGTACCTCGATGCCGGTGTACGTGCCATGGAGCGCGGTGTGGTGTCGGCTGGACGAAATACCGAAACCGGTGAGCATAATTACCCCGATCTGGAACTGGTCCGGCTGACAATCCCGCGTCGTGTCTACACCCAGGCTCACATGGATGTGGTTGCAGAGTCGGTTGCCGAAGTATTTGCCAACCGGGAAAAGATCAGCGGCCTGAACATGATCTATGAACCGAAATACCTCAGATTTTTCCAGGCACGATTTGAGCGGGCCGATTGAATCAACCGGCCGGCTGTACCACTGCTGGTGTTTCAGAATGCAGGTTCACGTTTTGAACTTTTTGAACAGGGTATTTTAAATCTCCTTTTGAGATTTTAAAGCCAACTATTCTGGTAGGGTTTATCTCTACACGAAACAGCAATACCGGGTTTCCAAAAAAGGGACAGCCATCATGACCGGCTGTCCCTTTTTTGTTCAGCTGAATTGAAATGATAATGCGCTTAATACGGCTTCTTTTTTCCCGAAACCGGTTCTGTTGTCAGCTCAACCCCTTTCTGTACTGCTGTTTCAGGAATGAATTGCAGCACTGTTTAACCCTATGATCCGGCCGAAACCGGACGCTGCCCACTCTTTCTCATATATTCTCTGCTTGCGGGCGTCTTCTTGAGTTAATGCTATTTTGTATTCGGCAAGCTTGTGAAAAATTACAAAATGGTGATTTTTTGCAATGGCGGCGACTTCGCTCAGATACCTGCAGGCGGTATCCGGCTGCTTTTTTGAAAGGTGCCAGTCTGCCATGATCAGCAGCCGCAGGCATTGGTTGATGTTTGCTTCCGGCAGGTTCCCGTTTGTGATAAAAAGTCTGTGTCCTTCACTGGTTTTAAGTGATGGCTCCGGTATGACACCGCTGTAGAAAAGAAAATAAAGCAGGGTAAACATACGGATATCCCTTTTAGACTGCTGAAGCAGGTCTTCCTTTTCTGATTCCTGAAAATCGTGATAGTGCATTGCAATATCCTCTTTCCTGTCCATCAGCCATAGTGCCGGGTTGTGAAGATAGAGCGGTATGCGCCGGTCACGCTTCTCTGAAGTGCGTGAATGATTAGTGTTGAAGCGCGATTCATCCCGGCTGGCACCCATAAGCTCATCGACTTTGGATAAGGAATAACCGGGATCATCACCCATCAGCCAGTGCAGCAAACTTCGGTACGACCAGTATCGGATGAGCGGATACAGATGGATGTCCTCATTCTTTGGCAGGGTGTCCATATACGCAATATGCGCTTGAAATGTCTTGAAATCCATGGCCAGGAATGCCCTGACAGCAAGCAGGCTGTTTGCATACAGCAAATCCTGAACGGATTCCGAATGCCGTTCATATGCTTCCAGAGCCCGGCCGAAAAATCCCGGGAGGTCATCCGTAACGGTCAGGTTTTCAAAATAATACCAGCGGATGGACTGATTGGCGGCCAACTCGTCAATATACTGTTCCAGCCACTCTTCTTCTGACTGCCAAAGGTCAAACATGGATCTGCTGAGCATAACCTTGTCGGCTGTGGTCAGACTGCTTTCAAACAGGCCGGTCAGCAGGTCCATGCGGTGGTTGCGCATAATAGCCCAGGCAACCTGTTCCATGACCCCGATTCCTGCCGTTTTATCCCTCAGCTTGTCAACGAGTTCATGAAGATCCCGGACGCTGCGGATGCCTTCGCCGTACCATTCCACAGCAACAGCGGTCTCAAACAGTTTCTGATGGCTGAAAAGGACTTCGCGCCTGCGGTACATGCCGTTGCCTGAATACTCCTCTATAAGAAAAATTTCGCGGCCCAGAAGCTCCTCCCAGGCGCCGGGGTGCCGGCTGATAACGTCCTGAAGTGATGAAAGATCAACCCTTGCAGAAGACGCACCGTAATTACATGCCTTTATGAATTCACGGAACAGCGATCTGATACCGATACTATGGGGAGTATCGTACATAAGATGCTGAATATAGGTGCCAAATACGTCCTGGGACGTAACAGCATCAATGTTGGTCCGGCATGTAATGCGATGCAGCAAGCTGAGCTGGTATGGAATTCCGGTCAGGCTCAGCACATCTTCGCTTATCTCAGACCGGGCCGATGCCGACAGTTTCCGGTTGAGTTTGTTCCAAAGCTTTCGGGATTCATCAACACTCAGCGGAGGCACCGTGTTGCTGTCTTCATCAGATCCGAATGTGCCCGGCCGCAGATACCAGTAATCGTCAGGTCTGAAGCCCGGCATATAACCGGTGCAGTTCAGCCATGATTCCGTCCTTTTCGAAAAAATGATACTGACTTCAGGATACCGGCAGCTTTCCTGCATAAGCTGCACGGCACCCTTGAAAAAAGCAAACACATCTGACTGGTCGCTGCCCGCTTCATCCAGTCCGTCAATCATCAGCACTATTTTATAATCAGGCGTGACAAGCAGGTGATCAAGAGCCTCCGGCCGGTACTGCAGTGACGGGACAAAATGTTTTAGGACTTCGCGCAGGCCGGTTCGTGAAGTCACAATTTCAAAAATAGCCGATGCGGAAGTGAAGATGACAAGGGTATTATCCGGCTTCCGGTTTTTGAAGTCACAATAGAAAAGCTGCATAAGTACGGTTTTTCCGTACCCTCCCGGCGCAATAAGCGGATAAATGCGCTTGCCGCTGTTCCGTAAAAAGCGATACATATCATTGATGATAAACTCCCGGTGCAGCAGCAACTCCTGCTTATCATTGCAAATGCAGCTGTAATCCAGTTCGCAACGAATCTCTTCCTGCAAGCGGTCAATAAATTCCGGAGATGTCACGTCTTTCGGAACGGTTTCGGCGGATTCGCCACCGGATTTATTATGCTTTCCCGGTTTGCCGGCCTGGCTGCAAAAATGATCAAAATGGTCAAAACCGGCAAACTGTGAAAGGACATCAAGGGTAAAGGACGAAGGTTTGCTGGAGGAGGATACGAGCCGGAAAAATCGCTTTAACGTACTGCTGCTTATAGTGTTTCCGGTAGTCCTTTGAATCTCCTCAGAAAGTACTTCGCACTCTTTATGATATACTGAAGACAGAGAGCTTTTTTTCCGAACATACTCTCTAAGCAGCTCCAGATAGGGTTCCGGCGTCGGCATCGTTTTTTTGTTTGATGATTAAGCACAATCGCTCCTCTCATATGTATATGCAACTTATTACATCTTTTTTAAAAAATCAGTATCAATTCATCACTGCTGAAAGTCCTGCTTGCGGCGGCTGTGTTTGATCTGTTTTAATCTGTTCAGAGTCATTGGGTGAGAGTGAATTCACATGAGAGAATTTAAACTTGTTCCTGTCTGTCCGGGACCCGGCCCGGTCATGGACATTGCATACTTATTTATGTTATATTTTTCCAAACAGGCAATCTGCAGAGCAGATATTTTCAATCTTCTTACACATCCGCAATGAACCGTTATTTCCCTCTGGCGCTGGTGATCACCTTAACAACTGCAGCACTATTTCCACTTATGACTTATGCAGAGACGGATGACGAACTGAAACGCATCTCCTATCAGAGCCGCGCCACAGGGGAAGTCAGGGAGTTTTTTCTCTACCTGCCGGAAGGTTACCGGGAAAACGCGGATGTTGACGCCGGTTCAGACAAATGGCCGGTGATGCTTTTTCTGCATGGAAACGGTGAGCGCGGAGACGGAAAGGATGAGCTTGACTTTGTGATGATGCACGGACCGCTGTATGAAGCCTGGGTGCAGAAACGTGACCTGCCGTTTATTATAATATCCCCCCAGCTTCCCATGTACGGCATGGATGAGCTGGATTATATTGCAAACCGGGATGCTTCAGATATCCCCCGCAGACAGGCCGACGGCGTACCCGACCGTCAGCAGCCGTCGGTACCGGATTACCCCATGAACGGCGTTGGCTCGCCCGATGAGATGTCATACCCGACGCAGGGCCCGCCGGACGGCTGGTACCGGCTGGAAGATGATTTGCTTGATATCCTTGACATGGTTCTGGAAACGTATCAGGCCGATCCCGGCCGTGTTTATATCACAGGAATCAGTTACGGTGGTTTCGGGACCTGGTACATGGCCGAAAATCATCCCGGCCGCTTTGCTGCCATGGCACCGGTTGTCGGTTACGGACACCCCGATGCGGTATCGGATATCGCAGAGTACCGTATCCCGGTTTGGTGCTTTTCGGGAGGACGGGATGCTGTTGTGGAGCCGCACTATTTTTATCCTGCCATGAACAAGCTTCAGGAGCTGGGGCATGACAGCATCCGGCTCACCAATCACGAAGATATGGGGCATGATGTATGGCGGCGGGTCTATGCCGGCCGGGATATCTACGATTGGCTGCTATCCCACAGCCGTTAACTGCAATGTACCATTCAAACCACACCATATCACCGGAAACATGCAATCACTGAAAGAGGAAATCCGCCAGAACCAGGAGTTTGAGTCGGTCCAGCAGGAAGCCATCATCTCTCTGCTGCTCACTACAGACAGGCTGAAAAGGCGGTTGAGTGATCTTACCGGGCAGTATGATATCACACCACAGCAGTATAATGTCCTGAGAATACTGTATGGTGCCGGAAGCCGGGGGCTGCCGACGCTTGAAATAATGAACCGGATGATCGAACGCAGCCCCGGGATTACCCGGCTTCTTGATCGTATAGACCGCAAAGGACTTATGACAAAACAGCGTTCAACCAGTGACAGAAGGACACAGATCTGTACCATAACACCAGAGGGAATCCGCCTTATTGATGAAATGTCCGGGCCGATGAAAGAGCTGACAAGGGATGTAATGTCCCATCTTGATGACAAAAAACTGCGTGATTTGCTGGAGTTACTTTTTTTGGTCAGAAAGGGAATGTAATTTTTTCGTTGATTGTTGACTAGTCAACTAATGATCGATATACGTATCAGAAATCGATGAACTACCGACTGACAAACAAACGGAGATATTATGAGTAACAAAGATCTTTCAGGCGTGAAACTTGCCATTATCTATTACAGTTCGACCGGGACCAACTACGAAACGGCAAAAGTTGCTGCCAGTGCTGCAGAGGAGTCCGGTGCGGAGGTCCGCATCAGAAAAGTTGCTGAGCTGGCACCCGAAGAGGCCATAGCACAAAACGAACAGTGGAAGGCGCATGTGGAAGCCACAGCAGATGTTCCTGTCGCCTCCAATGACGATCTGGAATGGGCGGATGCCGTTTTGTTCGGCACCCCCACACGATATGGCAATGTAGCGGCACAGCTCAAGCAGTTCATTGACGGAACCGGTCCGCTTTGGGCGGAAGGAAAGCTGGTTGACAAAGTGGTTGCCGGATTCACCAGCGCCCAGAACCCGCATGGCGGACAGGAATCAACGCTTCTCGCGCTGTACAATTCCATGTATCATTGGGGCAGCATTATCGTGCCTGTCGGATATGCCGACCCGGCAAACTTCCAGGCAGGCGGCAATCCCTACGGCTTCAGCATAACTGCTGCCGATCCGGAGATAGACGATAATAAAGCCAGCGTCATTAAAACACTCACGCAGCGTGTGCTGAACGTGGCAGCGTCATTGAAATAAAGAAAGGCGCTCAGATAATTTGAGAAGAGGCGCTCAGAGATCGGCGGGATTGTATTCCCGCCAGATCTCGCCTTCATATGATTGCACGGAAACATAACTCCCGTCGCGGCCCCGGAATCCGTTTGGAGTAAGCGGGATCTTGCCGTGCGGAGTATCAAGCACATAAAGGGGAATGGCAAACCCGGAGAGACGTCCGCGAAGCTGCTCCATCAGCTCCATGCCCCGTTCAATGGTGGTCCTGAAATGGCGCGTTCCGCCAATCAACTGAGCATGATACAGGTAGTAGGGCCGCACCCTGCATGTGACGAGCTCGTGGAACAGTGACTTCAGTGTTTCGGCATCGTCGTTAATCCCCTTCAGCAGCACGGTCTGGTTTCCGACGGGAACACCGGCCCGGGTCAGTTTGTCTATAGCATGTCTGGCGTCACCGGTAATTTCCGCGGCATGATTGAAGTGGGTGTTGATCCAGACCGGATGATTTTCGGATATAATCCGGCACAGTTCATCAGTAATTCTGAACGGATTCAGGACAGGATACCGTGTCCCGATCCGTATGATATCGATATGCGGAATGGCACGGAGCCTGCTGATAATCCATTCGAGGTTTTCATCGTTCAGAGACAGCGGGTCGCCGCCTGTCAGCAGGACATCCCTGATCTCCCCGTGATCGGCGAGATAGTCAATGGCAAGCTGCAATTCCTCCCTGTTCAGTGCCTGGGTTCCGTCGCCCACCATTCTCTTCCTGAGGCAATACCGGCAGTAAACAGCACATTCGGTAGTCACACAAAAAGCAACCCGGTCTTTGTAATTGTGGATGAGATTTTTGACCGGACTGTGCGCCTGCTCTTCAAGCGGATCAAGGGCATCGATATCGACATCGTCATCCATCTCGTCAGCATGCGGCACAACCTGCCGCCTTACCGGACACTGCGGATTATCCGGATCCATCAGTGACGCATAATAAGGGGTTATCCGCCAGCGGAAGTACGATGTTGTGCGTTCCAGCCCCTCCAGTTCCTCCCGTGACAGCGAAACCCATTTCTGCAGCTCATCCAGAGAACGGATACGGTTCTTCATCTGCCATTTCCAGTCCGTCCAGCCGGATGTCTCAGCCTTGGCCGCCCGGCCGTTTCGGGATGGTTGATCAGATGAAGGGGAGGTATGATTTGTTTCTCGGATCGGTTTCACAGATTGGATCAGTTAGAGTTCGGAATGTATTATGTGATTGCTTATGATAGGTCTGACCGGGGCTGTCATTGATGAATATCACCTGTGGTAATCGCAGATTGTTATCGTCAATGATGACTCTGACCGGCCGGTTCTGATGCATCTCAGGACTCCTGTTTCAAACGACCGATCGCACCCCGGAGTATTTCACTGAGAAATTCAGGATAGGACCGCCCTTCAATTTCAGCAAGAATGGCAAACGTACTGTCGGTGGCAAAGGTCGGAAGGGGATTGATCTCAAGAAGCAGGGGAGTGCCGTTTTGTGCTATCTTGAAATCAAGCCGGACGAAATCACGAATGCGCAGCCAGTTGCAGAGGGTCAGCGACCAGGAGGAAATATGCTCTTCCAGTTCCGGTGTGATGATGCCGGAGACTTCCGAATTCCGGTCATCCGGGGAATGGTCGCGATCAGTGCTCCCGGATTCCGGCTGATCATCAGACTTTTTTCGTCCGCGCCGTCCCTCAGTCTTTTCAGCATCCGGATCATTGGTTTCCAGAGCATGGGATCCGATTCCGGAGGTATCGAGTCCGCGTTCCATGACGGGATGGGCGCGCAGCGGGTGTCCGGAGAGGGCGCAGGTAATTTCCGGCCCGTCTATGAACGGTTCAGCCATGACATCCTGGTGGTATGTTTCCAGCAGAAACCGGCACTGATGCCGGAACTCCTCCGGTGACCGCACCATGCTTTTTTCAGAAATCCCCTTAGAGGTTCCTTCATAACGCGGCTTGAGGAACTGCGGAAAGGGCAGTTCAGGCTCAGGAATCGGGGAAGAGTCATCACCCGGGGAGGGCGCATCGCTGTCGCTGCCGCTGCCACTGTCGCTGCCGGATGCCCCCGCGCTGCACCGGCTGTTCCATCCGATAATCTGCCAGTCCGAGGTCGGGACTCCCAGAGAGCGGGCAATCATTTTCGTCAGTACCTTGTCCAGGGTCACCGTAAGGGCATAAGCATCGCTTCCCAGACAGGGAATACCCTTCATTTCGCAGATGACAGGTGCCCAGGCTTCCCTGTTGCGCGATCCGTACCCTTCCCCGATATTCCAGACGAGGTCCGGCGTGCTGCTATGGCCGGCCCCGGCGCTGCCCCCGGATGGGTCCGGACAGTGCGCCACATTCAGCAGCTGATGCGGAGATCCGATGCGCAAGGGCCGGTGTCCTGCATGAGTAACCGCCTGCTCCATGGCCGCAATGGTTGATTCCGGCTCAAATTCGGCAAACTTGTCATCCGGCCCCCCGGCAAGTTGATAATCCTGTGTGCGGTCATACACCAGTCCAATCATAAGGGGTTCACCGCTGGTGATTTTTTGATTCTTTCCGGATGTATGCAAACCAGGTAATAATCGGGTTTTAAAATGAAGCTGTGATCCGTTGCTTCCATAAGCAGTATGGCGGACGGATAAATGAAAACAGTAAAAAAATACGAAAAATAGGTGTCAGGATGGTATCTTGTCTGAATTATGAAAACGGCCAAACACATAGCTGACAGAATCAGGCTTTTTATTGCCACCAAGCAGTTTCAGGTGGGCGATGTTATGCCGTCGACGCGAGAACTTGGCCGCCAGCTCGGCGCCAGTTTTCATACCGTACGGAAGGCGTATCATCAGCTTGCCGGTGAGGGGTTGCTGCGCAGCGAGGCAGGCCGCGGATTTGTGGTCAACCGCCAGAATATGCCTCTTGACAAGTCGCAGCGGCTGGAGATGGGTGCTGAGCGCATCCGGACTGTTCTGGAGGAGCTGATCGGCAACGGGCTGGATGAAGATGAAATCGAAACACTGTTCCAGGAGCAGCTGGGTTTTATCGAATGGCCCGAGCGGCTTGAAAGCTGCGCATCGGCCGGTTTTACCCATGAGCATGCAGCGATGATTTCCCGTGCCATTGCGTCCGAAGTCGGCATAAAAAGCGATACGATTACCACCGGCGAGACTCAGAAAATGGTCAATTTTGATGCCCTGTTTGTGCCGGTCCAGCTCATGCGCAACTTCAGAGAGGAGTCGGACAGTACCCTGCTGCTGCCGGTGGTTTATCATCTGAAACCCGAACTGCTCATTTCGCTGAGCGAACGTACATCGGTTTCCACCATCGGACTGGTTTCCGGTGAAGAGAAAACGCTCAACATACTAATTGATGAGCTGAAGCTGAGCCTGAAGTTTCAGGGCTCAATCATGGCCGGAGGTGCTTACGGCAAGTCACTGCCGCTATTTGTCAGGGAGGTCGACATCGTGCTTTATCCGCACACCCTCGCATCGCTCGTGGAAAAACAACTGCCGGAACGAAGGCGCATGAAACTGGAATACACTATCGATGCGCGTTCTGCCGAGATCATACGTTCCGAGTTATGGGATCAGTAACATTTGTTGTAAGTTTTGAGCGCCATGCTGGTCATAGTGAAAATGGAATTTGAAAATAAACGTGTGCAGAAATGAAGCAGTTAACGCCGGAAAAGCTGGTCGATTCGGCGGAAATGGCCATTGAATCGGAAATCGAGGCTGTCAGGGAACGTCCGTCACACGATGTGCTGACCGGCGGGAAAAAAATCAAAAGTCCGGCCGAAGGGGAGGTGCACTACCGGTTTGAGACCGGAAATCCATCGCTGCGCTTTGCCGAATCGTGTCAGGCCACGCTGTCCGGCAAGACAATTACCGTGGTTCCTGTTGAAACGGGCGAAGAGCATATGGTTTTCCGTTTTCCTGATGATTACGGGGACCAGATTGCCGAAGTGGAGATGGAGTGGGAGAACGATTTTGTGCTGAAACGCATCCGTGACGCACTGATGAACATACTCGACCATTCTGACCGCAGGGATCGCATCAACCGCATGCTCCATCCCGAAGACGCCAAAACGGAGGCACATGATGATATTCGCGATGACGGCATGCGCAACACGGCACAGCGGGAAGCCATAGCCATCGCCATGCATCAGCCGGTAAGTTTTATCTGGGGGCCGCCGGGAACCGGAAAAACGGCCACCCTGGCATATATCATGGCCAATTATGCGCTGCACAGAAAAAAGGTGCTGTTTGTATCCAATACAAACCGGGCTGTGGATCACGGCATGCTGGGAGTGCTGCAGGCCATGGAAACGCTCGGGATCAAAGCCATCCCGAAGCGGATCACCCGGTTCGGGGAGCGTGTTCTTGAAAGTAACCGGCTGGATGACATCCATTTCGAACAGCAGCTTGAAAAGGAGATGTCGTCCCAGATGCAGGAGGCCGCCGACCTTCAGCACTGGCTGGATGCCCGGAACCTGCCCGATCTGACGGATGAGCAGCAGAAACATATTGAACAGAAAATTGAGCGTATGGGCGGTGAGGAAGCCGTTGAGGACCAGATCCGTGAGCTTACGCAGAAAGAATCCAGGGCCTACTCCCGGCTGCGGCAATTTCAGGTCACCGGAACCACACTGGCCAGGGTCTGCACATCCGATATGCTGGAATCCATGGAGTTCGATGCTGTTGTCATTGATGAGGCATCGATGGCAAACCTGCCCTACATGCTGGTGATGGCATCCAAAGCCAAAGAGCACCTGGTCATTGTCGGCGATCCGATGCAGCTTCCCCCGATTGCGATAACAAATGATCAGGAGTCACGATCCGTGCTGGAACAGGATATTTTTGCCGCTGTCTCCGGAGCGGCCAGTGCCGGGGATCTGTTTCGCTGGCACGATGCCCATCCGGAGTTCACCTCCTTTTTTGATATTCAGTACCGGATGCAGTCGGATCTGGCCAGGGTTATCAGCGAGGTGTTTTATGAAGGCAGGCTCAGGTCGGCCGGTGATATCGAAGCAGAAGATCATCAATATGGTCCTGAAAAGCACCAATCGGGTTCCGGAAAGCCGCATCACGGTTCTGATGAGCTGCAGCCAAGGTCTGATAAGCGGCATTCCCGCTCAACCGACTGGCATATTGAGTTCGAAGATGACAGAGGCACCCGGGCGGGTTCAGCCAGACAGGGAGGCAAGGATATGGCGCAGGATGTGCAGCTGGTTTCAGACAGCGCGGCATCGGTGGCACTGATCGACTCCTCATCACTGCGTCCCTCATTGCGCCAGGATAAAAACAGAAAAGGATTTCAGCCGGTCAATGATATCCATGCAACGCTGCTGAACGATGTGGTTCGCAGGATACTTGTAGAAAACCGGGCACGCCTTCATGAAATCGGCATTATCGTTCCCTTTCGCTCGACGGTGTGGCAGCTGCGCAAGGAGCTCCGGGGAAAAAACCGCTGGTATGACCTGGAAATCGGCACTATCCACACCTTCCAGGGACGGGAGAAGAAAATAATCATACTGGATACGGTGATGAGCGGCGAGCCGCGCGGCAGGTCCGTCCATCATTATTCGGTCCGGCCTTTTGACGAGGCAAAAAACGGCCTTTCTGTGCCCAGGCTGCTTAACGTGGCATTTTCTCGAAGCCGTGAGAAGCTCGTGGTGCTGGCGGATATGCAGCATATAAAGCGGGTTTACGGTCAGAAATTCCTCGGGAAACTGCTTGGCAGGCTCCCGGTTCAGGAGGTCAGCTCCTTCTGAAAGCGATCCCGCAGCCGCTGCTCGTTTACACGTTTGAATCCGGAAAGGGCTTCTTCGGATGGCGAGGCGAGTGTCATTTCCCGTTTGCCCGGCGGACCGGCAGCGCGTGCAACATGCCATCCTGCCAGAACCATCGCCGCCCGTGCCTTTGTTGCTGAACAATACGTTCCGAGCATCGCCCGGTCTGATGCCGAATCCAGCAGCTTTGAAAAAACCTCCGTGGTCCAGAGATCCGGGTTGGCCGCCGGAGAGAAGGCGTCGTGCAGAAAAAAATCAAAACGATTGACGCTAATCATGGAACTGAGCGATTTCAGATCCGAAAAATCTCCGCGATAAACGGTTGCTGTGGTTGACCCGGTGTGAATCCGGTCTGTTCCGGCTTGCTCCGGAGGCGGAGTTCCGGACCGAGCTGAATCAGGGGGATCGCCGGATAATGTCACCGAAATCACGGACCCGGTCTCCGCCCGGCACTGTCTGTCATTGAAACCGGCGATGGCGTCCGCAAGTTCTTCATTTGCAAGGTCTGCATTTTCATCAGCCACGGAAGGGCTGGTCCCGGCGCTTTCATACAAGTCGGCTGCAATCTTCCCGGGTTGCATCGAGCGGAACATGTCACCGGACACAGGATATTTCTCAACACCGGCATAATATATGTTTGAACGCGATTTCGCTGAACGCCGGAACAGTTCCAGGAGAAGCAAATGGAATCCGGATCCGTACCCGGTTTCGAAAACAGTAACGTTGCGGTGACCGGCAATCGCCCGCAGCAGTCCGGTTTGTTCAAAAAAAACATGCCGGCTTTCGGTCCATGCCCCTGCCAGGTTGTGATAGTGCTGGCCGTAATGATGCGAGTACAAGGTCATCGAGCCGTCACGGGTCCGGACTTGTTCCGGTCCGGACGTGTTGTCCGGCGAGCTGGATGAACGGTCGTCAGGCTTGCCTGCACTGTCAGTCCTGCCCGTGGTTTCAGGCTTGTTTTTATCCCCGGTCATCATGTACTGCGGTCCCGGTTTGTTGCTTCTCTGAACTCTTTGTAGATGGCGATGATCTCGGAAGTAATCATGGCTGTAGCACCCCACAGCGGGACGGTATGCACATCCCAGTACGGGAAAGTCAGCTTCCGGCCCCGGAAAGTATCCGCTTGTTTTTTGATTTTGGCAGGATCTGCGAGATCGTCAATGGGAACCCAGAAAGCTTCACTGACCTCCGACCTCTGAAGTGTGATGTGCGGACGGTCGGGACAGAATGCCAGCCACGGATGAATGATGAAATCAGAGGGAGGAACATACAGCGGACTCAGGCAGCCGCTCAGTGAGTACTGACGGGCATAAATTCCCACTTCCTCAGCCGCTTCGCGGATGGCCGCCTGGTCGGTTGATTCCCCGGGCTCAAGCCGTCCGCCCGGAAAACTGATCTGGCCGCCGTGGTTATTCAGCGATTCGTTTCTCAGGGTGTACAGAATTGCCGGCGGCGACTGCATCGAAAGCAGCGCAAGAACCGCGCTGCGGGTTGGTTCGGCATCACCCGGGTCCGATACGGCCGGACGGTTGTCCGGTACCGGAGCCATCCTTCTTTGTGCTTTTTCACCCGGAAGGCGGCGGCTGATGACGCGCCTGCAAAAATCCTGAAAAGTGTCCGGCTGTTTCGATGATTCCATTGCTGAGTAGTGCCCCGGCTGCCTGAGTCAGCGTGACGCGGCCGTTTATTCCGAATCCTGAAATTGCAGCAGGGTCATGACATGTTTCTTGTAACGCACCAGGGCATTTCGTCCTTTGTTGGTCAGGGCTATCATTTTTTGCGGCCGTTTGCCGCTGTGCAGTGTTCGTGTGATAATATAACCCGATTCTTCCAGAACCTGAATTTGTTTGCCGATATTTCCGTCCGTGGCTTTTACGGTGTTTTTCAGCGTTGAAAAGTCAATTTCTTCCGAATAGGCAATCGATGAGAGCATGGCAAGACGGAGCCGGTTGTGGATGACTTTGTCAATTTTGTTGTAGTCAAATATGATGTATTTCGGACGTCGCATGAGAAGGTCCATTGAGTACGCAACAGGCATTCACTGATATGGACTAAAATTTGTATCTTGTCGCGGTCAGAATCAATCAGAATCAGAAAAGAATCAGAATTAAAATTTAATTTGAATGAGTGTACTTGTAGTAGGATCCGTGGCATACGACGGCATTGAAGCACCCACCGGCAAAGTTGACCGGACCCTCGGCGGTTCGGCAACGTATATTTCCCTGGCATCACGTTATTTTGCCAATCCGGTACGGCTGGTCGGCACGGTAGGGTATGACTTTGAAGAAAGCGATAAAAAGCTGTTCAGGGACAAGGGGATTGACCTGGAGGGGTTCAAAGTTGATGAAGACGGCAAAACGTTTTTCTGGCAGGGCCGCTACCATGAGAATATGAACAGCCGGGACACACTCGATACCCAGCTGAATGTATTTGAACATTTCGATCCCGTCATTCCGGAAGTATACCGCGGAAGCCGCATCGTCTGTCTTGGCAACATCGACCCGTCACTGCAGCTGAAAGTGCTTGACCAGGTGCGCCAGCCCAAGCTGACCATCTGTGATACCATGAACTTCTGGATTTCCGGTGCCCGTGAGGCTCTGGAAGAGACGATTTCGCGTGTGGATGTACTCATCATCAACGATGAAGAAGCCAGGGAGATCACCGGTGAATCGAACCTCGTCAAGTGTGCCAAGATGATCAGAAAAAAAGGGGTGAAATACCTGATCATCAAAAAAGGAGAACACGGCGCCCATCTCTACTCCGATCAGGAGGTTTTTGCCGCACCGGCCTATCCGATGTCGCAGATCACTGATCCCACCGGCGCCGGAGATACATTCATGGGCGGCTTTGCCGGATGGCTTTCGTTCAGCGATCGCATCAATGAGGAAAATCTGCGCCGAGCGGTCGTCTACGGTTCGGTCATGGCCAGCTTCTGTGTCGAAAAATTCGGGGCAGACCGGCTGCGCGAACTGACACGGTTCGACATCGACCGCCGTTATGATGCGTTTCGCAAACTAAGTGTCATTCCGCCGAGGATCTGATCATGACATTCGCTGTACGCAAAAATACGCTGGTGCTGGCAACCGGCAATCCCGACAAAGTCGCTGAAATTGATGCTCTGCTCAGGGACAAAGGCTGGATCGTCCGCCCGTTGAAAGACCTCGCGGGAAGTGTGGATATCGACGAAACCGGAACCACACTTCAGGAAAATGCAGCGATTAAGGCGCGCTTTGTGCACAAACTGACGGGCAAACCCGCACTGGCTGATGACACCGGCCTGGAGGTAGATGCCCTTGACGGGCATCCCGGAGTTTACTCCGCACGCTATGCGGGTCCGGAAGCCACTGCATCAGACAACAGGAAAAAATTGCTGGATGAGCTTGGCGATGTTACCGATCCGCAGTCACGCAAGGCCCGGTTCCGCACGGTGATTGCCTTTGTCGATGATTCGGGCGAGGAGTTTTTCGAAGGCGTATGCGAGGGGCATATTACCACCGGAGAGCGGGGCGACGGAGGATTCGGCTATGACCCTGTTTTTCAGCCCGATCATCCGGCCGGCGGCAATTTGACCTTCGCCGAAATGGATGCAGACACGAAAAACAGGATCAGTCACCGGGGAAAGGCGCTTCAGAATTTTCTTAAACGATTTCCTTGATGCCCGGAATCCACCGGACAAACGCTTCAATGGCTTCATACTCCGCCATGCCCAGCTTGTCGTAAAGCTCGGCAGTTCCGCGGTTGCGGTCTTCGGCCCGCTGCCAGAACTCACGCTTGTCACTTCCCGGGAACGCCACATTATCCTTTTGTGACTGGTGCTTGAAAATGGCCCGGCGCTTTCTGGCCAGCTCATCCGGACTAATCGGTACAGCCATTTCAATCTGGTCGATGTCCCACTCATGCCATGCTCCGCGGTACAGCCACACAAAGCAATCTTTGTACCATGACTTGTCCGATGAGCGGCGGATGGATTCCATGACCGCATCCAGGCAGACCTTGTGGGTTCCGTGCGGATCTGCCAGATCACCTGCGGCATAGACCTGATGCGGCTTGACCTTGTCAAGCAGCGCCTTGGTCAGTGCAATATCATCTTCGCCCAGCGGGCTCTTCTGAACCTGGCCGGTTTCATAAAACGGCAGGTTCTGGAAATGGATCTGCTCATCCGGCAATCCGCAGAAGTGGGCTGCGGCACGGGCTTCTGCCTGCCTGACCAGCCCCTTGATCTGACGCAGTTCCGGAATATCCACATCCCCCGGCCTCTTGGTCTTCAGAAAATCCTGGATTTTCCGGAATATCTTTTCGGCTTCCTCACCTTTCAGGTCAAACTCTTTGGCATACACGCGCACAAAATCAGCGAAACGGACGGCATCTTCGTCCAGCACGGCAATGTTGCCGGAAGTCTGGTAGGCAACATGCACCTCATGGCCCTGATCGATCAGCCGCAGGAATGTACCGCCCATGGAGATCACGTCATCATCAGGGTGCGGGCTGAAAACAAGCACCCGCTTCGGGAACGGTGCGGCACGCTCGGGACGGTTGGAGTCATCGGCGTTAGGTTTGCCGCCCGGCCATCCGGTAATGGTATGCTGCACCTCGTTGAAAATCTTGATATTGATGTTGTAGGCCGGTCCGTGTTCGGTCACCAGTTCGCCAAGTCCGTTTTCCGTGTAATCTTCATCGGTCAGCTTCAGAATCGGCTTGTCGAGTTTCTGGCACAGCCAGACCACACCGGAGCGGATCATCCGGTCATCCCAGTCGACCGATCCCACCAGCCACGGATTCTTGAACCGGGTCAGTTCGCTGCTTGCGGATTTGTCCAGAAAAATGGTTGTATTGGGATGGTCCTGGAGGAATGTTGCCGGCACGGATTCGGAAACATCACCCTCAACCGTCCGCTGAATGATTGATGCTTTACCGGCACCGTATGCCATCAGAATGATTCTGCGGGCGTCAAGGATGGTGGCGACGCCCATGGTGATGGCGTTGCGGGGCACAAAGCGCTCTTCAAAAAAGTCACTTGCAGCATCAATCCGGGTAGCCTTGTCCAGAGTAACCAGGCGTGTGTGGGACTCACGGGATGATCCCGGCTCATTGAATCCGATGTGTCCGGTACGCCCGATGCCCAGCAGCTGAATGTCGATCCCGCCGGCTTCCCGGATTTTTTTCTCGTACTCCTGGCAGTAATCGAAGACATCCTCCCGGTCAATCGTGCCGTCAGGTATGTGCACATTGTTTTTATCGATGTCGATATGGTCAAAAAGCTTCTCGTCCATAAAACGCACATAACTCTGCGCCTGTCCGGGATCCATCGGGTAATACTCATCGAGATTGAACGTGATGACGTTTGAAAAGCTCAGGCCCTCTTCCTTGTGCAGCTTGATCAGTTCGGCATACACTTCTTTCGGGGTTGATCCCGTGGCCAGTCCCAGCACAATATGGCGGTCTTCCTGCTGCCTTTTTTTGATCATATCCGCAATTTCGCGGGCGATCAGTTCGGATGATTCTTCGGGTTTGTTGAAAACCCTCGTTGCAATCTTTTCGTATTGCTGAAGTTCTCTGTTGGCTAATAACTCGGACATAAATAATAATTGTTAGAAGTTGTTGTGATCGGGGGTGCTTCCATCAATGGCAATCTTGCTTATTTTAAAAAACACAACTGTTTGAAAGCCCTCATCGTCCCTGTATAATTAATCTGCAAAATTACGATGTGCGCCTCTCAATAGCAAGTTGAGGCCGCCTGCCGGAGAAGCCGGAAGCTCCTGAAACGGAATCCTTTTTGAAAGAAAAACCGGAAGTGCGATATTGCCTGAAACAGTTATCCGTATCAGCAGGATCAGGGAAATATACCGGCAGTGTGGTTGTGGTGCCGAGCGTCACGACCGGCTGCGGCTTGCCTGCCGTGGCTTCAGACCGCTGCTGTGATTCAGAATCAGGACAAATATTTGACAGAGGAGCAAACGTATGAAAAAAGTCATTACAGGGACCTTCCTGGATGAAATAACCCACGACATTCCGTCACAGAACTGGGGACCCGAAGAATGGGCCCGTGACTTTGACAACATGAAATCGGTCGGTATTGACACCGTGATCCTGATCCGCGCCGGCTATGGCCAGCAGGCAACTTTTGAATCCGGTGTTCTGAAAAAAGAGATGAACACCCTTCCGGTCTATACCGATCTTGTGGATCTGTTTCTGGGTGAAGCCGAACGATGCGGCATGGATTTTTTCTTCGGTACCTACGACTCCGGGACCTACTGGATTAATGGCAAATATCAGAAAGAGACCGACATCAACCGGGCATTCTGCGATGAGGTTATCGAAAAGTACGGGCACCGGAATGCATTCAAAGGATGGTATATCTCCCATGAAATCAACACCTTTGACGAGGGGATGATGAACGTCTATGAGCAGCTCTCCGGCCATCTGAAAGGCCTCAAGGACCTGCCCATTTTTATCTCTCCCTACGTCAAGGGCGTCAAGCAGTTCGGTGAAGAGGCCATCAGTCTGGATCAGCATGTCAGGGAATGGAGTGAGGTATTCGCCCGCCTCGAAGGGATCGTCGATATCGTTGCCTTTCAGGACGGGCAGGTGGGGCTGCATGAGCTGGAGGACTATCTTCGTGTCAACGGAGAGCTGGCAGCCAGACACGGTCTGCAAAGCTGGAGCAATGTAGAGTCATTCGACCGCGACATGCCCATAAAGTTTCCTCCCATCGCATGGCCGAAAATGCAGTACAAAATGGAGTCGGCCCTCCGGTCAAATGTGGACAAGCTCATTACATTTGAATTCTCCCATTTCATGAGTCCGAACTCGATGTATCCTTCGGCCCATACATTGTTCAGGCGGTATCTGGAATGGCTGGACAAACAACGATAATCTTGCCTGACATTGCAATTGCATCCATGAACAATGCCGGCTGACGGAAAAGGTCCGGTAACCTCCATAAAAAACCGAAATTATGACAAAGGATAATATCGCAGCGTACCGCAGACAGTTTGAAAACGAACTCTTCACTCATGTCGTCCCGTTCTGGGAAAAACACTCGCCGGACCGTGAAAATGGAGGATATTTCAACTGTCTTGACCGGGACGGCACGGTCTACGATACCAGAAAACATATCTGGCTGCAGGGGCGGCAGGCCTGGATGTTCAGCACGCTCTACCGTACCGTGGACCGGAAGCAGGAATGGCTGGATCTTGCGGAGTCGGGTGTCCGTTTCCTGCGGGATCACGCCAGGCGCTACGACGGCAGAGTTTACTTTTCGATGACGGCTGATGGCAAGCCGGTCTACATGCAGCGTAAAATTTTCTCAGAGTGCTTTTATACCATGGCCATGGCCGGTTACGGACATGCCACAGGAGAGTCCCCCTATCTCAATGAGGCCCGCAGGCAGCTGGAAAAAGTCTGGGACTGGTCGAAGGATCTCAGCAAGGTCGGGCGGCCGCTTTATGACGGCGAAACTCCGGCACAGGCGCTTGCCATTCCGATGATACTGCTGAACCTGATCGAGGAGGTGACGCTCGGCGAAAGCGGTGAATACGATGAGGAGATCAGAGAGTGCATCCGGCGTATGCTGCTGCATGTTCATAAAGAGCGGCAGCTGGTTTTTGAAACGGTTGCTCCCGACGGAAGCTTTATCGACAATCCTGACGGCCGTTTCCTGAATCCGGGGCATGCCATTGAGGCAGGCTGGTTCCTTCAGCACTGGGCGCGGCGGCTCGGTGATGACGAGCTGTCACAAACGGCAGCCGACATGGTCCGCTGGTCGTTCCGTAACGGATGGGACCAGGAGCATGGAGGTATCTATTATTTTCTGGATTCTGAGGGGTATTCGCCGGTGCCTCTGGAGTGGTCTATGAAACTGTGGTGGCCCCATTGTGAAGCAATGTATGCCCATCTGCTGAACTTCAGGCTTTTCAGCGACAAGGCGGACTGGCAGGCATTCAGTCAGGTCACCGATTATACCTTTTCCCACTTCCCGGATCACAAGTTAGGGGAATGGTACGGCTATCTGGACCGTTACGGGCATGTTACACACAGATTCAAAGGAGGACCCTACAAAGGCTGTTTTCATGTTCCGCGCGCATTGCTGCTGTGCTGGCAAACGCTGAAAGAGATGGAAACGGCGTCCGGGTAGGATATCCGCAGAAAATGCGATGAATGTAATGGCAGGCTGCAACCCGCGGCCTTTTAATTCCGTATTATCCGGGATGTTTTTGATGTTTACCGGGTCTGCCGGCAACGACAGACACTATTCCTGCAATAACTAACCCATTGATCATGAGACCACTGTTTGCTGCTGTTTTTTTTATAACTGTATTTGCACTGAGCGCCGGTTTCAGTGCTGCGACGGCACAGAATAATTCAGGCAACTCAGAATCTGAACCGATTCAGGAAGTTACCGTTCCCGAAATCGGATTCGAACGATATCACGAGCGAAATGAGTTTCTGATGGCCTCCCCGGGCGCCATTCGCTTTGGCCTCTACGGATACGACAATCCCGCCATGCTGCAGCATATTCACGACCCCGATTTTGCTCTGCACTGGACTTCTGATGACTTTGTCGGTGAATCCAGCCGGTTCGGGGCTTTTCTGGGAACACCGGGCTCCTCATTTTCCTTCGTCCGGAATGACCTTTTCGGCCAGGAATATCGTGACTACCGGGTCGCGCTGGGCGGCGGTACCGATGCGGCTTCAGCAGGATTTGCAATAAACTGGTACCGGGGTGATACCGATATGCTCGACCTGAGCACCAATGTCACATTTGGCACGCTTTTCCGTCCCGCTTCCCGACTTTCGGTCGGATTGACGGGTACAACCACTTTTGATACCGAGTATTCTGAAGCCGTTGCCGATGTGGCTATCCGTCCGCTCGGAACCCCGCTGCTGACGGTTTTCGGCGATTTTGCCATTGATCAGGATTTCAGAAGCATATCCGACGGCCGATGGTCTGCCGGTGCCGCATTTGAGCTCATGCCCGGCCTTCGCTTCACCGGCCGCTACATCGACGATCTGGGAATTACCGCCGGAATCCAGTTCAGCCTGGGCCGCACAGGGGTAAGCTACCAGTCCCATATGGATACCGACGGCAACCACAGATACAACTCCTACAGCATCCGCGCCGGCGCGCTGGACCGCAACATCTTCGACAGCTATTTCCGCAAGAATCGCAACTATGTGGATATCGATGCCCGCGGATCACTGCCGTATCAGACCTTCCGGTTTTTTGATGAACGGAAAACCTATCTCAAAACACTCGACCAGATTCATGAGGCAGCCAAAGATCCGTCGGTTTCCGGCGTAGTGATCAATACCAAGCGCCTGTCCCTTGACCATGCCAAGTCCTGGGAAATGCGCAAGGCGCTGCAGGATCTCCGGGATTCCGGGAAGAAAGTAGTGGTTTATATTGAGCGCGGCGGAATGAATACCCTGCATTTGGCCTCGGTCGCTGATCATGTGGTTATGGATCCGATGGGCGGCTTGACAATCCCGGGTTTTGTCATGGGCACCACCTACATTGCCGACCTGCTTGAATCCGTTGGCATCGGAGTGGATGAATTCCGTGAGATGGATTATAAATCCGCCTTTGAAGCGCTATCCCGCACGGAAATGTCCGAGGCTGACCGCGAGCAGCGGGAACGCATTCTGGACGGCATGTACGATCTGGTCAGAACCGATGTCACAAGCGGCCGGGATATTACCGATGAGGATTTTGACGCCCTGATTGACGGAGGCATTGCACTCTCTCCGCGCGATCTTCTGGATGCCGGTATCGTGGATGTACTGGCACGTGATACGGATATCGACGATATCATCAATGAGCTGGAGGGCCGAAGGCAGGATCGTATCAAGCCGGGTCAGCTCTACGCCTACAATAAACCCCGCGATGACCAGTGGGGGCCGACCAATAAAATTGCAGTGCTCTATGCCGAAGGGCCAACCATGAACGAAACCGGCATCCGGGCCCGCAAGCTTTCCGAAGCTATACGCGATGCCCGCCGCGACCGTTCGGTCAAGGCCGTAGTGCTGCGTGCCGACTCACCGGGCGGTGATGCGCTGGCCTCGGATCTGGTTGCCGAAGAAATCAGGAAGACATCCGAAGAAAAACCGGTTATAGTCTCAATGGGCGCTGTGGCGGCATCCGGCGGTTACTGGATATCCATGTATGCCGACACCATTGTGGCCGCACCCAATACCATTACCGGCAGCATCGGCGTGATCGGCGGCTGGCTGTGGGATGACGGCATGAGTGATCACCTGAGGCTGCATACCGATCATGTACAGCGCGGAAAGTCAGCCGATCTCGGATTCGGGCCCACACTGCCTCTCGTCGGGCTCAGCCTTCCGAACCGGCCGCTGGCTGATGATGAGCGCGAGGCGCTGGTCGGACGCATGACCGGGCTGTATGATCAGTTCATTCAGAAAGTAGCTGATGGCAGGAATGCGGAATTTGACGAAATTAAGGACGTTTCCGCCGGAAGGGTATGGACGGGTGCCGATGCCATGGAGCGGAAACTGGTCGATGAAATGGGCAGCCTCTACACGGCAATAGAAATTGCCATGGAAAAGGCCGGCCTGACTGCAGACGACAAGATCGAATTTGTTGAAGGTCCGGATGCCTTGCCGTTCTCGCTGGGATTGCTGTTCAGGGGTGTTTTTGGCTCGGAAGCCCCGGAAGTCGAAAGAAAAGATCCGGCCAGGGAGTACCTTGAGCTGATGATCGAAAACAATGCAACCCCGCTTGTCATCATGCCGTTTGAATACTTCAGCTGGATGTACTATCTGAATCCGCCGCAGTGATTTTTTTACATGGTTTCAGAGAAAACGGCAGATTAGAGAAATCAGGCAGCTGGAAGATAATACAGGCACTTAAAACAGACATCTGCCAGATAAAACTGCCAGATAAAAACTGACATAAAAAAAGGCCGGCTTCCACTTCGGAGACCGGCCTTTCTGTTTATAAGCCAGTTGATACAAACGCTCTGGAGCGTATCTGTTTCTGGGTGCTGAATTCGTAACGGAACGGGTGTCTTCCAACACCACGGTCCGTCAGAATACAAACCTTATTTGACAAGCATCATGGTACGCGTCAGCACCTGTTCGCCTGCCTGAAGCTGGTAGATATAGCTTCCGCTGGAAAGCTGTCCGGCATCAAATTCGATCTGATGGGATCCGGCATCCTGCATTCCCTGCTGAAGCGTTGTGATATGTTCCCCCGTTACGCTATACACATCCAGACTCACATCGGCAGGTGCCTCAAGAGTGTAGGTAATGGTAGTGGTCGGGTTGAACGGGTTGGGGTAGTTCTGATCGAGGGAAATGCTTTTCGCAAAGTCCCGTTCCGGTTGTTCGCCGGATGTCTCCACACCCCCGATACCCAGCTCAAAATGCATGACCGGGTTGTTTGAGGACATGACCACGGCATTGCCATCGTTAGTGAAATTGACAAATCCGGTCAGCTGAATATTTTCCACCGCCTGATCTGCCTCAAAAATGACCATATGGCGCAGGAAGGGGTCATCCGGATCGGTGACATCAACAACGGAGAACGGAGTGTCCGGATAACGCGGTCCGGTCAGGATGAAATTACCCTCTTCGGTCTCAATGTAGTCGAGGTCGTAGTGGTCCAGGTTGATGATGGCTTCATCCACCGTTGCCTCTACTTCATTGTTTTCCAGGTTGAACAGGGCAGCCTGCGTGTTGGGACCGTTGGTCCAGACACGGTCATCATCACCGGGGATGGTTCCAAATCCACCGCCAAGACCCTGATCGCCGGTTTCAAGCTTGTCGGCCATCGTAAACGCACCGTCATCCCATTCCAGAACGAGAATTCCGGAGTTCTGGAAACCGGATACCAGGGCGCGGAGTCCGTTATCGGTCATGTGGACGTCCAGACCCTGTCCCCATTGAGCCCATTCACCGGATTCATCCGGCATGTCATGAGCTTCATTGTATACCACTTCGGGGTCAGCCGACTCATCTTCCCAGTGGTAGATGCGGATTTCGGCTTCCATGACCTGGTTGATGCCAAAAATCTGACCATCTTCGGTAGCGGCCATTTCAATCAGCTCCAATGTCACATCACCGCCGGCAACATCTTCGGTCATCGGCAGATAGTCGATGAACTCCCCGTTGTCACCATCCAGAACGGCTACCTGGGGATCGCCGTCCATGACTGTCGGAATAAGTACATTTCCGGTGCCCGGGTTGTACGTTCCGCCCTGATTGACATAAGCCGGCTCACCGTCTTCATCAAGGTCGTACAGGAACTCCTCATCGGCCGGGGCAGTGCTCCATTCCGGGTCGATCAGTTCAAAATCATCGGTTACATTTTGTGCCTGCACCGACAGCGAAAAACTGAAAATGACAGCAAGGCACAGAGTGAAAAGTTTAGAGGGTGTAAGATTTCGTATCATACGTTCTCCTTTTGGTTTTCGGTTAATGGTTTGATCTACATTTCGTCTACGTGAATGTCGGGATTGGCGTCCCACCACATCCTGCGGGTTGGATGCATCCGGAAATCACCCGGGTCACCATCCTGACGCTCAATGGCTTCTCTGAGATTATCGGGATTGAGGCCTTCTTCTTCCGAGGGGTAGCGCACACGGCGAGGCAGCTGTCCGTCAGTTTCGCCGCCGCCGGGAGCCGCTATCTCATAGGGCTCCGGAAATCCTGTGCGGCGCATCTCTGCCCAGGCTTCCAGGCCTTGTCCGTATATGGCAAGCCATTTCTGAGTCATGATTTGCTCAAGCTGCTCTTCAAAAGAGGCGCCGGACTCATACGCAACACCGGATTGACCGACATAATCGTCGATTTCGTCCTGAGCGATTTTGTCATCTTCGAGATCCCGCTCGACATAATCGATCAGCCAGTTCAGGTGCTCCATGTTTGCCCTGATCCCTTCTTCATAGTGATCGGCGGCATTCCCGGGTCCCCAACCCCGCAAGGCAGCCTCCGCTTCAAGAAACTTGACCTCGGCATAGGTGATGAAGGGTATGGGAGTGTCCTGCTGGACAAAAAGGGCGCCCTGGGTTGAATAATTCCGGTCGGGATGATCTCCCAGCTGGCTGTCGGAAAGGCCGTTGGGCAATCCCGCAAACTGCCTGCGCACATTGGGCCGTGCGTAAATTTCCAGTCTCGGATCATCATACCCGGTCAGCCGGTCGATCATTTTTTCACTGACACGGTACTCGTCAAAACTGTAAACCCAGTACATCGGGTTTTCATGAACCAGGTCACCGGTGCCGCCTCCCGGATCGGTTTCAAGGTATGCATTCTGATCGTTGCCGGATATGATCAGCCCGGTGTTCAGGACATCGCTTACATGCTCCTGTGCCAGATCCTGATCGGCATAGGCAACTCTCATGGCAAGCCTGAGACGCAGTGAGTTGCCGAAACGCCTCCATTGATCCAGATCATCGTGGAAAAGAACATCAGCATCCCCAGTACGGTACTCAAGCCCTTCATCAAGCTGGTCCACGGCATCCCTGAGGTCCTCCAGCATATGATTATAGATATCTTCCTGGGAATCATATGCCGGGCGAAGGTCCTCCTGGAAGGCCTCGGAGTAAGGAATATCACCGAAAAAGTCGGTAACTCTGTGCATGGTGAAGGCATGCCAGATGCGCGCCTGGGCATTCAGGTTGGCAAGGTCAGGATCATCATCGGTTTTCTGGATGGCCTCGGCGATATTTATTCCAAAATCTGAATACGAAGACGTCCATAGTCTGGTGAGCCAGTCCTGGTTGGTTTCATACCGGTCCGTTCCCCAGCCGGTCTGTGAATTGGCGAAATACTGGGAGTAACGGTTGCCGTACAGATCCTTGGCGCGTTGATAAACATCGTAGCGCAACGCACCGTAAACAAGGCCGCGGGTAAACAGCATTTCCGGCGGCACATCGGTAACACTGGTCGGATCCGTGTTTATCTCCTCAAAATTGTCCGTGCATGCAATGACAACAAAAAGCATCAACAGGATTCCGGTAATTGTCAGGGTTCTCATCGTGGTTATTCTGCTTGATTTAAAATTTTTCATGGAAACGGTAATCGGATGACGGTTTTCCGGGTTTGTTATATGCGTACGTTGATGTTAAATCCGACGCTGCGTGTTTCGGGAAACCCGAATGCCTCTATTCCCTGGGCATTTCCAATGTTGAAACTGCCCTGTGCCGGACTGAAGCCGGGGGTGTTTTTGTGGAAATAGAACAGGTTCCGGCCAATCACCGATACTTCAAGTGCGATAATGGGCAGTTGTTCAAGTAAATGAGGAGGCATGAAGTAGGAAAAGGATATTTCACGCATCCGTACATAAGTAGCATCGTAAACAAACTCCTCGGTAATTGGGGAGTATCCGCCGACATTGCTCCAGTAGGATTGCGGGTCAACCGGCTTGTCATTCTCGACCCACTCTGTATTTCCGTCCGCATCGGTAGTTTCTACAACGCCTTCAGCGACAAACCCGCGGGGTTCGGCATCTGCAACGCCCTCCTCCAGTTCCGCCTGATAGGCATACCACTCCCGGCGCCCTTCAAGCGTGACTTTTGAATTGCCCCGCTGGGCCATGAATGCGTTCATGAGCGAGTATACCTCACCTCCGTAGGAAATGTCGATCAGTGTGCTCAGCCCGAAGTTGCGGTACCTGATGTCATTGGAAATGCCACCGGTCCAGTCCGGATTGAAGTTTCCAAGCACATGATCGCCGTCATCTTCCACCGGCATACCATCACTGTCAATAATTCTTCGCCCGTCATCATTGCGCTTGTACCGCGTTCCGACAATATCGCCGAAAGGTTCCCCTACGGACGCACGTACGACGGCTCCGTCTATGCTGCCGAGGAAATAGTTTTCTACATCCTCATGCAGTTCGATGATCTGGTTGCGGTTGAGTCCGAAGGTAAAGCGGGAGTCCCAGCGCCATCCGGTCCTGGACTCCAGAGGCGTTATGCCTGCGACAGCTTCAAATCCGCGGTTGCGGATCTCACCGGCATTCACCGTCGCGGACGTGTGTCCGGATGCTTTTGAAACCGGGATGTTCAGAATCTGATTCCGCGTGGTTTCCGTATAGGCCGTCATATCCAGCGTCAGGCGGTTGTTGAAGAAGCGCAAGTCAAGTCCGGCTTCATAGGACCGGGCGATTTCCGGCTTCAGGTCTACCGCAGGCAGTGTGCCGGGCCCGTCGGCAAACGGCTGATCGAAATGTCCCGGATTGACGTTGTATACGAAATTGGTCATATACGGATTACCTCCGGCTCCGACATCAGCAAACGAGAGTCTGATGCGGCCGAAGTTGAACGTTTCCGACTCCAGCCCGAAAGCCTCACTCCAGACAAGCGTTCCGGAAATGGAAGGATACATGAACGGCAGGTTTTCTGTCGGGAGGGTGGATACCCAGTCAATGCGGTTGGTGACTTCCAGAAAGGCATAGTTCCGAAAACCCAGCTGTGCCGATCCGAAAATGGAGTTCTCACGCTCACGGCCGACAGCGTGGATGTTTGTAACCCGTTCGGCATTGCTGACATCATAAAAGCCGGGTATGGCAAGTCCGGCCGCACTGTGCCCGAACTCTCTCATGTCATAATTCCGGTAGTTGGCTCCGAAATTCATGTCCAGATGCCACTCTTCGGCCAGCGGCCTGTCAATGGTAAGTATACCGGTCATATTGAACTCCTCGACGGTCCGGGAGCGCTGGGTAAAGTTCGGCCGGTCTTCGTACGGCGTGTTGGTGGCCCGGCGGTGCTCCCTGGTTTCTTCAAAGTAGTCAAGTCCTGCCCGGCCCATGACACTGATCCAGTCATTGATGTCATAATCAATCTGGGCAAATCCGTAAGCACGGTCTCTTTCATCTTCGTTGATATTGAGGTTGTAAGCCCAGTAGGGGTTCATGTTGCGGGTTGAGCGCTGATCCTCGTCGCGCAGCCAGGCGCCGTCCCAGGTCCGGGTAAACCCGTCAGCTGTCTGGAAATTTTCCATGTCGGAGAGCAGCTCGCTCCGCGGCATGCGGACCAGTGCCTTTACAGGGTTGTCGGGATCACGTGCCTGCGGGGGCCGGTTGAAGCCGTCCTGTTTGACGTAGTTGAATCGTCCCTCGGCCCGCAGCCTGTCCGAGAATTGCTTGTGAGCACGCAGCGAAACGCTGTGGCGGGTTACGTCACTGTCAGGATAAATACCCTGGTTGGACATGTTGGTGTAAGAAAGGCGGTATGCGTGGTCGGTTCCGCCGCCGGTGAGTGTCAGGGACTGATTGCTGGTGACCCCGGTCCGGAAAAAGTCAGTGACCGGATCATCCTGGCCGGTGTAGGGCCGCACCTCATCCGTCCAGTCCCGGATCATAATATCGGATGACATGCGCGGACCCCAGCTGTTTTCCTCGCTGTTGTCGATGATATAATAATCTTCATCGGGATTGTAATCGCTGAAAGTGCCTCCGGAACCGCGGCCGTATTCGTTCTGGAATTCGGGTGTAATTGCCGGCTGTTCAATGGTAACATTGGATGTGTATTCCACGCCGATCCCGTCGACACCTGAACCGTCCTTGGTGGTGATGATGACGGCACCGTTGGCGGCTCTGGACCCGTAAAGCGCGGCTGCGTTGGGTCCCTGGAGAATATTGATTGATTTGATATCGTGAGGGTTGATCTGGTTCAGACCGGTTCCGTAGTCGAATCCGCCCCACTCACCGGCGCTCATGCCGCCGGAGTTGTCGATGGGCATGCCGTCTACAATGAAAAGCGGCTGATTGGCATCACCGGGCCGCAGTGAGCGGTGTCCGCGAATGATAACTCTTGCAGAGCCATCAGCGCCGGTTCCCAGCCCGGAAATATCGACATTGGCAACACGGCCCTGAAGAGATGTCATGGCATTCATGTCATGGCTTCGGATGAAGTCGTCTGCATCAATTTCCTGTATGGTATGACCGATGGATTTTTCATCGCGTGTCATTCCCATCGCAGTGACAACGACATCATCACCTTCGAAGACGACAGGACTCAGCCGGACATCGATGGAGGTTCGGTCATCAATTGCAACACTTCGCTCTTCGTAACCGACAAAAGAGAATACCAGATATTCCCCGTCTTCCGGGACTTCAATCTGGTAGTTACCGTCTTCGTCAGAGGTGGTGCCAATGGTAGTTTCATCAACAACGATGTTGACTCCGGGAAGCCGGGACTCATCATCGGCGTCATAAACGGTCCCTGTAATTGTGGTTGTCTGGGCTTTGATGCTGACTGAGAATGTAACCAGCAGACAGCACATGACGCCGGCTTTCAGTATGCGTGAACTCATATTTTAAACGGGGAGTTAATGTTAATTACGGTCCTGTTTTTTAATAAATGATATCAGGGATATCACGGTTTACATTCAACCGTTTTCCGGTACAGGTCCCTGATACTGCGCGGTTTATTATTAGTATCTTGTCATCTGAAATGGCAATTGGCAATGGCAATTGTCAAATATTATCATGACTGGTATGTACTATCAGCAACTAATATGAAACCGCTTTTTTGTTGTTGTTAAATAAACAGAAAATCAACAAAAATGAAACGTCCGCGTATGTTAAATACGTTGTTTAATATTATTTTTTGTTTGTAAAATAATAGTTGGTGCTATACACGTATGCGTCGTATAAAAATTATTACATATTAACATAAGTTAAATTATGTTATTCGTGTGGTTTGGATGCAGTCCGCTCCCCGGTATCATGTGCCTGAAGCCGCAGCACTGCTGAACAGCTGATGCATATGATAAGGCAAACCCGGTTTTACCCGTATACCGCGGCAGTGTCAGTATTCCAGCAGGATCGTTACAATCTGGCGGGAAGCCGCATCAATACTGATTTTACGGCCTTCACGAACGGATAACTCTCCGGCCGGTTTTTCTTCCAGGGTAAGCTGTGTCGCTTTTTTGACAGGGAACCACGAGGTAATCTCTCCGGAAACAGGACGGTCTGACGGGTTATACAAACGAAGCACAAATTGTCCCTCCGGTCCTTTCGTTCCGTTTTCACCGGCATACGAGCCCTGGGCTTTCTTGATGGAACTGAAAGTGAGTACGGACGGACTGATATTGAGGAATGAGGTTCCGGGCGCAATGTCCCCCCCGGCCGGACCGGTTTCGAACATCCGCAGGGCATAATTGAACCGGAATGCCTGCTCAAATACACCGCCGCTCTCCCAGTTTCCATCATGAGGGTAAAAGGCCAGCCGGTATTGCTGCTTTCCGAAGCACTGGGTTCCCTTCATCCCGGAATAGTCAACTTCGGATGCCACAGGTATGCGGTATTCAAATGAACGCATCAGTGTAACGGCCAGCGTCTGATCCTCATCATCACGTACTTCGTACTCCTTGAGTCCGTCAACCAGGACGGCGGTGCCTTCCGAATCATTGGCGACATCAACAAAATGGTGCATGGGATAGTCATACATCGGCTGTTCCACCCAGTCATGGCTGTCAATGCGCCGGGTTTCACGCTTCACAACATCAAACTGACCTTCACCCCATGAGTATCCGGCGTTCAGCCCCAGCGGAAACATGATCCGCAGCCGGTGACTTTCGGCAGTATTGTCAACTTCGACGGAAAGCTCCGGCCACTTTTGGCCGTGGCTGAGTGAAACTTCGAGTGTTACCGGCATATCGACCCGCTCACTGCTTCCGGATTTTCTTGCCTGAAGATCCGCCGGCAGTGACATGACATGACGGATCAGCACACTTGCCTTCAGCGGACCGTTTTCGGTCAGTGAGATCTCCGGCGTCGTTCCTTTCGTGTCGGTAAAAGGACCGATGGCTTCATGAACCCACGCATGTCCGGCCTCGCCCTCATCATAGAACCAGGCCTGGTTGCGATACGTCTTGTTCCGGCTCTTGTCGGTCACATCAAGGGTTCCGTCACGGTTGATTTTCACGCTGAGATGATCATTTTCAAGCTTCCACTCAGAGCCTTTTCCGGATGCTATCGCAGCACCGGCGGTTGTATCCTCTCCGGCAGCACCGGCAGCACTGTTTTCACTTTCGTGAAGGTCATTTTGTTTGTTTTCTGATACGTTATTGCTGACCGGAAGCACCTTGACGGAATCAAATCCCATAGCCGGGATATCCGGTGTCAGCATGTGCACCCGATAGCGAACCATGCTGAAGTACATCGGACGGTTGACAGGCTGTTCCAGGATCGGCTGCACCTCGCTTCGTTCAATAAGCTGAAAAGGAAGCGTGTTGCCGGACCTGTCCTGAAGCTTGATTCCGCCCTTATCAAACTCCTGCGGTACATCAATTACAGCTTCAACTACCTCGGATCGTCCGTATTGGGTGGTGTTTACGGCAACAATATGAATACTGTCAGGATCTTCGTCCGAAAGGTCAATGCTGCCGGCAAGATGTTTTGCCGCCCGGTCATACATGCCACGCGAGATCTCTTCGGAATGGCGGAACCGGTACATCATATCCTCATGGATGGGATCAAGACTGCATCCGCCAATGGAATCATGCGCAGAATTCTGGATCAGCAAATCCCAGGCCATTTCCGGATAGCGGTCGTTGATATCGAGTCCGGCCATGCCCATGAAACAGTTCAGCGGTTCGGCATAGTGTTGAATCCAGCGCTCGGCATTGAAGTTGGCCTGCTTCAGGTACATTCTGGCTGAAAGGGCATACCCGTACAGATTGGCACTCCGGTGATCGTACTGGGCGCTGCGCCGCTCGCCTTTTACCAGCGACAGGTTGTCGTGATCGATCTCTTCCGCGAGATGCTTTGCGTACTCTTCCAGTGTGCTGTGGCGGATATCAAGGTCCGGAAACTCCTTGCGGATGTCGCGCAGCAGCTGCACGGTTTTGGCGTTCGGACCGCTTGAATCATGTCCCTCCATCCAGATGACATGGCGTGTGGTAAAATCATCCGCCTGATCCCGGATAATCTTTTCGACCGATTCCCGGATATTTTCAGGGGTGTATCCATCTTTGTAGCGGGTCATGAAGTAGTCTTCGCCGGACTGCTCTTTGTCGGCAAAGTGGAACGGACGTCCGCCGTTGCTCCACCGGTACTCAATATCGGCCGGCTGTTCACCGTGAACGACAGGCCGGTAAATGTAGAAGTAAAAATTGTATCGGGGCCAGGTGGAAAAGCGGGAAGAGAGTGCGCGGGTTCCGTCGGCGCCTTCCCAAATGAATTCGGCCTTAGGGCTGTCGATTGAATTGATCCCGCGATAGAACATAATCAAGTCAATGCCGAACTCACGGTACAGTTGAGGAAGCTGGGAAATTTGTCCCCATGAAAACGGGGAGTAGCCGATTTTTGAGACGCCGCCGAACTGTTCACATACCTCATGCCCGCGCAGCAGGTTGCGCACCAGGTTTTCACCTCCGACCATGTACTCATCGGGCAGGGTGTACCAGGGTCCGATCAGCAGCCGCTTGCTGCGCACCATTTCTGTCAGGAGTTCCTTTTTGTGCGGACGGGCTTCCAGATAGTCCGTGACCATAATGGACTGGCTGTCCAGATGATAAGCACGGTAATCGGGTTCTGATTCCAGGATGTCGAGCACTTCATCGAGCATCTCGACAAGCATCTGGCGGTTGCGCTGGTAGGGAAACCGCCATTCGCGGTCCCAGTGCGTATTGGAAATGACGTGAAATACGCGGTCTGACATAGAAAAATGGATTTTATGGTGTGTGATTGCCTGAATTGTCTAAATATGGTTGCGCATCAGGCCGGAAACAAAAAATGAATGTGCAAGCAGAACCTCCGGAAGGCCGCCTTCAGCAACAAAACTGGCGGCATCGAAGGAGTGTCCGCTTGTTTCGCTGAAGGGAACGGCAATGCAGCGCCCGATTCCGGCAGCCCGAATGGCAACGGTGCCGCTCTGACTGTCTTCAAAACCTATGACACTGTCAAAATCTTCTGGCTGCACGCCGGTCTGCTGCAGGGCGATGGAGTACAGGTCCCTGAACGGTTTCAGGCGGATTTCGCTCGAATCACTTGCCGTTACGAATGCATCATAGCATAAAGCAGGTTCATCAAAACGTTTTCGCAACCGGGCCTTAACTGCTTCAGAGACAGGCCATGTTTCGATTTCATCGCGGATTACATGAAACACTTCTTTCATGACGACTTCAGCTTCGTAGCGGATGGAAGAGGTCACCAGGGCAAGCTTTACGGGATGTTCTGCAAAAAAACGGCCCAGTCCGGCAAGGATTTGAGCGCTCTTTCCGGGTTCTCCGAATTTGTTATCAGGGTCCGCTACTCCGGCTAGCTTGCCGGCATCTTCACCAAGGTCGCCCTTCAGCAGCGACAGCGTAACGGCAACGCCCGGCATTGGTTCAATAAGCGGGCGATCAGGATCAACGCCCGGAATTTCATCCAGAAATGTCCTGTCATTACGTTCGATTGCAGCCAGAATTTCGTGATACCGCTGATAATATATGTCAATGCATGCCTGAACCTGGTGCTCCCGGCCGGTTATGGAAAAGGGTCGGTTGGTTTTCCCGCCGGCGTCCCCGTGGTCTGCAACAATATCAGAAGCTCCGAATTGCTGTGCGTTAACCCGGACCTGCTGCCTGCGCTGCTCATCGCGGCTGTTGCCGAGGGTCCAGCGGGCCGCATCCAGGAAAGCGCTGCCGATGGCCTCAGGCTCAAAGGCACTTCCGTACGTGTCAGCCAGATATTCCACATGTTTCGTAGTGCTGTTGCCGATGACGTGAGGATAGTCACGGTCCGGATCCAGTCCCTGCCAGTCCGGTCCGCCGGATCCCATCGCTTTTCTCACAGCATGTTCAAGCGCATGGATACACAGTGTCTCTGTGGTGGTCGTGGTACCGTCCATATCCATCACGGCAGCCAGCGGAGTCGTGTTAAACTCCTTCAGTGCGGGTGCTATAGGACAAATTTCGTAGGGGGGATACACGTAGGACGGGTTCGGAATACGCACGAACTGATCGCCGCGGCTGACCATCATATCAGCCGCCTGATTGCGGGAAATAATTTTAATTGGCATAGTACTGGTCTGACCCTGAAATAATCGATATTGACCCTATAAATAATCCGGTTCCGGTTGTCCGGTTTTGGGAGAGGCAAAGTTACAAAATTAACCCAAAGGATTCACCTCGCGTGCTGAAATCGAACATAATGCGTCCCTGCCGTAAGAATCGGAGAATACCAGCAAAAAACGGTCACTACGGTTTTGGAAAAAAGCCGGCTAAGATGTAACATGTTCCGGAAGTATCAGGAAAGTGACCGGGACAGTGAAGGGATATATATGACACAAAAAACCGGACAGGCTTCGGGCGGACGCGCACTCGGCCTTGATGCGCTGAGGGGACTTGCCATCCTTACGATGGTGCTGTCCGGCATTATTCCTTTCGGCGAGCTGCCCGCCTGGATGTACCATGCCCAGCTTCCGCCGCCTGATCACGGGTTTGACCCCGAAGTGCGCGGAATCACCTGGGTGGATCTGGTTTTCCCCTTTTTTCTTTTCAGTATGGGTGTTGCGATTCCGCTTGCTTTCACAAAGCGGATGGAGGCAGGCGGACAGTATCTGAACATGCTGAAAAAAGTAGCGGAGCGCGGGTTTTTGCTCGGTTTTTTTGCCATTTATCTTCATCACGTCCGGCCTTTTGTGCTGGAACCGTCTGATCCGGATCCATGGGTTTGGTGGGCTGCGCTCGCAGGGGGTGCGCTGCTGTTTCCCATCTATACCCGGCTGCCCAAAACCTGGTCGCCGAAGGTGCAATGGGGAATCCGCCTGGCCGGTTTTGCAGGGGCTATAGCCCTGCTTGCTGTCCTGAGATATCCCGACGGATCGGGTTTTTCCCTGCACCGCAGCGATATCATTCTGATCGTTCTGACTAACATGGCGGTATTCACCTCCCTCATCTGGCTTGCCACGCCCAAACGACAGGACCTGCGTCTCGGGGTGCTTGTGCTGCTGGCAGCCTGCATGCTGTCCGCAGAAGAATCGGGATGGATTGCCGCTTTGTGGGATTCATCGCCGGTGCCATGGTTGTTTCAGTTTGACTACCTGAAATATCTCTTCATACTCATTCCGGGTACCATGGTGGGCGACCGGCTGGTATATTCGATGAAACACGGCCTGCCGGAACCTTCGCAAACCGATGGCTTACGGAACAATTTCCGGTACTGGATACTGTCAGTGAGCGGAATTGTACTGATGGTAGTTCTGCTTGCCGGCTTGCTCGGCCGTTACGTGTTCCCGACGGTGGTTGTATCCGCACTTATCCTGGCCGGCGGTCTGATGCTCGTATGGAAACAGCAAAATGAAAATGATTCTCTGTTTCGCAGCCTGCTTGTCTGGGGCGCATTCTGGCTGATGCTTGGCTTGTTGCTGGAATCCTTTGAAGGGGGGATCCGCAAAGACCATGCGACCTTCAGCTATTTTTTCGTAACAACAGGTATAGCGATCTGGGTTATGGTCTCTCTGATGATCTGGATTGATGTGTTTCGCGGCACCCGCCTGTTTTCGCTGCTTGTTCAGAACGGTCAGAATCCGATGATTGCCTATGCCGGAATGCAGAACTTTGTCCTGCCGGTACTTACTCTGACCGGCATTCACGAATTCCTGGTTTCGGCCACCGAACATGACCCCTGGCTGGGCGTGCTTCGTGCGGTTGCCTATACCGTTCTGCTGGCGGTTATCGTGAGCTGGCTGACCCGAAAACGGGTGTTCTGGAGGTCATAAAGCGCTTTTTTCATTCCAAAAACTTTGAAAACAAGCTCCGGTTAACGTATTTTAAAATTTATTCATGCATTCCGGTATCACAACCTCAGGGACAGGTTTCATTCACACAGAATGTTGGCAAGGTTCTTGATATGTAATACAGCACTCTGTTTACTGCGTACCAAATGATGATATGGAAGTGATCAGGAACCGTCCGGCACTTCCTGCACACAGTAAAAATCTTGGATCATAACATTTTTAACACATGAATCAAACGTTACTATGGTTAGTTGCAGCAGCAATCGCATTTGGCAGTCTTGCAGCCTGCTCTGAAATTGAAACACCCGATGACAGAATGGAGCTGCGCGGCGTCTGGATCACCAATGTGGACTCCGATGTGATGTTTGACCGGCAGTCAACTGCCGAAGCCATGGAGTATCTGTCGGAAAGAGGGTTTAATATTGTTTTTCCGGTGGTTTGGAATGCCGGATACACCCTTTATCCCAGTGAGGTTATGGTCGAATATTTCGGAGAGGATTACAGAATTGACCCTCGTTTCACCGACCCTGAACGTGACCCGCTCAAAGACATCATCGTTGAAGCCAGAAAGCACGGGATGGAAGTCATGCCATGGTTTGAATACGGATTTGCCAGTTCGCACGACGAAGGCGGGGGACATATCCTTGAATCGTATCCCCATTGGGCTGCCAAAGACAGTTCGGGCGTATTGCTGTCGAAAAACAATTTTGAGTGGATGAATGCCTTCCACTATGAGGTGCAGGAGTTTATTCTTGCACTCATTGCCGAGGTAATTGAAATGTACGACGTTGACGGAATCCAGGGTGACGACCGGCTGCCCGCTCTTCCTGCTGAGGGAGGCTATTCCGATTATACAAGGGAATTGTACAAGGAGGAATTTGGCGAAGAGCCTCCGCTCGATCCGCGCGAGGAGCCGTTCCTTCAATGGAAGGCAGACCGGCTCAGTGATTTCGGCGAGCAAATGTACGAGATGGTGAAGTCGTACGATCCCGAACTCAGTGTCTCACTCTCGCCAAGCATCTATGACTGGTCAAAGGACGAATACCTGCAGGACTGGACCGAGTGGGTGCGGCGCGGAACGGTTGATTTGCTCCATCCGCAGATATACCGATATGACATTGAGGCTTATCTGGACGAACTTGAGGTACAGCACAATTACTTCCTGGAAGCACTCGAAGAGCGTGATCCTGAAAGCGAACGCGACCATGAAATTTTTCATGCTCCCGGCGTTCTGATCAAGGTAGGTGACAATTATAACGGGCCTGAATATGTAAGGCAGGCCCTGGACCGTCATCATGAGCTCGGTCTCAACGGTGAAGTCTACTTCTTTTATGAGGGTTTGTTTGAAGAAAACGACAACCTGGGCGACAGTATTTATGCCCATCACTACCGAAAACCGGCGTTTCTGCCGCATCGCGATTCTGAGCGCAGGAAACCGTCCTACCGTTTGCCTCATGACTATGCCGATACGACAAACACCGGAACATGGCAGGTGTCCGAACACCCCGGAGCATGGGGCAACAGGCTGATGGTTTCAGATAATGCTGACGCATCGAACCGTCTGCGGCTGTTTGTCTCCGATGAAGGACACTATGACATCATGGTGCATGTTCCTTTTGATAATATGCCGGAAGAGAAGGTAACCTATGTCCTTGAGTTGCCCGAAGAACAATTTGAATATACGCTCGACACCTCCGGTTTGACACAGGGCGGCTGGCATATTCTGGACACCCGGTATTTTGCACAGGGTGAACGCTTTCATATGACAGTCAAACAATCAGAAAATTCTGCCGGAACAGTCTGGTTTGACGGCCTCATGTTTCAGCGTAATCACCATCATGCCATTCGCTGACAGACAGATATTGGCGGGACTCCGCCGAAACGCAATTCCCGAACATGACTGCAAACCGGCCCGGACAGGAAATCATCATATATCATCTCACAAACATCACCTCATAACTCTTTTTTGATATGCGGATTCGCTTTTTACCAACACTGTTGACCGCAGTTTTCATAACGGCGAGCCTCAGCCTGTTTCCTTTGAACACCTTCGCTCAGAACGCAGCGCCCGGGCAGACAGCCGGAGACCTGCCGGAAGAAGTCCGCGGTGTCTGGATCACCAATGTGGATTCCGACGTCATGCGCGAGCGGCGAAAGCTTGAAGATGCAATGGACTACCTGGCGGAAAACGGAATCAATGTGGTATTTCCCGTCGTCTGGAATCGCGGATTTACCCTTCATCACAGCGAAGTCATGGATACCACATTCGGATTTCCGCAGGTCGGGGAGTTCCGCAGGGCCGGACGCGATCCGCTTCGTGAAATAATGACCGAAGCACACAGAGTGGGCATGGAAGTCATCCCGTGGTTTGAATACGGTTTCGCCGGTTCCCATGGCGGCACCAATCACATTTTCCAAAGAAAACCCGAATGGGCAGCCCGGAATATTGATGGAGGCATTGCCATCCGTAACGGCTTTTTGTGGATGAACGGGTTCAAACCGGAAGTCCAGAATTTCATGCTTGATCTCATCAGAGAGGTCATGGAAAATTATGATATCGACGGGATTCAGGGTGATGACCGGCTGCCGGCCCTGCCGCATAACGCGGGCTACAGCGACTATACCGTGCAGCGTTACCAGGATGAGCACGACGGCGAAGATCCGCCTGAGGATATGGACGATCCGGATTTTATTCAGTGGCGCGCCGATATTCTGACGGAGTTCGGCGGACAAATTTATGATATGGTAAAAGATTATGATCAGCATCTTACCGTATCGATGTCACCGAGTATCTTCCCATGGTCCCGTGACAACTATCTTCAGGACTGGCCGGCTTGGATTGAGGCAGGACAGGTGGATATTGTGCATCCCCAGGCCTACCGGTACGAACTCGGTCAGTACCAGTCACTGATCAGACAGATGGTTGGGAGTACACCGGACTCGGAAACCGGCCATGTTCCACAGAAATACAAGCACAAAATTTCACCGGGCATCGTATCCGGCGTGGGCGGCAATCTGAATCCTCCCGATGTCCTTATCGACAAAGTCTCCTACAACCGTGAGTTTGGAATAAAAGGGGAGGTGTATTTCTTTTATGAAACCCTGCGTGCCCGCAATAACCATGCACTGGACAGTATCGCGGCGGTACATTATCAGGAAATGGCGACGCTTCCGACGAGAAACGGAACATTCCGCCGCGTTCCCGGCATCGTGTCCCACCAGGATAACCCGCTGCACGTCGTTCAGGGTGAGTGGGAAGCGGATGAGCTGGCCGAAGGTTCGGTGATGGGATCACTTAAGGCCGAAGCCGGTTTCGAATCGACAATTGAGTATTTCGTGGATGTCCCGGCCGAAGCGCACTACAGGGTATATACCTACATTCCCTATGAGGTGGACGGCAACAGTGAGGTGCGCTATGCAGCGGTTGACGCATCCGGAGATACCACTGCCGTTGTTCTGGATCAGAGCAGCGAGAATATTCAAAAACGCGGCTGGACACCCGTCGGAGAGGTGTATCTGCAAGAGGGGGAACAGCAGGTTGCCCTTCTGGAAGCCTCGGCTTCTTCCGGAGAAAAACCGGTATACGGAGATGCCGTTATGATCATTCTGGACCGAAAGCGCTCACCGGATGTCGAAATATCCCGGGATGTCGCAGGTGAACCCGATGACCGGCAGCAGGAAGTGCCGCAACAGGTGAGCCTTGAGCAGAACTACCCGAATCCGTTCAATCCATCCACCGAAATTCGCTTTGAATTGCCCGAAAGCGGCATTGTCACGCTTGAGGTGTATGACATGCTCGGGCGGAAGGTTACTACGCTCATCGATTCCGAGCATCATGGCCGTGGCGGCCACCAGGTCACATTCGATGCCACCGATCTCTCCTCGGGCGTGTATATTTACCGTCTTCAGACAGAACATGGTGTGCTCAGCCGATCCATGTCATTTGTAAAATAAGTTTGAGAAAATGCAGTGCTGTACACTTTTTTCAGCAGCCAGTTATTGTTCACATTGTTAAACAGGATGTGTTGTGCATACCATTGATCTTATTGTTATAGCCTTATATATGGTGGCGCTGGTCGCCATCGGACTGATTGCCAAACGGAAGGCCGGTGCCAGTGCGGACAGTTATTTCCTGGGCAACAGAAAAATGTCCTGGTGGATGCTCGGGTCATCCGGCATGGCTTCCAACCTTGATGTCTCCGGGACGCTGATTATTGTAGCGTTTATCTATGCCATTGGAATCCAGGGATTGTTTATCGAGATTCGCGGGGGTGTGGTCCTCATCATGGCATTTCTCATGATATTCATGGGAAAGTGGAACCGCCGCGCGCAGGTGATGACCGTTGCCGAATGGATGAAGCTCCGGTTTGGAAGCGGCCCTCAGGGCAATCTCGCAAGGCTGCTCTCGGCAATTGCCAATATCGCTTTTGCTATCGCGACCATCACCTATTTTGCCCAGGGCGCCGGAATCTTCCTGGGAAGTATTCTGGATATTGACCCGCGGCTGGCATCGGTCATGATGATATTCGTCGCTTCTATCTATACCGTTGCCAGTGGTTTGTACGGGGTTATCTACACGGACGTATTCCAGGGGTTCCTGATCTTTTTTACGATTATCTATGTCTGTATTCTGGCATTCGTTCAGTTCGATCTGCCGGAGGAGTTTCTGGTGTCGGTACCCATGCTTGACGGCACATTCAAGTCCATAGAAACAAGCTTGTCAGACTGGGGACAGATTATTCCAAGCTGGACCATGGACCTGCCCGGTGAATATGCCCGCTACAACCTGTTTGGCATTGCCATTTTGTTCTATCTTTTCAAAAGCACTATTGAAGGAAGCGGGGGCACCGGCGGATATCAGATTCAGCGTTACTTTGCTGCAAAAAGTGACAGGGAAGCAGGTCTGCTGAGTCTTTTCTGGATCGGACTGATGGCATTCCGCTGGCCTTTTGTGGTAGCTATTGCCATGCTCGGGATTAACATCGGGCTTGGCGGAAGCGTGATTGCCAATCCGGAAGAGGTGCTCCCGATCGTGATTATGAATGAACTGCCTGTTGTCATCACAGGTTTGCTTGTTGCCGGACTGGTTGCAGCCGCCATGTCGACGTTCGACTCCGTGGTCAATGCCGGCGCCGCCTACTGGGTGAAAGATATCTATCATCGCTTCCTTAACAGGAGGGCTTCCGAGAGGCAGCTCGTCATTCAAAGCCGCGTATCATCGGCGGTATTGATCCTGGTCGGACTGCTGATGACCTTCTTTTTCCGCAACCTCAATGACATTTGGGCCTGGATTACCATGGGACTGGGGGCCGGACTGATTGTCCCCCAGATCATTCGCTGGTACTGGTGGCGGTTTAACGGTTACGGATTTGCTTTCGGCACACTTGCCGGGATGATTCTTGCCATAGGACAGCGACTGGTTGCCCCTGAAATACCGGAGTATATGTCGTTCATATTTATTGCCGGCGGGACGTTTGTGATTTCCATTACGGTGACCCTGCTGACCACACCAACCGAGAGCACCGTGTTGACCAAATTCTACAAAATCACCCGGCCCTTCGGATTCTGGGGCCCGGTCCGCAGCTGCTTCCGCTCGCAGGACATTCAGAAGATCAATGCGGAGAACAGGCGCGATATCCTTGCCACATTCATTGCCGTACCCTGGCAGATCATTCTGTTCCTTACCCCCATGTCCTTCATGACACAGCAGTGGGGTAACTTTTTTGCACTTACTGCCGTACTGCTGGTGCTTTCTGTCGGACTCTATTTCGCATGGTTCCGTCACCTGTCAACCATAGACCGGGGACGTGAGGAAGAGCCGGTTCCTGTCAGCAAAGCTCCTCTGAAGTAAATTCCAGGTACTGAATTACCGGTGCTAATTTACCGGCGCCAATTTATTTGTTCAAAGGTTCAAGGCACAAAAAAAGCCATCCCGCATATTCAGGATGGCTTTTTTATGAACTCTCAGCCGGATTCCCTCCAGACTCGCTGCCCGGGGAACGACGGCTCGGATTACTGTTTATTCATCAACAGCGGACATTACTTGATCAGCATCATGGTGCGTGTCAGTGTCTGGTTGCCGGCCTGAAGCTGGTATATGTAAGTGCCGCTTGACAGGTGAGATGCATCAAATTCCAGGCTGTGCGAACCCGCATTCTGCATGCCAGCACTGATGGAAGCAACTTTCTGCCCCGTAATCGAATACACGTTAACTGCTACATCTGCAGCACGATCAAGCGTGTAGGTAATGGAAGTGGTTGGGTTGAACGGATTGGGATAGTTTTGCTGAAGCGTTATGCCGGCCGGCAGATCCCGCACCGCTTGTTCGGCGGAAGTTTCCATTGCCCCGATGCCGAGCTCGAAATACATCAGCGGATTATTCGACGACATGACAACGGCATTACCGCTTCGTGTGAAGTGTACAAATCCGGTAAGCTGCACATTCTCTACAGCCTGCTCAGCCGGAAAGATCACAAGGTGGCGAAGAAACGGATCGTCCACATCGGAGACATCAACCACGGAGAAGGGAGTATCCGGGTAACGGGGGCCGGCAATGATAAAGCTGCCCATGTCGGTCTCGATATAGTCTATGTCATAGTGATCCCGGTTGATTATCCCTTCATCGACACTGGCAACAACCTCCCCGGTTTCGATATTGACGATGCTGGCCTCAATTCCGGCACCGTTGGTCCAAACGGTATTGCTGCTGCCGGGTATTTCCCCGAAACCATTGCCGAAGCCGAAGCTGCCCATGTCAAACTTGTCCTTGAACTCAAACTGGCCGTCATTCCATTCCATCACCAGAATGTTGGGGTTTTGAAAGCCGGACACGAGGGCCGTGAGGTTTTCACCTTCACCGATGACGCCGAACCCCTGTCCCCACTGACCAAACTGACCTGCATTGGGCATGTTCCTTGCCTCGTTGTAAACGACGACCGGATCCGACGATTCGTCTTCCCACATATAAATACGGATGGCAGCTTCCATGACCTGGTTAATTCCGAAAATACGGCCGTCCCGGGTCGTGGTCACTTCAATAAGCTCCAGAGTTACATCGCCGCCTCCAACTTCTTCGGTCATGGGCAGATAATCAATGAAGGAGCCGTCTTCTGAGTCAATAATGGCTACCTGGGGATCGCCGTCGATTACAGTCGGGATCAGAATATTGCTTGTCCCTTTGTTGTAGGTCCCGCCCTGATTGACATAAGCAGGGTCACCGTCCTCGTTGAAGTCATAAAGAAACTCAACATCCGCAGGCATGATACTCCAGACGGGATCGATGAGTTCAAAATCATCAGCAACGGTTTGTGCGGATGCAGATAATGTTAAACCCAGGACAAGTGCAAGGCTGATGCCTGTGCGTTTAAAAGTGGTAGTAAGATGTTTCATAGGGTCTCCGGTTTGGTATTTTTGTAAGGTTTCGTTTCCGGCCATCTGATCCTGAAGGGAGCCGGATGGTCGATTTGGTGATAATGTGGAAAGCAGGCAGCCTCGCTGGCTGCCTGCCGCAATCGATATTACATTTCATCTACGGTGATATCGGGATTGGCATCCCACCACATGCGGCGTGTCGGATGCATGCGGAAGTCAGACGGATCGCCGCCCTGACGTTCTATCGCTTCTCTCAGCTGATCAGGATTCAGACCCTGCTCTTCACTTGGGTAGCGTACCCTGCGGGGCAACTGTCCGTCAGTTTCTCCGCCACCCGGAGCCATGATCGGATAGGGCTCGGGATAACCGGTCCGGCGCATCTCTGCCCATGCTTCCAGTCCCTGTCCGTAAAGAGCCAGCCATTTCTGGGTCATGATCTGCTCAAGCTGCTCGTTGAAGCTGCCACCGGAATTATATGCCACTCCCGGCTGACTGATATAGTCATCGATTTCATCCTGGGTGATCTTGTCATCATCGAGATCGCGTTCAACATGATCTATGAGCCGGTTCAGGTGCTCCATATGTGCCCGTATTCCCTCTTCGTAATGAGACGCCGGGCTGCCGGTGCCCCATCCGCGAAGAGCGGCTTCGGCCTCAAGAAACTTGACCTCGGCGTAAGTAATGAACGGGATGGGGGTGTCCTGCTGCACGAAAACAGCACCCTGAGTTGAATAGTTGCGGTCGGGATGGTCACCCAGCTGACTGTCGGAAAGACCGTTGGGCAGGCCGGCATACTGTCTGCGGACATTCGGGCGGGCAAAAATGCGCAGCCTGGGATCATCATGTTCGGTAAGCCGGTCTATCATGTGCTCACTGACACGGTATTCGTCAAAACTGAATATCCAGTACATGGGGTTTTCATGGACAAGATCACCTGTGCCGCCTCCCGGGTCCATTTCAAGCATGGCATTGTCATTGTTGCTTGTCATGATCAGACCTTCGGAAAGAACTTCATTGACATGTTCCTGAGCAAGGCCCGGATCGGCATAGGCAGTTCTCATGGCCAGCCGCAACCGCAGGGAGTTTCCGAACCGCCGCCACTTGTCCAGGTCATCGTGGAAGAGGACATCGGCGTTTCCGGTGCGGTATTCCAGTCCTTCATCAAGCTGATCCACCGCATCGCGCAGATCCTCAAGAAGCGAGCGGTAAATTTCTTCCTGGGAATCGTATTTTGGCCGCAGATTCCCCCTCAGGGCTTCTGAAAACGGTACATCACCAAAAAAATCGGTAAGTCGGTGCATGGTGAATGCCCGCCAGATACGCGCCTGCGCATTCAGATTCGCCAGCTCCGGATCATCTTCGGTAAACCGGATCGCTTCGGCAATATTGATACCGAAATTGGAGTAGGATGCCGCCCAGAAAGAGGTCAGCCAGTCCTGACGCGTTTCATAGCGGTCCGTTCCCCAACCGGTCTGGGTGTTGGCAAAGTACTGGGAATACCGGTTCCCGTGCAGATCTTTCCCCCTCTGATAGACATCGTAACGAAGGGCGCCATAAACTAGCCCCCGGGTGAAAAGCATGTCCGGGGGTACTTCGGTAACTGTTGTGGGACTGGTATTGATCTCCTCGAACTGATCGGTGCAGGCCCCGCTCATCAGAAAGAGAAGAAGTATGCCGGTGATAACTTTGTATTTCATAATGATTGATCGACGTGTTTAGGAAAATGGTGGTGTTTGCTGCCCCGGGCTTTAAATACGGACATTAATATTAAAGCCGACGCTGCGGGTTTCCGGAAATCCGAAAGCCTCGATTCCCTGAGCGTTTCCGATATTGAAGCTTCCCTGGGCAGGACTGAAACCGGGTGTGTCTTTGTAAATGTAGAACAGGTTCCGTGCGATGGCAGAAACTTCCAGAGCAACAATGGGCAGCCGCTCAACAATATGCGGTGGCATGAAATAGGAAACAGCAAGCTCCCGGAACCGGACATAAGTGGCATCATATATGAACTCTTCGGTAACCGGCGAATAGCCTCCGACGTTACTCCAGTAGGTCTGTGGGTTTACAGCAATGTCGTTTTCAACCCATACGGTGTTGCCGTCGGCATCAGTAGTTTCAATGACTCCGTCAGCAACGAAACCCCGTGGTTCGGCATCAGGATTGCCGTCAAGCTCGGCCTGATACGCATACCACTCGCTCCGGCCTTCAAGCGTGATTTTCGAGTTTCCGCGTTGTGCCATCAGGGCATTGGTCAGTGAATAAACCTCCCCGCCATAAGAAATGTCGATCAGGGTGCTGAGACCGAAATTTCGGTAGCGCAAATTGTTGCTGAACCCGCCGGTCCAGTCCGGATTGAAATTGCCAAGGACATGATCACCGTCATCAACTACCGGAATCCCGTTGTTGTCAATAATCCGGCGCCCGTCTTCATTTCGTTTGTATCGGGTACCGACAATATCACCAAATGGATCACCGACAGAAGCCCGGACAATGGCTCCGTCAATGCTGCCCAGAAAGTAATTGGTCACATCCTCATGCAATTCCCGGATCTCGTTGCGGTTTACACCAAAGGTGATTCTGGAATCCCAGCGCCAGCCGGTGCGGGAGTCTAAAGGGATACCGCTGACAACGGCTTCAAATCCACGATTCTGGATTTCACCGGCATTTACTGTCGCGGCATTGTGTCCGGATGCTTTTGTCACCGCAACACTCAGAATCTGATTGCGGGTTGTCTCGGTATAGGCACTCATATCCATGGAAAGGCGGCCTTCGAAAAACCTGAGATCGAGTCCGATTTCATACGACCGGGCAATCTCCGGCTTTAAATCAATGGCGGGAAGTGTTCCCGGCCCCTGTGCAAACGGCTGACCAAAATGTCCGGGATTCACCGTATAAACAAAGTTGGTGAGATAAGCCGGACCGCCGGCGCCAACCTCTGCCGCGGAAAGCCGCAGCCGGCCAAATGTGAAGGTTTCCGACTCCAGCCCGAAAGCCTCACTCCAGACAAGGGTAGCCGACAAGGAAGGGTAAATAAAAGGCAGGTTGTCAACCGGAAGGGTGGATACCCAGTCTACCCGATTCGTTGCCTCCAGAAATGCATAATTGCGAAATCCGATTTGTGCTGACCCGAAAACCGAATTTTCCCTCTGCCGGCTGATGCCGAAGATGTTGGCAACGGTCTCGGCATTGCTGACACTGTAAAACTCCGGAATATTCAGTCCGATTCCGCGATGACCGACTTCCTGAACATCAAGGTTCCTGTAGTTCCCCCCAACGTTCATTTCCAGAGTCCAGTCGTCTGCAAGTGCACGGTCTACTGTGACAATACCGGTGACATTAAACTCCTCAACCGTACGCGTACGAATGGTGAAAGAGGGCTGGTCTTCGTAAGGTGTGTTCGTTGCTCTCCGGTGCTGCCGCGTTTCCTCAAAAAAGTCAAGCCCGCCGCGCACCATCACACTCATCCAGTCGGTAACATTGTAGTCAAACTGGGCAAAACCGTATGCACGGTCCCGCTCATCATCATTGATATTCAGATTATAGGCCCAGTATGGGTTCATGTTTCTTGTCGAGCGCTGCCCCTCATCACGGAGCCAGGCGCCATCCCATGTTCTTGCAAGGCCATCGGCTGTCCTGAAGTTCTCAAGATCTTCCAGACGCTCACTGCGCGGCATCCGGACAAGCGCCTTGACCGGGTTGTCAGGGTCGCGAGCCTGCGGCGGGCGGTTGAACCCGTCCTGGTTGACATAGCTGAACCGGCCTTCGGCACGCAGCCTGTCGGAAAATTGCTTGTGGGCCCGGAGAGAGATGCTGTTTCTGATGACTTCACTGTCGGGATAGATCCCCTGATTGGTCATATTGGTATAGGATAACCGGTATCCGTGATCGGTCCCTCCGCCGGTCATGGTAATGGTCTGGTTGCTGGTAACTCCTGTGCGGAAAAAATCCTGCACGTGATCTGACTGTGCCGAGTACGGGCGGACTTCCCCCGTCCAGTTACGGACCATGATATTGTCAGACATCCGGGGACCCCAGCTGTTCTCTTCGGTGTTGTCGATGATATAGAAGTCCTCGTCGGCATTGTAGTCATTGAATGTGCCGCCGGAGCCGCGGCCGAACTCGTTTTGAAAATCCGGAGTGATTGCAGGTCTTTCAAAGGTCACGTTGGATGTGTATTCAACCCCGATGCCGTCAACGCCTCGGCCGCTTTTGGTAGTAATGATTACCGCGCCGTTGGCCGCCCTGGATCCGTATAGTGCCGCGGCATTGGGACCCTGAAGAATGTTGATGGATTCTATATCATTGGGGTTGATCTGGTTCAGTCCGGTGCCGTAATCAAACCCGCCCCATTGTCCGGCACTCATTCCGCCTGAGTTGTCGATAGGCATACCGTCAACGATGATCAGCGGCTGGTTGGCATCGCCCGGCCGCAATGACCGGTGTCCCCGGATGATAATCCTTGCGGATCCGTCAGCTCCGGTGCCGAGTCCGGTAATGTCAACATTGGCAACCCGGCCCTGAAGTGATGTCATGGGGTTCATGTCATGTGTTCGGAGAAAATCTTCGGAATCGATCTGCTGAACGGTATATCCGATAGATTTCTCCTGGCGTGTCATGCCCATTGCCGTGACCACCACATCATCACCTTCAAACACCACCGGACTGAGCCGCACGTTGATGGTGGTTCGGTCAGCGATTCTGACATTTCTTGTCTCGAAGCCGATGAATGAAAAGACAAGCCGCCCGGCGTCTTCCGGTACTTCAAGTTCGTAATTTCCGTCTGTATCACTTGTGGTGCCAATTGTCGTTCCCTCCACAACGATGTTGACACCCGGCAGCCGCGATTCATCTTCAGCGTCATAAACGGTACCGGTAATAGTACGGGTTTGTGCTTCAGCAACTGATGTCCAGGCCAGAATAAGACAGAGGATTAAACCGGCTGAGTACGTGCGTTTTTTCATAGTGAGATGGTTGGATATGGTAAAAATTGCAAAGACTTGGTGAAAAATTGTTAAATCGCATACAGATGCATATTGCGGCCTATGACAGGATATGGTGTCCCTTGTAAATAAACGCGGTTTGTGACCCGCGGAACCGCTTACATATTTTAATGTTTATTAATGAAAATGTCTACAATTTTTGTATCTGTGTTCTGTTGTTTTACATTTTTTGCGGTCAGACCTTTTCGGGTGAAAGAGTGGGGGACGGGAAAAACTTTGTCAGACATAATTTGTCTGATTTCATATATTGGCCATTGGAATTCATTTGATTTGCCATTAACCAGGGACAAAATTCCTCTCAAAATTTTTTTGCCATGAATGCCTTATCCTGCAAACACAGAAAACCCTTTCTGATCACGATGCTGGTTTTGATGATGTGCGCATTGCCATTTGCTTGTGATGTTACTTCATCTGATGATGATCCTGACGATGATGCTCCCCCGCTGCAGCCGCCGGGACCCCGATTCATGGGTGCCTCGTCCGGTGACCTGCTGACATTAAATGATTTCGAACTCGGAGAACTGCCGCGTATCCCATACCAGCGTATACCCAGAGAGGGAGCCGCGCTTGCCTTTTCCGACATGCCGGAATATTTCAGAACCGGCGCAGGCATCGCCATGCAGGAGTCGCTGGAACCCGGTCCGAATCGCCTGTATGTCTATCATGTGATCGGACAGGGAGAAGGCTCGGGCGTAATTACATCCGTGCTGGAGAATACGGGATCGGAGACAATGAACGTAGAGTTCAAGGCCTATGC